>BOXE01000002.1:0-216032 GCA_019650635.1 Alphaproteobacteria bacterium | reverse complement strand
CCAAAATTCCCCAAAATAACGGAAATATTCAGAAATAACTTGAAGTTAAAATTTTTTTAAAATCTGGTATTTTTTTTTTTTAAAAAATTCAAAACTCAAATTAATAAGTTTTATTTTTGGAATTCTTTTTTTTGTTAGTTTTTTAAAAATTTCATCACTTAAAGTAACAAGATGACAAGTATCAACACTATCTTTTATCAAGACTTTAAACAAATTTTTGTTTATTTGATTTATCTGAAATTTCATTTACGTACTTAGCCTAAAGGGTTATCGCTGTCAGTCCATTCATCTAAACTTTTTTCATATAAATTAAAATCATTGCCACGATGACCAGTATAAGTAACATATTGATTATTCAATTTAATTCCTAATATCTCTTCAACGCCTTCCATATATTTTTTCACAAGTTCTCTCTTTTGCTTAATCGTCCTTCCATCTCTTATATCTAGATTCATAAAACAAACAAAATCTCCTATTTGGGCTCTTCCAAGAGTCAAAGAATATTTTGGAAACTCTCTTAAACTTACTGCAATATGATTGACGCCAGTTCGCATAATCTCAGAAAATACGCTCTTTACATATTGTAAAAAAACTTTTCTCTGCTCATCTTGAAGCTCTTTATTTACGTCAAATTGAAGATGTGGCATTTTATTATTTTAGTCTTTTTTTTTTAATTCTCAAAATAATTTGCAATTATTTAATTGAAGTGGAAAAGAAAAGTTGACTATTATTAATTTTAAAATTGTTAATTAATTCTTTTGTACTTTTAGAAACCAACCAATCAACAAATATGTTTGCTAATTTTGATTTTGTGCTAGGGCATTTAATTGGATTGATAGGAATAACTCCATAATGATTTAAAAGTAATGGTTCATTTGATACCAAAATTTCATGCTCTCTTTTATTATTAAAACTTATCCAAGTAGCACGATCTGAAATTATATAAGCATTCTTATTTACAGCAATATTTAGTGCTCCTCCCATCCCTTGTCCTACAGACAAGTACCATTTATCATTTTTTGCGTCTGGAATTCTTCCTAATGCGTCCCATATTGAAAGTTCTTTTTTATACGTTCCACTGTCGTCTCCTCTTGATATAAATAACGATCTTGAGCTAATTATCTTTTTTAAGGCTATTTTAATAGAATTATCTATCTTTGTTTTAGCAGGATCGTTTTTCGGGCCAACAAGAATATAATCATTAAACATAAATTCTTTTCGGAACAGACCAAATCCTTCATTGACAAATTTTTCTTCTGATTTTTTGTGATGAACTATTAAGACATCTGCATCGCACTTTTTTGCATTTTTTAACGCTTGTCCTGTCCCAACAGCAACAACTCTGACTTCAAAACCGTATTTTTCTGTAAATTTTGGCAAAAGATAATCATAGAAACCAGAGTCTCTAGTGGAAGTCGTCGATTGAACAATAATGAACTCTTTTGAATAAAGAGGGTGAAAATTTATGCACAAAATAATTAGAAGCAGTTTAATAAATTTCATTGTGTTCATAACATATTTAAAATATCTTGCATTATCAATTGATTTTTCGAATCAACAAATTTGCGTAAGAATTTATTAACAGTTTGTCTAATTTTTAATGTAAATTCTCTGAATAATTTTCGTCGTAGTTAGAAAAATCTTTTTTACAAGTTGGACATAGTTGCTTAGCTAATGATTGAGCTTCTGCAAAAGCCCTATCAGATTCCCTTAGAAGTCTTGTGAGTAAATATTTTCCTAAATTAGTTTTAAGTGTTGTGGGTTTTGAAGATCCCCAAAGTTTTTTAATTAATTCATCGTACCTTGAATGAATTAACTTTCTTTTTCCTATAACATCATAAATTATTTCTAAAATTATTTCCTGAAAATTATCTTCAGTTATTGTTTGATTAGTAGAAATTGAAATATTTTGGTTTTTCATTTTTTATTTTCAAATGGGTAGTTTTGTAAAGATAAGAAAACAAAGAGATTAATTTATTGGAGAAATTTTATCCATATTCTTGGTCAAAACTTTGCTGCAGCTTTGAAGTATGCAGTAAGTGGTGCACCTCTTCGAGCTCCATTCGGATGCCTTGAAGCAATATACTCCAAGTCAGTTGCATTATTTACTCCGGCTGTAAACCTGAAATTTTCCATAAAGTCATAACCTGCATAGAAATTTAATAGGAATGCATCATCAATTTTTCCGTTTCTTGCGTCTGGTTGACACTACCATTAATCATTGATACTTCGGTTTCACTTTCGTCTGCAGTACCATGTGACTCGGAGTGATAAGTCATATTAACTCCAAAATCAAAGTCATTGTACTCATAATCAGCACCGAATGATAGACGATGATCTGGAACGTAAGGCACATTAGAGCCATCTCTTCCGCCAGCAAAAGCTGATTCTGTATCAGTTGATGAAGCTGCACCATCTAAGTTAGCATTTGTAAATGTATAATTAGCAAAGAATGAAATATCTCCTCCAAAAGGTTTAATGTTCTCTGGAGCGTATGTTGAAGAGAGTTCAAATCCTTTTGAAACAACGTTACCTGCATTATCAGGAGCTGAGTCAGTATTACTATTGTCAATAACGATTAATCTTTAAAGTCTGTATGGCCTGTCCAGGATATAAAGAATGTTGGAGAAAGAGTATCTTACACCAATCTCTTTAGCTATACTTGTTTCTTTTTCTACAGGTGAACCATCATCTCTTGCAGAACTTGGTCCAGGCAAATTAAATCCTTTATAAACTCCACCAAACCACTGCCAATTATCGTCATGATTATAAACTAATCCACCACCAGGTGCAAAAGCATACAAAGTTTCATGCATATTAGACGTTGATCCTTGAGCAGCGATTTTATCTCTATAATTAGTCAACATATTCAAATTACCCACCAGAAGCGAAACAACAAAATTGTTAATGGTTGCTGATTCTTCGATATAACCGATATGACCTTTGGCCTTCTCATGTCTATCATCTTTGAAAGTCACACCAGTTGCAGTTAAAGCTCCTCCAACCGCTTGAGTGAATGTATGACGTTGTTGGTCTCTGTTAATGTAATCATAATGGTATCCATACCCAACTTTTAAATTATGTTTGATATTTTTACCGAAATAATCTGTGTTAAAGTTAAACTCTGTCTCATTATTAAGAATGTAAGAACCATATTGCCTATCATTGTTTACATATCTGATAGTACCTGCTGCTAATCCCTTTACAATATTTAATGAAGCAGCACTCCCAGCTTTAGACATAATAGATGTGAGAGAATCACCATTAGCATCTGCTAGCTTGAACCAATCTCTTGTATAACGATTATAACCTACAGTTAAGTTGTTTGTAATGTTTGAAGTTAATTCAGCCCTTAGTTTAGCATAATAAGTTTGCTGTTCAGTGTTCATTTCGTCAAGCTGATATGCAACGTAAGTTTGATCGGGGTTAGTGTTAAAATCTGCTGTGGTTAATCCAGCATACCCTTCATTATAATTCATATCGTTATATGATGCTTTTACTTCTAAGGTAATATTCCTAGTTGTTGGAAGTTGCCATAACAACTTCAACCATAGGGCAATATGATTGATTCCACCTAGCTCATCACTATCATAACCTTTTCTGTGTTGTGAACTTGTTGGAGGATTAATATTGAATTCCTTTCCATTACCATCACTATTACGATAATACATTTCACCCAATAAAGCTAAAGCGCCGTAATTCCCTGAAATACCATAGTTAAAGTAATCATGAGTAATAACGTCATTACCTGAACCATAGGATACACTTCCATAATACCTTTGACCGAAATCAATGGGTGTTGTTACAAAGTTCATTGCACCACCTGTGGAATGTGGACCATATCTATACTGACTGGTGCCTTTTAAGATCTCTACAGCATGCATTTTACCTGTAATAGGAAAGTAATAAGCGTCTGGTGCAGAATAAGGAGCTGGCATGATATTAATTTCATCCTCCATAATATTTACCTGAGCAGATCGCAAGGTATTAACACCTCTTATGCTTATATTAGGGAATATCCCCAAGCCATCTTCTTCTCTTGAGTAAACACCAGTGGTGTTTCTTAAAATGTCATTAATATTATTAAAATTGTATTTTTTAATTTCCTCTGGACCAATGTAATCACCAGCACCAGGTATTTCGAATACCTGTGCTGGCGATTCAAAGATATTTACATCAGGTGCAACATAAGTCATGTCCTGTGCAAAAGAATTACTGGCAATAGCAACGCCAGTCATGAATGTTAACCTTGACATCCAACGGGTATATTTAGGTACCACACTTGATTTTCTAACTATCATTATACCTCCACGATAGGGATTTATATACTAATTTATGTTCTAGTGAATATAATAATCATTATCAAAGGAAGGAAATAATAATGATAATTATTATCATCAGTATAATATTAATAATAATTATTAATATCAATGTCAAGACTTTTTTTGATAATAATTATCATTATCTTATTTAAAAATTTAAAAATTATATAAAAATTTTATTTTTTTTAATAAAAACTCCTATCATACTATATTTATATTATGCTAAAAATTGTTCTTCATATTATTTCTGCTATTCAATGTAAATAAAAGTTTTAGCTTTGAACTTGAAGAAGTAGCTGACGGAGTTTTTGTTCATTATGGTATCCACGAAGATGCAAACAGATCTAATAAAGGTGACATAGCAAATATTGGATTTATTCTTGGACAAAAATCAATAATGGTTATAGACACTGGTGGAACAAAAGTAATAGGTAAAAAATTACTAGAAAAAATTAAAACAATTTCAGACCTCCCTATTTCGCACATTGTTATAACTCATTCTCATCCAGATCATTTTTTTGGGACAGAAGCCTTTTTATCTGAAAACCCAAGTATAATAGGACACGAAAAGCTCAATAGATCACTTTTAAGTAATTTTAATTTTTATAAAGAACTGCAATCAAATAATATTGAAAATGAAGTACTTAAAAATGCAAAATTAATCAAAGCAAATATTAAAATAAAAACTGAAAGTATTCTTAAAGTAGATCTTGGAGAAAGAATTGTAGAAATTAAAGCTTGGAAAAGTGGTCATACAGATAACGACCTATCAGTTTACGACCTCAAGACGAAAACTTTCTGGTCAGAAAATATTTTTGTTGAAAGAATACCGTCGATTCGAGCAAGCATACTTGGTTGGAAAAAAAATTTAGATGAAATCCAAAAAATGGATATTGATCTAATTGTTCCTGGACACGGAAGTGTAGTAAAAAAAGATGCCGCATTAAAACCGATCTTAGAATATTTTATTAGATTAATTTCACAGGTTAGAAAATTTCATAAAAATAATGTTTCGCTTCAAGAATCAATAAATTCAATTCTCCAAAAAGAAATTTTAGACTCAAAAAAAGTTAATCCTGAAGGATGGGCTTTATTTACAGAATATCATTATTCTAATATCACAAAAGTTTATACAGAACTAGAGTGGGAATGACTTAACTAAATTAGACTATTGTCGTAATGATAATAGTATGTATTCAGAATTTTTTAAAATAATAATGTTATCAAACTCAATTTTTATTGTCTTGATAAGTTTGTATCTTATATTCTCAAAAAGGAATGAACCAAATGATTATCCTGAAAATTTTAGCAAAACTTATGTGATCAAACCTAGAAAAAAAATAAAAAACTTATAAAAAAATTTAAATTAGAAAAATCATTTGCTATTTTTCATTCAACATCTAAATTATAGTAATGATGTCAAATAAAGACCAAGAAAAAATCGAAATTTTGGAAGCAAAAATTGATAAACTTCAAAAATCAGTAACAAGACTTGAAAAAAAGCTTTCCAGCCACATTGAATTTATTGACAGAGTTTATGAGCCTTTAAGAAGCCCAATCTCTAAAATCAAAAATTTTTTTGGATAAAACAACTTCATGTTCTTCTTCATTATTAAGGTTTTGATATCTAGCTTAATAATATCCATAGCAAGTTGGTTGTCACTAAAAAAACCTGCATTAGCTGGCTTTTTAATTGCTCTACCTCTAATGAGTATCATAGCGATTTTTTTTTCTTACAATGAGCATAGAAATTTAGAGAAAACCATTATGTTTTCAAAAAGTATCCTTGTTGGGATCCCAATTTCTCTATCCTTTTTCTTGCCTTTTTTTTTTTCTAAAAGTCTAGGATTAGGTTTTTATTCCACTTACTCGCTCGGAATTATATTTTTAATAATAGGATTTTTTATTCATAAATTTATAACAAGTTTATTCTAATTCTTTTTTTTAATTTTTATGTATGAATTTTTTAGGCTTTTATTATATTTTTTAATTTTAGTTTCTCATAATAATTTTTTTATTTTATGCCATATAATTTTGGTTTATATTTGATAACTATACATTTTTATTAAAAAACATAGTTTTATTATGGATAGATTTTTTATTGATTATGGAAAAAGAATTAATAATGCAATTTTAGATGTTATCAAAGAGATATTAAAAGACTTATCAAAGTCAAAAATCTCGTCCAATCATTGTTTTTATATAACCTTTAAAACTCAAGGCTCAGGTGTATTAATTCCAGATAGTCTGAAAAAAGATTATCCTAAAGAAATGACAATTGTGTTGCAAAATCAATTTTGGGATTTGAAGATTAATAAAAATAAATTTTCAGTTGTTTTATTATTTAATAAGAAGAAGGAGTATTTAAGTATTCCCTTCAACACAATCGTAAAATTTTATGACCCTTTTGTAAAATTTAGCATACAATTGGAAATAAAGGATGAAAAAGAAGCAGGTAAAAAAACCAGTACAAAAAAAAAAGAGAGCAAACAAACAAAAAATTGTTTCTTTAGCTGATTTTAGAAAAAAAAAATGACTAAGAATAGAATTGAAACAGACAGTATAGGGCAAATTGAAGTTCCTTCAGATAAACTCTGGGGAGCGCAAACCCAGAGAAGTTTAGAGAACTTTCCCATTGGTCAGGACAAAATGCCAAGAGATTTTATCAAAGCCTTTGCAATACAAAAAAAAGCTGCAGCTATTAGTAATTTAGCCATTGGCAAGTTGAATGCTGATCTAGGTGAAAAAATTATTGAAGTCTGTGACGAACTGATTCAGGGACAACACTATGAAAACTTTCCCCTTTCCGTTTGGCAGACTGGTTCAGGTACTCAAACAAATATGAATTTAAATGAGGTAATTGCCAATAAAGCAAATAAATTACTTGGAAAAGACTTTGGAACATACGATCCAATTCATCCTAATGATCATTGCAATTTAGGACAATCTTCAAATGACTCTTTTCCAACAGCTATGCACATTGCAATTGTTATACAGTCTAACGAGTATCTTATTCCAAAAGTACAAAATCTTATTAATGTTTTAGAAAAAAAGAAGAAACAATTCCAAAATGTTATAAAAATTGGTAGAACACATCTGCAAGATGCAACTCCTCTTACATTTGGTCAAGAGTTAAGCGGTTTTTCATCTCAAATTTCTAATGCTTTAAAAAGAATTAATGTTAGTCTTGATGAGGTTTATTGTGTAGCTCAAGGTGGAACGGCTGTTGGGACTGGGCTTAACTCATCCAATAAATTTGTATCGGGGTTTATAGAAGCATTGAAAATGATCACTGGTTACCCGTTCAGGACCGCTTTAAATAAATTTGAATCAATCTCTTCTCATGAGCCGTTATTAAATTATTCAGGTGCTGTAAATACATTAGTTGTAGCTTGTTATAAATTAGCAAATGATTTAAGACTGTTAGCTTCTGGACCAAGATCCGGAATAGCAGAATTGATTTTGCCCTCAAATGAACCCGGTTCTTCGATAATGCCAGGAAAGGTTAATCCAACGCAGTGTGAAGCACTTAGTCAAGTTTGTATGCATTTAATGGGAATTCATTTTTCAATAAGTATTGCTTGTAGCCAAGGGCATTTTCAACTTAATGCTAATAAAACTATGATACTGTTTTCATTAAACAGAATAATAACTTTACTATCAGACTCAATTGACTCCTTCATCAAAAGGTGTTTAGAGGGTTTAGATTTAAATAGAAAAAAAATTCGCGAAAATTTAGAAAATTCACTTATGCTTGTAACAGCTTTAAATCCAAAGATAGGTTACGAAAAATCTTCAAAAATTGCCAAAAAAGCTTTCTCCGAAGGAATTTCATTAAAGCAAGCTGCAATAAAACTTAAATACTTAAAATCGAGCGAGTTTGACGAAATTGTTGATCCTAGCAAAATGATCAAAACAAGTTAATTGAGAAACAAATCAATTATCTTTTCAGGTCTTAGATCTTTAGAATTTTTATCAATTAGATTTTTAAATTCTTTTGGATTAATAACAATCTTTTTTTGTTTCTTTAAAATAGTATTAATACCATCAGTTAAAACAGCCGATTTAATATTCTCGAAATCGTAGCTTACTTTGTATTTTTTTGAGTTTCCATTAACAAGCACCTGAAAACTTGGAAGATTCTTAAATTTTTTTGTTTTTATAAAAATATTATTTTTCAAATCTAAATTATCATCATAGATGTAATATTTACCATTACTTAAAACCTTGATATTTTTTTGAACAGCTTCTAATTGATTTAAAAAAAATATACTTTCTTTTAATTTGAAAGTAAAATTTATTGAATCTAGAGGGGTATTTCCTTTCATTTCATTTTTGTTAAACAAATTAAAAAAGTCTTGAAAAGTTTCTATATTATCAACTTTCTTGGAAATTTTATTAAGATTGATCCCAACAATATTTGCATTTGCAGAAATACATTCCCCAGTTACATGAAATTTGTCTAAAAATTGCTTTGTTCTTTTGTTCGTAACAAGGATTTCTGAATCACAGTCAAATGAGGCGTCTTTAAGATAAAACTCTGAATTCCCAACTAATTTGTCTTCAACTAAATAATCAAAAATAGAGATTTTTCCTTTCAATTTTTTGTTAACTTTCGAATATTTTGCATTTGCTTTTATTGTTGAATTTAAGTAATTAGCTCTTGAATTTTTAAAAGAAACATTGTCTTCATTTACTAAAATTTCTGAGTACATGTTTTTAAATATAATTTCTTTTGCTATCATTTTATCAATATTTAATTTCATGTTTATATCTATCTTAGGTAACATTACTTTGACTGGGTAAATATTATTTCTTTGAAAGGGTTTATTTATAAAAGCTAAAATTTTCGAAATATTATCTACATCTAATTTTTCACTATTTAAATTGCCCCTAATATTTAATTTATTTTTTTCTGATTTAATCTTTCCTAGCCCAAAAATTTCATTTTTGTTATCGAACAATTTATTCACTGAATAATCAAAATCTTTAAAATTATCTGTTCTTACATCTAGCTTAATCAAAGATTTAAGATTTTTATAGTCTATATTGGCTTTCAATTGAGTGGAGTCAGTGCTTTTAATTCCTAAATCTATATTTTCAAAAACATGTTTTTTTCCAGAGAGCTCAAATTCAACATTTCCATTTTTAACTTTTAAGCTTTGAAAGCTATTAAACAGTTTTTTTAAGTTTAGGTCTTTGTCATTTGCTTCATTTCCAACTAACACCTTTAAATTACTTGCAATATTTTTATTTTTGAACTGTATTAGTGGATTATTAAGTCTTACTTCTTGAATGTATGGATCTAGCTTTATTATCGACCGCCATGTAGAAATTATCTCTACCTCAATAACTTTGACATAAAGTCCTTTTGATTCATCTTTAAAAACCAAATTATTAAATTGCAACTCTGGAAAAGGAAAAAAGTTTAATTTTAAATCTTCACCTAGATCTATATTCAAATTTAATTCATTTTTAATTTTGCTATTAATTGCTGTTATTATTTTTTTTTTATCTAAAAAAATTGGTAAAATTGTTAAAACCAGGATAGTGCAAGCAGAAATTAATAGTGAAAGTTTTTAATAGCTTTTTCTTCACTATTTTGACGATTTTAAATATCTCGGTCTATGTGGCCCAGAGAGAATTATAAATTGCTCTTCTTTTTTTTTGTTCCTAAATGATAAAAATGATGGGGATTGATTTTGATTCTTCCACATTTCATAAACTTGAAACGCTTGATTTGCGTGCCTTCTTCCTTTAAACCAATCGTCATCTGCTATCACAGCAGCAGCAGCTCCACCTAAATGTTCAACATCAACAAACGTGTCAATCGAAATCGCTTCTTTAATTGATTTGCTCATTTCAAGAACTCTTTCTTTAAATATGTTAAAAGATTCATCGTAATCTTTACCTTTCAAAATTTTTTTAGGTTTATCTCCAGAAAAATTTTCCTCGGAAGACCACCCAACTAGGCCTGTCTGTTCGTCTAGTAGATTTAGCCATCCATCTTTTTTGGAAATTAGAATCATACTTTTTCCTGCATCAATTGGATAAATAACTGGCGCATCGATGCTTGGGTTCATATAAAAATTAGAAACAGTTTTAGTTGCATACAAAGTTTCATCACTCTTAACTATATTGAATGAAAATAAAAATAATGTGATGATAGAAAAAAAAACTTTCATGAGATCTATATATAAATATTTTAAAATGAGTCAACCAAATATCTTACATAACTTCAAGTCAAAAAATTTTGATTCTAGAAAATATAAAATTCAATTCATTGTTCTTCACTACACCGAAACTAAAAACCTTGAGAAAGCAATGATCTTCTTACTTCAAAAAAGAAAAGTGAGTTGTCACTTTGTGGTCGATACCGACGGTCAAATCTACAATTTAGTTTCAGAGTCGAAGCGAGCATGGCATGCTGGTGAATCTTCGTGGAAGGGTTTACAAGATATGAACAGTAGATCAATTGGAATAGAAATAGTAAATCCAGGAGAAAAAAATTAAAAAGTTATCCAAAGGCACAGATTTAAATCAATTAATTAATTTGATACATTTCCTTGAAGAAAAATTCAAAATCCCATTTTACAATATCCTTGGGCATAGCGATATTGCACCTCATAGAAAGATTGATCCAGGAAAACATTTTCCTTGGAAAGAATTACACAAAAAAAAAATTGGATTATGGGTAGAAACCAATCAAACAATAAACAGAGAGTTTATCTGAGAAAGAATCCAATGAATTTCTTCAAAATCTCTATAGAATTGGATATCAATATCCAAAACAGAATAATTTCAAAACTAATAGTATCATGATTATTGATGCTTTCCACCGTCATTTTGTACCAAAACTAGTTGGGAAAAAACCAACATCTATATCACTTATAAAAAGCAGGAATTAATAAAAATAAATAAAACTTGAATTTTTTTTATAAAATATTTAAATTCAAAACTAGATGGTTGTGTGACTGCCTTTAAAGGAGGAAAGTCCGGACTCAACAGGGCACCAAAGCCGGATAACGTCCGGCGAGGGTAACCTCAGGGAAAGTGCAACAGAAAATATACCGCCTATTTATGGGTAAGGTTGAAATGGTGGGGTAAGAGCCCACCACATTTTTGGTAACAAAAATGGTAATGTAAACCCCTTTGTGAGCAAGTCCAAAAAACCTGTCTTTAAGACTAACGTGGCCCTGCGTATAGGTATGGTAGGACGCTAGATATTAATGGTAACATTAATACAAGATTAATAGTCACAGCCTTTATTAAGGTACAGAATCCGGCTTATAAACCATCTAGTTTTAATTAGTTAATTTTTTTATTGAAAAATGGTTGAAAAAACCATAAAATCCCATAATATCCCATATAAGGATTATTATGGCTTTATTTTATCTACCATACTTAATAAAATGGATGCAAAATGCAGAGTATCTGTCCTTCAGCATTCAGAAATAGTCTTCAAAAACAAACTTTTAAGGGGGTTATTGCTTTTCCTTCTTACCAAAATAATTCAATTGATGCTTGTGGCATTGATAGGATGGAAAATATTTCTGATAGTTTAGATAGTAAATAATGAATATTCAAAAGAAGAATTTGATTTAATTTCTCTATATTTTGGGGAAGCTGAACAACTTCCTTTCGATAAAAAAGGGGAGAATTATTCTCCCAAAAATTTAATTAAACATGCTTCAATTGCTAAAGAAGTTCTTTTGTGGTCTAGGACCAACTTTTCAAATGTGGAATCCAGACAATTATTCCAAAAAAAAAACTGAGACAATTAAAATTGCAAACAAAAAAAATCTTAGCCCTAGACTTAAACCAATTCCTAAGGGAATTTAAAAAGGAGAAAAAATGACCCTTCACCTCAAACTGCCATCACAAAACAATAATCTTTCACCTAGAATCCTTGTAATAGGCATCGGGGGCACAGGCGGAAATATAATAAATAGTATGATTAATTCGGAATAGAAGGAGTTGATTTTTAAATGTCAATACTGATAGTCAACAATTAAAACATTCAAAAGTTGAAAAAACACTTCAATTAGGACCATCATGTACTCAAGGACTTGGCGCTGGTGGTGACCCAGAAATGGGTAAAAAGGCGCGGAAGAAGTTTAGAAGAAATTGAACAATATATAGAAAATTCAAATATGGTTTTTTGACAGCTGGAATGGGAGGTGGAACGGTACAGGGCTGCCCCTGTAATTGCTAAAATAACCAAAGAGCATGGAATTTTAACTGTTGGAGTTGTTACAAAACCATTTCAAATGGAGGGAAAAAAAAGATCGAAAAGGCTGAAAGGTGTAATTGAATTACAAAAATATGTAGATAATTTGATGTTATTCCAACCAAATATCTTTGCTCTTGCAAAACCAGACACTCCTGTAACTGACTCACTTCAGTTGGCCAATAACGTCTTAATTGATGGTGTGAAAAGTATAATTGATTTAATGGTAAAGCCTGGAATAATGAACCATGATTTCGCAGACGTCAAAACTGTAATGAGTGAGACGGGAAAAGTTCATCTTGGAACTGGCGTAGCAGAGGGTGAAGATAGGGTTAATGAAGCTACTGATAAAGCAATATCAAACCCATTACTAGAGAATAACTCTATGTCAGGTGCAAAAGGTGTTTTAATTAATATAACTTGTGGTGATGATACTAGTTTACATGATATTGACTTAGCAATTAACAAAATAAGTGAAGAATCTAATGAAGATGCAAATATAATTTGGGGTTGCAAAAGACGATAATTACAATGGAAAATTTAAAATTTCAGTAATTTCAACTGGCATTGATTCAGAAAATTATTACAAAGACATAATTCATAAAGAAAATATGACTAAGCTGGATAATATAACCGACTCAAGGATACTTTCAAAAAATGATCAAAACTCGAAACAAGAAAAAAGTCAACCTAGTTTTTTAGTGGATCTTCGTGAACCTAACAAACTTCAAAAAGAACTGAAGACCTCAGGGAAGAAGAAAAGATAATTAATGAACAACATCCTGAAAAAAATAAACCCAAGAAAAAGACACTTTTAGGAATGATCTTTGGAACAAATTCTAAAGATGTTGAAAAAATTTCAACCAAATCAGATCCTGAAAAAGAATCAAGTAAAGAACAGTTTATAAAAGAATTTAAAGAAATTACAGATGAAAAAAATGAGAAATTGAAAAGATGACGAAAAAATTGTGATTGAGGACGAAAGTGTAATATATGCCAGAAGTCGATATACTTCAGATACACAAAATACTGAAAATGAAGTTGATCAAAATGATGTCAATGACGATTTCTTCAAATCCAGCTTTTTAAGAAGACAAGCTAACTAAAATGCAGACAGATCAACTTTCACATTTTCCCGTAATGGTGAATGAAGTTGTATCATTTCTAGAACCAAAAAAGAGAAAATTTATCTAGATTGTACTTTTGGTCAAGGTGGTATTCAGAAAAATTTTAGAGTCTGCAGAATGTAAAGTCTGTGCTATTGATAGAGATTTAAATTCTAATAAATATGCTAAAATTTTATCACAAAAATTTAATCACAGATTTACTTTCAGTAATACAAAATTTAGTGATCTTCATTTTTTTTGAACAAAAAATATTAAAGCCATTGACGGAATGGTTTTAGATCTTGGAATTTCAAATACTCAATTAAATGATCCAAATAGAGGTTTTTCTTTTAATAATGATGGACCTTTAGACATGAGAATGGATAACATCAACACGAAGTTAACTGCTGAGACAATAATTAATGAATACGATGAAAATGAACTGAGTGATATTTTTTTTTACTATGGGGAAGAGAGAAATTCAAGAAAGATAGCAAACTCAATTGTTGAATTTAGAAAAAAGAAAAAAATAGACTCCACAAAAATGCTTTCCGATATAATTCAAAAGATTAATAAATATAAATTCAAACACCCTGCAACAAGAGTTTTTCAAGCTTTGAGGATTGTGATTAATGAAGAATTAAATGAACTTGAGGAGGCTTTAAAAATTAGTTTAGAAATTTTAACAAAGAATGCCAGAATTGTTATTGTTGCTTTTCATTCTTTAGAAGACAAGATTATCAAAAATTTCTTCAAAAAAAAAACGATTACAAAAATTTTAATGATGACAAGAAAAACGTTTTTAGAATTATTACAAAAAAACCTATTAATCCCTTCTTCTGAAGAAATTAAAATTAACCCTAGATCTAAATCAGCAAAGTTAAGAGTGGCAGAGAAAATATGAAGTTTTTAAGTTTTTTTTTTGATTACCTTTTTTTTAATAATAAATATCTCTATTAAACTCCTTGTAGTTGATCAAGAAACAGAAATGAAAAATATAAATAAAAAAATATCTGAGATTGATTTAAAGATAGAAAAAAAACTTACGGATATTTCCTACGCCACAAGACCTCAAATACTTGAACAAATTAATGAGGATAAGTTTAAATTGGTCCCAATTCTTCAGTCAGACATTATCAAACCTAAGGCAGATTGATGTTTAAAAGTGATGGAGTTAATTATGACAATGTGAGACCCAAAGCCAACTTACTATCCTCAAAAAAAATAAATTTTCATGATAAAAAAGATTTAATAAAGAATGTTAAAAGAGAGAAAAGTATTCGTTTTTCAAAAAAATCAAACCTAATTTTTTTTCTTTTATGTATTTCATTTTCACTTTTCATTTCTTTCAATATTTTAAAAGTTACATATAAAAAAGAAGTTAATCCCTCAATAGTTCAGGCAAAAACCAAAATAAATCGTGGTAAAATTTTAGACAGAAATAATGAGATAATTGCCACTTCTATAGATACCAATGATCTTTATGTTGATATAAAGAAATCACTGAATAAGGAAAAATTAAAAAACGCTCCTATCTGAAATTTTTGAAGATAAAGAGTCAACTTTTTTTGAAAGAATATTTAACAAAGAACAATATTCTTTAATAAAGAAAGATATCTCCCCCACTGAACTTAATAAATTAAAGTCCGTTGGAGATCCAGCAATAAAACTCCATGAATCAAATAAAAGAGTTTATCCACAACATAATATTTTCTCAAATTTGATAGGTCTTAAAACCAACGAGTTAATTAGTAAAATTGAAAAGAATATGAACAAAGAACTTGTTGAAGGAAAAAATTTAAAACTTACCGTTGATTTGCGTATACAAAACATTGTAAGAGAAGAGCTATACAAAAGTTTAATTGAATATAAGGCCAAGGCAGCTCTTGCAGTAGTAATGAATGTGAAAAGTGGAGAGATTTTTTCAATGGTCTCACTGCCTGACTTTAATCCAAATTATCCTAAGTCAATACTCCCAAAGACAGAAAATAATCTTAATGCTGAAGCTAGATACGAAATGGGTTCTACATTGAAAATTTTTAATGCTGCTATGGTATATGAGTCTGAATCTGAAATTCAATTCAATGAATTTGAGATCTCTGATGGATATCAAATTACTGATGAAAAGCATATTCTAGATGATCATATTAATGAAAAAATTTTAAATTTTGATGATGTTTTCGTTAAATCTTCTAATATTGGAAGTGTAAAAATATTAGAATCATTTGGACCAAACAAACAGAAACAATTTTTTTAAAAAAGTTGGACTTACTGAAAACCTAAATATAGAGGGTTTGAATGTTGTTTCAAACAAACTTCCAATCAATTGGGAATCTCATTCAAAATTTATTAGTTATGGATACGGCTTGTCACTCTCTCCAATTAGTTTAATAACTGCTTTTTCATCTCTAGTTAATGGTGGATATAAAATTCAACCTTCATTAATAAAAGATAGAGTTAATCAAAAAGAAGTAAAAGTTTTCTCCTCTGAAACATCTCAAAAAAATTAATGAACTAATACATAAAATAGTTATGGATGGAACTGGAAAGAAAGCACAAGTTAAAGGACTTTTAATAGGAGGTAAAACAGGAACTTCAAAAAAAGTAGAGAAAGGAAATTATTCAGAAGAAAAGAAAATAACTTCCTTCATTGGTATTTTTCCAGCCAATTCTCCAGAATTTCTTACTTTTGTTCTTTTTGATGAACCTCAGAAAAACGTCTCCTATAGCAAAGAAACCACTGGCGGCAATACTGCAGCTCCAACTTTCTCGAAAATTGTAAAAAAAATCTCACCCATAATAACTAAGGACAATTATTCAAGAAATTAGAATGAAATTAAAAGACATAATAAAAAAATCCACATTACAAACTAAAATAATCAATCCTTTGAATTTTTTTGTTAAAGGCATTTCAATTCACTCTGATCAAGTTAGAAACAACTTTATATTTGCAGCTATAAAGGGTGGGTCACATCATGGTTTAGATTTCATTAAAGACTTACTTAATTATAAAAATATAGCTGTTGTATTATCTAAAGGAGACAAGATACCTAAAGATTTTAGAAAAAGTAATTCAGTTACATTTATCCAAGTCGATGATGTTAGACTTTTTATTTCAAAAGCTTGCTCAATTTTTTTTCAAAATAGTATTAAACAAAAGATTGCGATCACCGGCACTAATGGAAAAACAAGTATTTCTTTTTACGTAAATCAAATCTGGAGAAAAAAAAATATCGATGGAGCATCTATTGGAACGTTGGGGGTACAATACAAAAAGAAGCTCAATATGATCTCTAAACTTACTACTCCTGATGTTATAAATAATCATAAAATATTAAAAAAATTAAGTGAATTAGGTTGTGAAAAAGTAATATTTGAAGCATCAAGTATCGGACTCGATCAAAGAAGACTTTTCCCATTAAGTTTGACATAGTAGGATTCACAAATCTTACAAATGATCATTTGGATTATCATAAAACGATGAATAATTATAAATCAGCTAAAGCAATGTTATTCACTTCTCATATAAAAAAAAAAACAATCGCAGTAATTAATACAGACTCTAAATTTTCAAACTTTTTTTTAAAATTATGCAAAAAAAATAACATACAAATTTTAGATTATGGGAAAAAGGCAAGTTTTTTAAAAATCAAATCAATAAAAAGAGTTAATAATATTTTTGAAGTAAAAATTTTTTTTTGTAATAAGGACATCACTCTTAAAATCAATTGTTGCGCTGAATTTGAAATTTACAATATGCTTTGTTCTCTAATTTTGGTTTTTAATAAAAAATTAAAAACTGCTGACTTAAAAATCATTTCCAGATTAAAAAATCCATCTGGTAGATTAGAAAAAATCTTTGATAAAAAAAATATAAAAGTTTTTATAGACTATGCTCATTCTCCTGATGCAATTACAAAAGTTTTATCTTCATTAAAGAAAATAACCTCAGGAAAATTAATTCTTGTATTTGGATGTGGCGGAGATAGAGATAAATTAAAAAGAAATCAAATGACTAGAGAAGCCTTAAAATATTCCGACATAATCATAATAACTGACGACAATCCAAGATTTGAAGATCCAAGAAAAATAAGAGATGATATGATTCGCAATCTGAAATCAGAAGATTTAAAAAAAATTAAAGTTATTGGAAATAGAAAAATAGCAATTAAAAAAGCAGTTAATTTTTTATCAGAACAAGATGTATTACTAATTGCAGGAAAAGGGCATGAAAACTATCAGTTAATAAAAAATAAAAAAATTTTTTTTAGTGATAAAATTACAGCAAAAGAGTATTTAGAAAAAAAATGAATATTTTAACATCTAAAGAAATTAATAAAGCTCTTTTATTGAAAGATACATTTAAGGGATGAAATTGAATTCTCTGGAGTATCAATTGATACCAGAACAATCAAAAAAGGAAATTTGTTCATTCCCATTAAAGGAAAAAATTATGATGGTCATAATTACATTGGTGAAGCTTTTGAAAAAGGAGCTTATGCTTCATTAGTTGAGTTTAAAAAAAAACAATTTCTTAAAAATGATAAAAGATTTATATATGTTAAAAGCACAATTGATTCATTACACAAACTAGCAAAGTTTTCTAGAAATAGAATAAAAGATTTAACAACAATATGTGTTACAGGAAGTAGTGGAAAAACGACTTTAAAGGAATGGATATTTAATATTTTTAAAGGATCAATTAATACATATAGAACTATTGGTAATTTTAATAACGAAATTGGGATGCCGCTTTCCCTTGCAAATATGCCAAGAGACACAAAAATCTGCGTACTAGAGCTTGGAATGAATTCTCCAGGTGAAATAAAAAAATTATCAGAAATTGCCAAACCAAATGTTGGTATTATAACAAATATAGGTACAGCCCATGCTGCTAACTTCAAAGATCCAAAAAATATTGCAAAAGAAAAATCTGATATTTTTAGTTTTTTCGATGAGACATCAATAGCAATAATTCCTTTCGAAACAGATTATTATAATCTCATATCAAAAAAAGCGTCACAAAAAAACAAAGCTAATTTATTCTTTTGGTCAAAATAAGAATTGTGACTTCAGAATTATAACACGAGAAAAATCAGTCTCTAAATTAATGGTTATCGATAAAGAGTTTAATTTTAAGAATAATCAATCATCTAGTAACTGGGAACAAAATATTATCATAATTCTTGGATTAATAAGGATCTTAAATATAAAAATAAAAAATATTATACCATCAATAATGAAACTCACACCTATTGAAGGTCGTGGCAAAAAATTTCAAATCACTTACGAAAAAAAATCTTTCACCCTAATCGATGAATCTTATAATTCAAGTCCTGAATCATTAGCAAAAGCAATAGAAAACCTAAAGAACTTAAAATTCAATCATACCAGAAAAATATGTGTGATCGGAGATATGTTGGAGTTAGGAAAAATGTCTAAATCTTGTCACCTAAAAATTGTTAAAAATCTGCTGAACACCAAACCAGATATAATTTTAACTGTTGGAAAACATTCTTATGCAATTTTTGAAAAACTTCCTGAAAATTTTTTGAAGTTTCATTTTAAAAATTATAAAAATGTTTTTGATAAATTATTAAGCATCATTGAAAATGACGATATAATAATGATAAAGGGATCAAATTCAACTAATCTTCATTTGGTCTCAAAAAGATTAATCGAGCTCAAATAACAATGCTTTACTATTTCCTAACACCATATATAGAAAATTTTAACTTTCTTAATTTATTTAATTATCTTACATTTCGAGCAGGTGGAGCTCTTTTTACGGCTTTTTTCATATCTCTTTTTCTCGGTCCAAAATTTATAAAAAAACTCAAAAGTGTGCAGAAGAAAGGTCAACCCATAAGACTAGACGGTCCAAAAAGCCATCTCGTTAACAAAGCTGGTACTCCAACTATGGGTGGCATGTTAATCCTCATCTCTTTATTCGTTTCGATATTATTTTGGGCAGATCTAAGTAGTAACATCGTATGGTTAATTTTTAGTATTACGATTTTATTTGGATTGATTGGAGCTCTCGATGACTACAGCAAACTAAAAAATAATAATCCTGAAGGATTCAAAGCCTCTTATAGATTAATTGTTGAATTTTTAATATGTTTTTTATTTGTTTTTCTTTTTAACAAAATTGTAAATCCAGATTTAGTAAACATTGTTTTTATTCCATTCACAAAGGGATTTTTTATTGATCTAGGTAATTTTTACTATATTTTTGCTGCAATTGTAATTGTTGGTAGTGCAAATGCAGTCAACTTAACTGACGGTTTAGACGGGTTAGCCATCGGACCAATAATGATAACAACTCTATCTTTTGCTTTCATAGCCTATTTTACAGGTAACTTAATTTACTCAGAATATTTAAAAATTCCTTATGTAAGTGATACTGGAGAGCTGGTAATTATTTGTGCCTCATTAATAGGTGCAGGTTTAGGATTTCTTTGGTTTAATGCTCCGCCAGCAATGGTTTTTATGGGAGACACTGGCTCCTTGTCAATAGGCGGTACTATTGGGGCAATTGCTGTTGCAACAAAACATGAGATAATTCTTTCATTAATCGGAGGAATCTTTGTGCTTGAGGCATTGTCAGTTTTTGCTCAAATAATCTCATTTAAACTTACGGGTAAAAGGATTTTCAGGATGGCACCAATACACCATCATTTCGAGCAAAAAGGATGGTCTGAGGCAACGATAGTTATAAGATTCTGGATTATTTCAATTATTTTAGCACTTCTTGGTCTTGCTAGTTTGAAGCTTAGATGATTAGACAAATTAATTCAGAAATTTTTATTTTGGGTATGGGTATTTCAGGCATCTCTTTAGCTAAATATCTAATAAAAAAGAAAATACCAGTAACATGTTGGGATGATAACCCAGAAAAGAGAAAAGTTACTCACTCATTAAAAATTAAAATCAATAATATGACACCAGAAACACTTAAAAATTGTAACTATTTGGTTTTAAGTCCTGGTATTAATCATCAAAAAAAAAAACCTCACGAAGCCGTCAAAATAGCAAGAAGCCTAGACATTAAAATCGTAACAGATCTAGAGTTTTTAAAGATTCTAAATATAAAAAATCCACTAATCGGTGTAACTGGAACGAATGGAAAGTCTACCACTACTCATTTTATAAGCCAAATTTTATCTTATAAGAATTTTCGAGACTCAAAATGTTGTGGAAATATTGGAACACCATTTACTGACTTAAAAATAAATAAAAAAACATTGTTAGTTGTAGAAGCCTCATCTTATCAATTAGCTAAAATAGATAAACTAAATTTTGATTATGCTTTTCTTTTAAATATATCAAAGGATCACATTGAGTGGCATGGAACATTTAGAAAATATATAGATTCCAAACTAAATATTTTTAAAAATCAAACAAAGAAAAGTTTTGCTGTAATTTGTATTGATGATATTAATTGCAGAAGAATAGCCTATAATTTTAAAAAAAATTTTAAATCAAAACTTATTCTAATTAGTTGTAAGTATACTGAAAATGTTGACATATACTTGAAAACTGAAAATAACAAAATTAAAATATTTAATAATATATCAAAAGAAAATATTGAGATTTCTATAAACAAATTAAGTTTTGTAAAAGCTCAACATAATTTTCAGAATCTATTAGCAGCTTATACATCTAGTTTTCTACTTAACCAAAAGACAGACGATTTTTTGAGTTCTCTTAAAAATATTCACACATTACAACATAGAATCGAATTCTCGGGTACATTTAAAAATATTGATTTTTATAATGACAGTAAATCAACAAACGTAAATTCAGCAAAAACTGCAATTAAATCATTTAAAAATATTTTTTGGATATTAGGTGGAAGAGAAAAAAAAGGTGGACTAAAGGGGATAGAAAAAAATTTAGGAAATATACTTAAAGCATATGTTTACGGTGAATGCAGTGAAAACTTTAAAAAATTTTTAGTTAGAAATTCAATTATTTGCTTAGAGTTCAAAACTTTAAGGGAGTCATTTAATCAAGCATTTAAAGATGCAATCAAGCAAAAAATGAATATTAATATTTTACTTTCCCCTGCTTGTTCATCATTTGATCAATTTAATAATTTTGAAGATAGGGGTAAAGAATTCAAACAATTAGTTTCAGAAAAAATAAAAATAAGTGATTAATAACATAAACCCTTTAAAAAATTATAATTGGTGGAGTAATATTGATAAATTAATACTCATTTCTACTCTTCTACTTTTACTTTTTGGTGTTATCTCAATATCTAGTATAAATCAGCATTTTGAAGGAAAATTTTATTTTTCCCCTGATCTTCTTCTAAAAAAACATTTAATATTTTGTATTGTTGGTTTAGTAATAATTTTTGTATTATCTCAATTTTCTTTAAAGCACGTAATCTACATCTCTTTATTCATTTTTGTTTTAAGTATAGTTTTGTGTGTAGCTGCTATTTTTTTCTTCCCAGAAACAAAAGGTGCAAATAGATGGATTAAATTTTATAACTTTTCTTTCCAGCCATCAGAACTTCTCAAACCATCATTTATTGTTCTAAGTGCCGTATTACTTGGGAGGTATAAAATCAAAAATGATTATTCATTTTTCTTAAATATTTTATGTTTAATAATCATTTCCTCTCTTCTTATTCTTCAACCTGATTTTGGAATGTTTATTTTGATATTTGCAGTTTGGTTGATACAAATTTTGTCCTCTAATATTAATTTAAAAATAATAATTCCAATTGTTTTAAGTTTTATTTTAGTTTTTTTATTATGTTTTTTTACCCTAGATCATGTAAAATTTAGGATTATGAATTTTTTCTTTTCTGAAGTTGGGGATAATTATCAAATATCTAAATCTTTAGACTCTTTTGAAAATGGAGGATTATTTGGTAAAGGGATTGGAGAAGGAACTATTGCCAAGAATCTTCCAGATGTGCACTCTGATTTTATCTTTGCTTTGATTGGTGAAGAGTTAGGAGGATTTTTTGCAATTTTAATTATAGGAGTATATATTGCAATATACGTACGAATTCATATCATATCTCAAAGATCCAATAATTTCTTCATTGTTACCGCACTGACGGGGTTAGCAAATATTTTTATTTTTCAAGTAATAATAAATATTTCTTCATCACTAAATATTATTCCTACAAAAGGAATGACTTTACCCTTTATTTCTTATGGAGGCTCATCATTTATCTCAAGTTCAATCATAGTTGGATTTATACTATTACTAATAAAAGAAGAGAAAAATGCGAAATAAAGTTTTTTTAATAGCTGGAGGGTCAGGAGGTCATCTTTTCCCTGCAATATCTCTTACAGAAACTGATAAAACTTTTGATTATTATTTTTTGATAGATCATAGAATAGAAAAAATTATTAGAAAGAAAAAACTTAAATATTTCAAAATATTTTCTTCTTCATTAAAAATCAATCCACTACTACCAATCATGCTTGCAAAAATTATTTTTGGTTTTTTACAGTCTTTAATTATTTTTATAAAGCACAAACCAAATATCGTCGTTGGTTTTGGGGGATACACCTCTATACCTTCAATACTTGCTGCAAAACTTTTAAAAATTAAGATACTAATTCATGAACAAAACGCAGTTATGGGAAAAACCAATAGATTGTTATCTTATCTTACAAAGAATATTGCTATAACTTTTAAAAATACTAAATATGCAAAAAATTGTTCTATTCATACTGGAATACCTGTAAGACCAAAAAAAAAATATCACACAGAAAATCAAAATTAAAAAGAATATTTGTGGTTGGAGGAAGTCAAGGTGCAAAAATATTTTCTAAATTGGTTCCAAAACTTATAGAAAATTTTAGCAGTAGATCAAAAAAAAAGTTAATTGTTGTCCAACAAGTTAGAAAAGAAGACATAGAGTTAACAACCAACTCTTATAAAGAAATGAAAATAAAATCAATAATTGAGAATTTCTTTGATGATATATATGATCAATTGGATAAAGCAGATCTAATTATTTCAAGATGTGGTTCATCAACTCTTGCAGAAATAGAGTTATACAATAAATTTTCGGTATTATTTCCTCTTCCATCTGCAACGAACAATCATCAATACTCCAATGCAGTTGAGTTTAAAAAAAATAATCAATGTTTAATTTGTGATGAAAGAAAGCTTAATTTAAAAAAAATATCTATGGAAATTGAAAAAATTGTTTTTAAAAAAAAATTACATAAAATAGAATCATCAAAAAAATTAAATCGTAAATTATCATTATTAAATTTTATAAAAAAAATAATAGTTGAAAATGCTTAAAAAAAGAAATGTTCACTTTATAGGTATCGGTGGAATAGGAATGAGTGCAATTGCTGAGATTCTTTACAGCAAAGGATTCACAGTTTCTGGAAGTGACATAACTGATAATATAATTATTAGAAGATTAAAGAAAAAAGGTATAAAAGTTTTTTCCAAACATGCTAAACAAAATATTAGAAACGTTGATATTGTTGTATATTCCTCTGCCGTAAAATTTTCAAATATAGAGATTAAATCAGCTATTAAAAAAAAAATTCCATTGTATTCAAGAGCAATGATGCTTGCAGATGTAATGAGACTTAAATCTTCAATTACAGTGTCAGGGTCTCATGGGAAAACCACATCAACCTCACTAATTTCATGTATATTAGAAAGAGCTAATTTTGATCCGACAATAATAAATGGGGGGATCATAAATGGCATCGGTGCAAATGCAAAGTTAGGGAAAGGTGAATGGATTGTTGCTGAAGCTGATGAATCAGATGGCTCATTTACAATGTTACCATCTACTATTGGGGTTATTAACAATATTGATTTAGAACACCTTGATCATTATAAAAGTCTAGATGATATTAAAGCATCGTTCATAAAATATGCAAATAACATCCCTTTTTACGGATTTTTATCAATTAATATTGACGACAAAAATATATTTAACATTTTTGATAAAATAAATCACAAGCAAATTTATACTTATGGTTTCTCAAAGAAAGCAAACTTCAGGGCTGCAAATGTACAAATCATAAAAAAAAATAATACTTTTTTTTCTTGCTTCGATATCATTAATAATATTGAAAAAAAAAATTTAAAAAAAGTATTAATTCCTCTTATAGGGTCTCACAATATATCTAATACTTTAGCAGCTTATAGTATTTCAAAAGGTTTAAAAATTAATGACTCACTTATTAAAAATGCTTTGAAAACCTTTAAAGGTGTAAAAAGAAGATTTTCAATTATCTATAAAAGCTCTGACACTAATGATAATTGATGATTACGCACATCACCCTAAAGAAATTAAGATGACACTAAATGCTTTAAAAAAAATCACAAAAAATAAATTAATTGCTATTTTTGAACCCCATAGATTTAGTAGAATCAAAGAATTAAAAGAAGATTTTATAAATAGTTTTGAAAATGCAGATATAATTTTTGTCTTACCAATCTATACTGCTGGAGAAAAGCCCATAAAAACAATTAATAACTTTGAATTATCAAAGCTATTAAAAAAAAAATATAAAGAAAAAATAATTTCCTCAATTGATGGTACAAAATCTAACTTCAATGAGATTAAAAAAATAATTTCAAGAAAAGACAATATTATTTTTTTAGGAGCCGGATTTAGTTCTAGTATAGCTGAAGAATTTAAAAATTTTATAGAAAAAAATGAATAATAAACTCTCTCTTTTAAAATCTTTAAAGTTTAACTATCAACTTGGTAAAAAGACTTGGTTTGGAACTGGAGGAAATTGTAATCTGTTCCTAGAAGTAAATTCAATAAATCAATTAATAAACACAATTAGAATAGCTAAGAAATTTCTTCCAATTTTGGTAATAGGTTCAGGGTCGAATGTGATAATTAGAGATGGAGGTTTTAAAGGAATTGTTATAAAATTGGGAGGAAAGTTCAGAAAAATTGAAATTGATAATAGTAATTCCGTACTATCTGTTGGAGCAGGTGCAAAAGACTCAGAGGTTGCAAAATTTTGTGTTGAAAAAAATATTTCAGGTTTAGAGTTTTTAAGTGGTATTCCTGGAACAATAGGTGGAAATATAAAAATGAATGCAGGATGTTATGGTGATCAAATCAGTGACAATTTAATTGATTGCACGATAATTGATGAAAAACTAAACAAAAAAATAGTTAAAAGAAAAGAAATAGACTTTCATTACAGAAAAAGTTCTTTTGATAATGGACAGATAATAATTGAAGCAAGGTTTAAAATTCAAAAATGTAATAAATCACAAATTAAAAAAATCTCAACTATATCAATAAGAGAAAAATCTCAACCCGTAGTCATCTAGAACAGGAGGAAGCACATTCACAAATCCTACTTCTTATCCTGCGTGGAAACTCATTGATGAAATAGATTACAGAGGAAACAACTGGGTGGGCAAAAGTATCAAATCTTCATTCAAATTTTCTAATAAATTACAAAAATGCTTCATCTTTAGATCTAGAAATGCTTGGTGAAGAAATTAAAAATAAAGTCTGGGAAAAAAGAAGGATTAATTTGAAATGGGAGTTAATACGAATTGGTGAATTTAAAAAAGTCTGAAAGAATTTCAGTATTAAGAGGCGGAATCTCAGATGAAAAAGAGATTTCTATTTTAACTGCTAATCAAGTATACAAAACCTTACAAAAAAAATATGACACAACATTAATTGATGTTGATCATGATTGTAATAAACTAATTAATGATTTAATTAGATCAAAACCAGATAAAGTTTTTAATTGTTTACACGGAATATTCGGCGAAGACGGTCAATTACAATCAATTTTAAATTATTTAAAAATTCCTTATACACATTCAGGAGTTTTGGCGTCATCAATAGCTATGAACAAAGTTGTATCAAAATACTTTTATAAATCTTTGGGAATCAGATTTCCACAAAATTATGATATAAATAGTAAATTTACCAACTCTTCATATCCATTTATAGTTAAACCAATATGCGGTGGATCTAGTAAAAATTTACTCAAGATTGAAAATGAAAAACAATTAAATGATTTCAAAAACAATGATACTGACGAACTTCATAAGTACATGGTTGAAGAGTTTATTGACGGAAGGGAAATTACAGTTGGAATACTAGAGATAAAATATGTGGGATCATGGAAATTATTTTTGACAGTGAAATCTATGACTTTAAAAATAAATACCAGACGATTGCTAAACATGTTCTTGACCCTAAATTGCCAGACAAAGTAAAACATAAATTGAAAGATATTTCCTTGAAGATTCACAAGGCACTTAATTGCAAATGTATCTCAAGATTAGATTTTAGATATGATACTAAATCAAAAGAGTTGTTTCTTTTAGAGATAAATACACAACCTGGTCTAACCCAAAACTCACTTCTACCTGAAATGGCCAAAAGCAAAGGAACAGAATTTCTTGAACTGTGTGAAATTTTACTGACATATGCAGAATGCGAATTTTTATAATATTTTTATTAGCTTTAATTACAATACTTGCAGTAAATTTAGTAATAAAAAGCAATGATATAAAAGAAATTTTCAAGAAAAAAAAAATAAAAGTTATAGAATTAATAAATAACGATAAAATTTCTAAAGATTATTTCTTTAAAAAAATAAGTGTTAAAGAAGGACAAAGCTTTTGGAAATTCAATCCCTTCAAATTAAAAAAAGATTTAGAAAACTTTAATGAAATAAAAAATTTTACTTTTTATTTAAACTGGAGTGGGATATTACAAATCAAAATTGATGAAACAGAACCATTTATGATTTGGATCAGAGATGAAAACATTAATTATATAGATTTTGATGGTAGTATTTTAAAATTTGATATAAAGGAGGAGAAAGATAGTATAATTAAATTATTCGGGAATAATGCTAATTTGCAAATCTCAGAATTAAATAATCTTTTATTAAAAAAAGAAAAAACTTTAAGTAGCATAAATAGTATTTTTTACCAAAACGATATTGGATGGAAATTAATCTTTCACAACAACAAGTGTGTTTTACTTCCACTAAAAAAACTTGAAAAAGTTTTAGATATATTTCAAGATATAACAAAGTCAGAGTTGTATAGCCAATTTAATTTTTTTGATTTAAGAGTTTTTAGAAGGGTTTATATGAGTAATAAAAAATGTTAAACATTATTCAAAGTAAAGAAAAATATTGCGTTTTTGACATAGGTACCGACAAACTAGTTTGTCTTTTTTTCAAAATTAAAGATAACAAACCTTACATATTAGGAATGGATCATCAAAAAAGTAACGGTTTCTTAAATAACAATGAAATTGATCAACACAAACTTTCCCTAACAATTGCAAAAGCTGTTAAAAAAAGCTTGCCCAAAAACTCAAAAATAAGTGATTACAAATGTTTCAGCAACTTAACAGATATAAATTTAATAAGTAAAAAAAATTACAGTGAGATTTATTCTGGAAAAATTGCAATTACGAAAAAAGATATCAGGAGAATTTTTAAAAAGTCTATAATAGAATCAAAATTAAGAGGTAGATACCTTGTACATTCTTATCCTTTGAATTTCAGAATTAATAATAAAATTATCAATGATCCGTTAGGGAAAGAATGTGACAAATTAGGAATACTTTCATTCAATGTTTACAGTAGTTATAATTTATTTGAAATTATAAATAAATGTTTTAAGAATCAAAAAATTAATATAAGAAGTTATTTTGACTCTGGTATAGCTTCCTCAGAAGCAAACCTAACCAATTCAGAAAAAACTAAAGGTGTTGCATGTATTGACATTGGTGCGAAAACTTCAAAAATTACTGTTTTTGTTGAAGAGAAGATCGTATACACAAAGGTAGTTGCAATTGGCGGTGAACATGTGACCAATGATATAGCTAAGGGTCTCGAGATTTCAAGAGAATCAGCAGAGCATTCAAAAATCATTTATGGAACTCTAAACCTTCCTTTTAATGAAAAAATAGAAATTAATTCTGAAAATTTTAATAATAAAACAATAAGTAGGAATTTACTTTATGGAATTATTAAACCAAGATATGAAGAAATATTTGAAATTATAAGAGACCATATGTTTGATGATATTTATGCAAGAGTAAGTATTAAATCAATTGTAATTACGGGAGGTGCAAGTAAAATTTACGGATTAACCGACATTTCTGAAAGTATATTTAACAGAAGAGTTAGGATAGGCTCTAATAGCAATAAAGAAAGTTTTTTTCATAATAAACCTGAATTTAGTACAATATTAGGTTTAATAAAGTTAGCACATGAAAATAATGAGTTTAATAATTTAAATGAATTGACAAAAAATAATTTTTTTACAGCATTTGATAAACTTGAAAATTGGATAGAAGAAAGTTACGCATAGATTTTGAAACAAATTGTAACTTTTTGTGATTTGAATATTTGTTAGAATTTCGTTAAAAATAAAATATGTTACAAGCAATAATAAAGTTGAAAGTAAACATCTATTTATCGAGTCCACACTTCCTAAGTTTTTGACTGCCGCAAGACAAAAAACTCTGCAAAATGAAATAGTTTTTAAGGGAATTGGTCTCCACACAGGCAATAAAGTATCAATGAAAATTTTTCCTGCAATCGAAAATACTGGAATTGTATTTAGACGTAAGATAGGGAATAAAATCATTTTAATTAAAGCAGACTATAGAAACGTAAGGTCGACAAAGCTTTGTACTCTTTTATCAGATAGAGATGGAAATTCTGTTTCAACTGTCGAACATATTCTATCAACAATATATGCCTTTGAAATTGATAATGTTATTATAGAATTAAATTCAAATGAAATTCCAGTGTATGACGGATCTGCTCAAGATTTTGTAAAGAAAATTAAAGAAGTTGGTTTTGAAGAACAGGAATCCTTCAAAAAATTTATTAAAATAAAAAAACCTGTAGAAGTAAAATCAGGAAAAAAATACGCAAGAGTTTGTCCATTCGACAATACTCTTATTTCAACCGAAATAGATTATGAACACAAATTAATTGGAAAACAAAGCATTTCAGTAATGCTTACACCTCAAATTTATGAATCTCAAATTTGTAAGGCCAGAACATTTGGTTTTCTTAAAGATGTAGAAAATCTTAGAAAAAATAAATTAGCTCTTGGAGGAAGTTTAGACAACGCAATTGTATTAGACGAAGATAATGTGTTAAATAAAGATGGACTTAGATTTAGCGATGAATTTGTCCGTCACAAACTTCTTGACTTTATTGGTGATATTTCTCTGTCAGGTTATAGAATATTAGGTTCTTTTTTTTCATCACATCCTGGACATGAAACAAACATTCAACTCTTAAAGAGAGTTTTTCAATCTCCCAATAATTGGGAACTAGTCTGTTCTAATTAAATTAAAATTTTCTTTATAAATAAATTAAATCATTTAAAAATAATTAGCATGAATATAAATATGCTAACCCTCATATTTATTTTGTTTTTCTCTTCTTGTTCTTCAGATAAAGAAATTAAAGCAAATATATCTACTTCCGATGATGTAGCTCTGTATAATTTAGCAATGAAAAATTTAAAAAAACGAAAATATGAAGAAGCAATTGATAATTTTACTGAGCTTGAAATTCAATACCCCTATTCACCCTGGGCTTCTAGAGGTCAATTGATGACTGGTTTTGCACACTATTCCGCAAACGAGTATGATGAGGCAATCCTAAATTTGAGTAAGTTTGTGGAACTTAATCCAAATCATGAATTAATACCTTATGCAATTTATCTAAAAGCCTACTCTTATTTTGAAAGAATTCCAGACATAAATCTTGATCAAAAATTTTCAACCAGAGCTTATGAAGAATTTTCAGAATTGATAAATAGGTATCCAAGATCTAAGTATGCAGTCAAATCCAAAAAACATATAAAAAAACTAAAAAATCATTTGGCAGCCAAGGAAATTAAAGTAGGTAAATATTATCAATCTCAGGGTGATTACTTAGCAGCCGTTAAAAGATATAAAGTCGTTTTAAGAGAATATAGACAATCAACTCAAATACCAGAATCCATTTTTAGATTAATTGAATCTTATGTTTCCATTGGATTAATTAAGCAATCATACTATCTTTTCAAAATATTAGAGTATAATTTTCCAAGGTCTCAATGGACTCGTGAAGGATCAAAAATTGTAGAAAAATATAAAATTAATAAAAATTTAGCAAAATATAAAAAAAAACAACTTGATCTTAAAAAATTAAAATCATCAGACCTAGATTTACTTTAATTATGATTAGGCATCTATCAATCAACAATTTAATGTTAATAGATAAGATTGAAATGGATTTCGGCATAGGTTTGTGTGTGTTAACTGGAGAAACTGGTGCAGGAAAATCCATGATTCTTGAATCATTGGAGCTTCTATCTGGAAGAAGAGTTAAAACAAATATACGTTCAGATAATGGACAAAAAACTGTAATTACTGCTTTAGTAGAAATTTCAAAATATACCTTAATTAAAAAGGTATTGGATGAACTTGATATTAATGTTGAAGATGAAATAATTATTAAAAGAATAATTGACAGTGATGGTAAAAGTAAGGCTTTGATAAATGATAATCTTGTTAGTTTAACAACTCTAAAAGCAATAACCTCAAATCTTTTTGAAATTCATAGTCAGTTCTCGGAACAAGGATTACTTGACAATTCAACACATATGTCAACATTAGATGATTTTGGTAATTACCAGAGTGAATTAAAAAAACTCTCTGAAACATGGCTTGAATTGAGAGCTGCAGAAAAAAAATATGTTGAAGAGCGATCTAGATTTGAAGAAATTAAAAATAAGAGAGAAGAATTTGAAATTTATTACAATGAATTGAAAAATTTTGAACCAAAAAAAGGAGAATTTGAAAAACTAGAGCAAAAAAAAAAAATTTTACAAAATTCTAGAAAAATAAATGAGAATTTAAACGAGATAATAAATAACTTTATAAGAGAGGATCCTCCAGGTATTGAAAAATTATTTGCTAAAAATTTGTTAATGCTCAATCAAATCCGAGAACTTTTAGATCAAACAACTATAACTGAGATTGAAAAACTAGATTCTATATCGTTTGAGGCATCTGAAATTTGTAAAACACTCGAAAACTTTTTAAATCAAGAACTTGATCACAGTTCACTAGAAAAGATAGACGATAGAGTATCTGATTATAAAAAATTATCACAAAAACATTCAATTGAACCTGATCTTTTAGAATCAAAATTAATTGAAATAAAAAACAGGTTGCAATTAAGCGAAGAAAGCAATTTAAATATTGAAAAACTGGCCAATAAATTAAAAGATATAGAAAAAAAATATCTAGACCAATCTCAAATAATTTCAAATCTTAGAAAAAAGAACGCTGAGATAATGGATAATAGAATTAATGCTGAGTTTCCTGAACTTAAGCTAGAGAATGCAAAATTTAAAACTATGATAAGCGATTGTGAAAATACTGAATTTGGGAAAGATAAGGTTACTTTCTATATTAAAACTAACCCGAAATCTAAAATGGGTGAAATTAAAAGTATTTCATCAGGGGGAGAACTTTGTAGAATTGCTCTTGCAATAAAGGTAACAGCAGAACAGGAAAGTGTTTCTACAATGGTGTTTGATGAAGTGGATAGTGGAATAGGTGGGGCAGTTTCAACAGCAGTTGGAGAAAGATTAAAAAGTTAGGAAAAATAGGCAAGTTTTGGTCGTAACACATTCTCCTCAAGTTGCCTCGCTCGGTGTTCATCACTTTCTAGTTAAAAAAAAATTACTAAATAATATTACATCCATAGACGTTGTTAAAATCGATGGCCATGACAAAACCAATGAAATAGCAAGAATGCTGTCAGGAAAACAAATTACAAATGAAGCAATTGAAGCAGCAAAAAAACTTATTGAAAGTTAATTATTTGATAATTGTTGACTTTTTAAAAATGTTGAGTCTTTTTAAATAGCCATGATTTTTCATTTTGCTTGAGATATTTTTTTAGTTTTTTGTATACATCTGAGTGGTATCTATTAATCCATTTTTTTTGAACATCGGTCAATAGGTCTAAATCTATAAGGTTTTTTTCATAAGGATAAAGAGTCAAATTTTTAAATTCTAAAAATCCTTTGTATCTTGAAGGTATAATCAATAAAAGATTTTCTATTCTTATTCCATAACAATCGCTTTTGTAATATCCTGGTTCATTTGATAGGACCATTCCCTCTTTCAGCTCGGATTTATTAAAATTTTTTGAAATTGATTGTGGTCCTTCATGTACTCCTAAAAAACTGCCAACTCCGTGTCCAGTTCCATGACTGTAATCCAAACCATTTTGCCACAAACTATATCTAGCCAAACTATCTATTTGATGTCCTCTTGTTCCTCTAGGGAATTTAATCATAGCAAGGTTTATGTGTCCTTTTAAAACTCTTGTATAATTTAAAATATACTCTTTTTTAGGTTTGCTACCTCCAATAAAAATTGTTCTAGTGACGTCAGTAGTAGCTCCTAAATATTGTGCCCCAGAATCACACAAAAATAACTGTCCTGAAATTAATCTTTTGTTATTTTGAATTGGATTATAGTGAATAACTGATGCATTCTTTCCAAAAGCTGAAATAGTCGGAAAACTTGAGGAAAAATAATTTTTATTTTGTTTTCTAAAATCTTCAAGCTTTCTTGAAACATTTACCTCGTCTAAATCAGAAGAAAATTTTGACTTTTCTAACCAATAAAAGAACTTAACAAGAGAAACACCATCTAAAATATGGTATTTAATGGAATGTTTTATCTCAACTTCATTCTTTTTACATCTTATATTAATGCATGGGTCTTCTATTAGATCAAGTTTAAGTCCTGCTGATTTCATCAACTCGTAATAAAAATATGATGATGAGGAATCGAGAGCAAGCTTTTTATTCTTAGGTAATTTTAAAATCTCAGATTCAAATTCTCCGAAACAAAAAATTTGAACTCCTTTTACTTTTACTTTACATGGAAACTTATTTAAATCGGTAAATAGTTTAATGGTAGTTTTAGTTACAATTGCTCTGCAAAGAACAATTGGTGTATGTTCTAAATCAAAACCCCTTAAATTCATAAGCCAGCAAATTGATTCTGATGAAGTTAAAATTAAAAAATCGTAATTAATTTTATTAAATATCCTTTCCTTTTTAGATAATGTGTCTTCACCAGATATTTTTTTTTCTAAAAAAAAACAAAATTTTTGATTCTTCTTAACTTTTCTATCCCAAATCTTGTCTACAATATTTTTTTTATCATGATAAATCTTTATAGAGTTTAACTCGGCAATCCTTTTTAATTCTTTTACAAATTTAATATTAAAGATTCTGTAATCTATCAACATTGTTTTATGTTTGATGTTTTTTTGCAAAAATAAGAAAAAGCTTTCACTTTGTAAGTCAATAATTTTAAATTTAGAATCTATTTCTTTTTTTGCTTGTAAAATATATCTTCCATCAGTAAAAAAGATTTTTTTTTTCTTGGATATTAATGCAATTCCATTCGAGCCAGAAAAGTTTGTAAGCCATTGTAATCTCTTGTTTTGATCTGGAGTGTATTCAAGTAAATTTTCATCGTTAGTAGAAATGACGTAAAAATCAATTTTTTTCAAAGAAATTTCTTTTATTAATTTTTCTAAATTATTTATCATGTTCATTTTCTTTTTTTCTCAAATATAAGTCCAACCCATTTGAAACTATAAAATTTTTTTTTTAATTTAAAGTTAAATTTATTGAAAATTGATATTATTTCCATTTCTTGATCAATGAGGATCCCCGATATAACAATTTCACCATTATTTTTTAATTTATTATAGTATTGTTTTACAAGTTTTCTGTGAGTTATTAGTAATATATTTGCAACTATCAAATCATAACTTTTATTTCTTAGAAAAAAACTATTTAACCCATTTTGATTAAAAAACCTTACGTTATTTAAATGATTAGTACTTAGATTTTTAAAAAAAGTTTTTTTAATTTTAAAATCATTGTCAATAGAATCAATTTTCTGCTTTGTAGTTTTATTTAATACAAATGATAAAATTCCAGAACCAGTTCCAACGTCACAAATTGAACTGTAATACTTTTTTTTAATTAAATATTCTATACAAATAATTGATAAAAAAGTTGATTCATGACTCCCTGTTCCGAATGCATTATTAGCTGGAATTTTTAATTTGAACTTTCTGTTTGATATTTTATTTGATAGTCCCTGACTTATATAAAAGAATTCTGTTTGAGTGCCTTGATCGTCTTTAATATTTTGATACACCCAATCTTTTTTTTTAATTGTAGTTAAAGTAAAATTACCAAATTTTTTTCTGAGTTTACTTGAAGAAAAGTTATTGATTTCTGAATTATTTAAAAGAAGTTCTACTTTTAAATAATTACCTTCTGGAAAAATTGAAATATTGTTATATTTTGAAAAAATCCAAGCTATTAAACTTTCATGTTTTTTTGATTTAATTAAAAAGGTAACTTTTTTCAAAATATTATAATTTTGAAACAAAATCAGAAAATACTTTTATTACTTCATCAGAATTTTCAAACCGTATTTGAAGTTTTTTATCCGATATTCCTAAGATTGTTCCAGAACCAAACTCTTTATGTTGAACTTTCTCTCCAACTTCAAAATCTGGATTTGAAAATTGCTCTAGTTTCATATTTTTTTTTTTAATATTTTCCACAACTTGAAAAACTTTACAACTTTGTTCAGGAAGTTCTGATAAAAACCTAGAAGGTATAGAACGATATATACTGTAGTTGTATTGTTTTCTGTAATTTACATATGAAATATTTAATTCTTTTCTTGCCCTTGTAATACCTACATAAGCTAGGCGTCTCTCCTCTTCTAGTCCTTTGTTTCCATATTCATCAATGTTTCTTTGATTAGGAAAGATTCCCTCCTCCCAACCTGGAAGAAAAACAAAATCAAACTCAAGACCTTTTGCACTATGTAGTGTCATTAAAGAAACTTTTTCATTAAAATCACTATCATTTAAAGTGTCATTCAAAAGGCTGACTTCTTCAATAAATTCTTCTAATGAGTTTCTATTCTTCAAATCTGTTATAAGTTTTTTTAAATTTTCTAATCTTCCTTCAGATTCTGGTGTTTTTTCTTTTTGAAGCATTTCAGTATAACCAACTTCATCAAGCAGTGATCCGGCTACCTCGAAGTGTTTTGTACTTTTTAAAGCAGATGAATGTCTGTCAATAATAGAAATGAAATTTTGAATATTTTTTTTTTGTGAGGAATTTGATGTCCCTGATAAAATTAGAAGTTTCAAGGATTCATATAATGAGACATTTTTTTTTTGTACAATATCATAGAGGTTTTTAATTAAAGCTTTACCTAACCCTCGCTTTGGAGTGTTTAATATTCTTTCCAATGATAAATTGTCTGACTTATTTATTAATATTCTAAAGTAAGCCATTGCGTCTTTGATTTCTGCTCTTTCATAAAATCTAAGGCCACCAACAACTCTGTATTTTATATTTTCTTTCAAAAATCGATCTTCAATATCTTTAAACTGAAAACTTGCTCTTGTTAAAATTGCAATGTTAGTAAGGGATATACCTTTTTTTTTAAATTCTTTGATTTTTTGTGCAATGAAAATTGCCTCAAAATCATCATCTTCGAAATTTCTGATTAAAACCGGATCACCATCTTTATCTGAGGTCCAAAGTTTTTTACCTATCCTTTCTGTATTTTCAGAAATTATTGATGATGCAGTTTTAAGAATATTACCTGTAGATCTATAATTCTGTTCCAGTCTAATAATATTTGAATTGTCAAAATCTCTTTCAAAATTTAGAATATTTTTTAATTCTGCCCCTCTCCATCCATAAATAGATTGATCCTCGTCTCCTACGCAACACAAGTTTCTATTTAATTCTGTAAGTAATCTCAACATCATGTATTGTGCTGAATTTGTATCTTGATACTCATCTACTAAAGTGTATTTAAACTTTTTTTGATAAAATTCCAAGATTTGTTTATTTTCCTTAAATAATTTTATTGGTAATAGTATTAGATCTCCAAAATCAACTGAATTATAATTTGAGAGTCTAGATTGATATGATTTGTAAATTTGTTTAAACTTACCTTTTGTTTCGATTTCGAATTCATGATTGTCAACATCCTCAGTTTCCAATCCAGCATTTTTAACTTGATCAATCATGTATAAAAAATTTTTAGGAACGTAAACTTTTGGATCAAGATTTTCAAGAGAAATTACTTGCTTTACAAGTCTTAATTGGTCATCTTTGTCTAATATCGTGAAATCATTTTTTAAACCAACCAACTCCGAGTTTCTTCTTAAAAATCTTAGTCCTATAGAATGAAATGTTCCAATAAACATCCCCTCAATTGGATGGCTGAGCATCTTTTCAACTCTTGTTTTCATCTCGTGTGCAGCTTTATTAGTAAATGTGACACAAAAAATTTCAGACATTTTTGCTTTCCTGTTATATATAATATTTGCTAACCTAGACGTTAAAACTTTTGTTTTCCCAGTTCCTGCACCCGAAAGAACAAGTAATGGTCCTTCAGTATTTTGAACGGCTTGCTTTTGCTGCTCGTTAAGGCTGGAAAGAAAGTCTGGTTCTGGTAACTTTATTTTTTTCATAAGATAAAAAGATTAATCCTCTTAGTTAGGAGCATATCCTAGATTTGAACCCAACCACTTTTCAGCATCACTTAAACTGATTTTTTTTCTTTTTGCATAGTCTTCTACTTGGTCTTTGAAAATTTTACCAACACCAAAATAACTTGCTTGTGGGTTTGCAAAATACAATCCAGAAACTGAACTAGCCGGGCTCATTGCAAAGCTCTCAGTCAATTTTACTTTTAAATTACTCGATACGTCTAACAGTTCAAATAAGGTCTTCTTTTCTGTATGATCAGGGCATGCAGGATAACCTGGTGCAGGTCTAATTCCTTCAAACTTTTCTTGAATTAATTCTTTGTTAGTTAAATCTTCTTTTTGTGCGTAACCCCAAAAGTTTGTTCTTACATCTTTGTGTAACATTTCTGCAAATGCTTCAGCGATTCTATCACCAATTGATTTAACTAAAATTGAGTTATAATCATCATTTTTCTTTTCAAATTTTGAAGCTAAAGTTTCAATGCCGCTTCCAGCTGTGACTAAAAACCCTCCAATAAAATCATTTTTAGTTCCAACTGGTGCAACGAAATCTGCGAGACAGAAATTAGCTCTTTTTGAATTTTTTCTACTAACTTGTTGTCGTAAAAAAAATAATTTTGTTTTTACTTTCTCTCTTCTTTCAGAATCAAATAAAAGAATATCATCACCATCTGAATTAGCTGGCCAAAAACCAAAAACACATTTAGGTTTCGTTATTTTTTCTTTAATTAACATTTCAATCATTTTATTTGCATCATCCCAAAGATCTCGAGCTGCTTTTCCAACAATCTTATCATTTAGAATATCAGGAAAATTTCCATAAAGTTCCCAAGCTTCAAAAAAAGGTTTCCAGTCTGCAAATTTCATTATTTGTTCGATAGAAACGTCTTCTTGAGTTTGCACACCAATTTTCTTTGGCTTAACTGGTTCGTAATTATCCCATTGAAAATTAAATTTATTTTTTCTACATTCTTCAAGATTGTTATCATTCATCTTGTCCTTTTTAAAATAACCAGAACGAAGAACTGAATATTCCTTTTTTAATGATTCAACAAACGGTCTACATTTACTTTTAGAAATCATATTTGTTGCTACTGAAACTGCTTTTGAAGCGTCATTAACGTGACATACGCCAAAATTGTATAAAGGATCTATTTTTATGGCTGTGTGAATTTTACTCGTAGTAGCCCCACCTATTAATAGAGGTTTATTAATTTTATTTCTCTCTAATTCACTGGCAACAAAGCACATCTCGTCTAAACTTGGGGTTATGAGACCTGATAATCCAATTAAATCAACATTCTCCTCTATTGCAGTTTCAACAATTTTACTAGCTGGAACCATAACTCCCAAATCAATAATTTCGAAATTATTACATTGTAATACTACACCAACTATATTTTTACCAATATCATGAACGTCTCCCTTTACAGTTGCCAAAAGTATTTTACCTTTAGAACTTTTTTTTGATGTATTATCTTTTTCCATGAATGGTAGTAAGTAAGCTACCGACTGTTTCATTACTCTCGCAGATTTTACAACTTGCGGTAAAAACATTTTTCCGGATCCAAATAAATCACCAACAACATTCATTCCATCCATGAGTGGGCCTTCGATGATTTCCAATGGTTTATTATATTGTTGTCTTAATTTTTCAGTGTCCTCTTCTATAAACTCGTTGATGCCATTTACCAGTGCATATTCTATCTTTTTTTCTAATTTTTTAGTTCTCCATTTTTTGTCAACTTTCTTTCTCTCTACACTACCTGAATATTTTTTTGAGATCTCAATTAAATTTTCAGTTGCATCAAGATGTTTATTAAACAACACATCTTCTATACACTTCTTAAGATCTTTAGGTATTTGTTCGTAGATTGTAATTTGCCCAGCGTTAACAATTGCCATATCTAGTCCATATTTTATTGCATGATAAAGAAAACACGAGTGCATCGCCTCTCTAACCTGATTATTTCCTCTAAAACTAAAAGAAACATTAGAAAGTCCACCAGAAACCTTGGCTAATGGTAAATTATTTTTTATAAGTTTAGTTGCTTCAAAGAAATCTAATGCGTAATTATTGTGTTCTTCAATTCCAGTGGCAACAGCAAATATATTGGGATCGAATATAATATCTTGAGGAGGAAAATCTAATTTCTGAGTCAAGATTTGATAAGCTCTTTTTGAAATTTGATATTTTCTTTCTTTGTTATCGGCTTGACCATCTTCATCAAATGCCATAACAACAACAGCAGCTCCATAAGTTTTGATTTTCTCAGCTTGTTCAATAAAAATATCTTCGCCTTCCTTTAAACTTATTGAATTAACAATAGGTTTGCCTTGAATACATTTCAAACCGGCTTCTATAACTGACCATTTTGATGAATCTATCATAAATGGAACCTTTGCTATTGCAGGTTCAACGGAAATTTGATTCAAAAACTTGACCATAGCTTTCTCTGAATCCAATAAACCCTCGTCCATATTTATATCAATGATTTGAGCACCGTTCTCAATTTGTTCTTTTGCAACTTCAATAGCTTGATCAAAATTATTTGATAGAATCAGTTTTTTAAACTTTGCTGAACCAGTAACATTTGTTCTTTCGCCAATATTAATAAATGTCGGGTTGGAGCTCATTTTTATAAATTAAAGGCTTCTAAACCCGATAGGCGGAGATTGTCAGATTTCTTTTTTAATACCCTAGGTTTTTTGTTCATTACGACTTTACTCATTAATTTTATATGTTCAGGAGTTGTTCCACAACAACCACCAATAATATTTATATAGTTACTATCGCTCCATTCTTTAGCAAATTTTGCAATGGAATCTGGTGTTTCATCATATCCACCAAAAGCGTTTGGTAAACCAGCATTTGGATGAATACTTGTATATACCTCTGAAATCCTATTAAGTTCTATTAGATAAGGTTCTAATTCTTTTGGCCCAAGAGCACAATTTAATCCTACACTTAATGGATTAGAATGGATTATTGAATTATAGAAACCTTCAACCGTTTGTCCCGACAGTGTTCTTCCGGATAAATCAGTTATAGTGGCAGAAATCATGATGGGAATTTTAATATTATTTGATTGCTCAACACTTTTTATAGCTGAAAGTGCAGCTTTTGAATTTAAGGTATCAAAAACTGTCTCAACTAAAATTATATCCACCTTTGCTTCAATCAATGCACTGATACAATTCTCATAATCACTAAATAAATTATCAAAATTTATATTTCTGAATCCTGGATCGTTAACATCTGGAGACATAGAACATGTTCTATTTGTAGGTCCTAAAACGCCTGCAACAAATTTATCTTCATTTGGATTATTTTTAAGAAAATCATCAACGGCTTTTCTTGCTAAATTTCCACCCTGAAAGTTTAATTCATATGCTAAATCTTGACATTTGTAATCTTCCTGAGAGATTCCTGTTGAATTAAAAGTATTTGTTTCAATAATGTCTGCTCCAGCATCAAGATACAACTTATGAATATCATATATCAGTCCAGGCTTAGTCAAATTTAATATGTCGTTATTTCCAAAAAGGTTAACATCATGATTATTAAATCTTTCAGCTCTAAAATCCTTTTCTTTTAATTCTTCATTCTGAATCATTGTACCTAAAGCACCATCAAGAATTAAGATTTTTTTATTTAAAACATTTATAATTTCGTCAATACTTTTCATCAATTTTAATCCTTCAGAGTTCTGATACCCAAAATATGACATATGGCAAATGATAAATCAGCTCTGTTTAATGTGTAAAAATGAAAATCTTTTACCTCTCCATCAAGAAGTTTTCTGCATTGTTCATATACAATTGTAGTTGCAACTAGTTTTCGTGTTTGCGGATCAGAATCAAGACCGACAAACATGTCCAATAACGATTTAGGCATTTTACAATTCATTTTTTTTGCAAATTCCATTGTTCTTTTACAATTAGTCACAGGTAATATGCCGGGAATAATTGGAATGTTTATTCCTCTTTTTATTGCACCATCAATAAAATCAAAATAACTATTTACATCAAAAAAGAATTGAGTAATTGCTTTTGAAGCTCCCAAATCAATCTTTTTTTTTTAAAACATCATACTCTTGGTCAATAGATGAAGAATCTGGATGCATCTCAGGGTAAGCTGAAACTGTAATTTCAAAATCAAATTTTTTTTTCAATACTTTTATTAAATCGGTTGCATAGGTAAAGTCGCTAAATTTATTTTTTGTTTTATTTTCTCTTTCGTCTCCTCTTAGAGCAACAATATGTTTAATTCCAGAGTTCCAATAGTCTTCTGCTATGCTCTCAATTTCAGCCTTTGAAGTTCCTATACATGTCAAATGAGCCGCAGGTGTTAGCGAAGTCTTCTGTTTAATTTCTTTTACTAAGCTATGAGTATTATTTCTAGTGGAACCTCCTGCACCATATGTAACAGAAATAAACTTTGGCTCTAAGGGCTCCAATCTCTTTATATTAACCCATAAAGACTCTATTGATTCTTTGTTTTTTGGGGGAAAAAATTCAAAGGATACGTTTATATTTTTTGACAATATTGTATTTGAAATCATTTTAATTTATGCAAAGAATAAAAAATTTTATTTTTATGTTTTTTAGTTTATTTTTTTAATATAAAATGGTTTAAATTAATAGAAAATAATTAATGTTCAATATATGGTAGGTATAATTTTAAAATATAACAAGATTTTGTTAATCATTGTAGTTTCAGCACTCATCTCTCTTAATGTCAAAAATGCAGAAGCTGTAGAGAATGTAAACGACCCATTTGAGAATGTTAACAGGAATATTTTTAAATTTAACAATAACTTGGACGACTATTTTTTTAAACCTGTGGCCAAAGGTTGGAGAAAAATTCCTGATATACCTAGAAAACCACTTACTAATCTTGCAACTACTGCCAAAACACCGATTAGCTTAGCAAATGCTATTTTACAATTAAATAAACAAAGCATTGGGAATATTATCGGAAGATTCTTAATAAATATGACTTTTGGTCTTGGAGGGTTGTTTGACGTAGCTAGTACTGATGCTTTCGGGAACATAACAGAAGTAGAAGAAGATTTTGGTCAAACATTGGCAGTCTGGGGAGTTCCTGATGGTCCATATGTAATGCTCCCAATTTTTGGACCTTCAAGCGTCAGAGACGCTTTTGGACTAGGAGTTGATACAATAACCAACCCTCTGTCTTTTGGATACAGAATGAAAGGAATAGGTTTAGAGGCACGCTTGTCTGGTCCAGTTGTGAGGGGTGTATCTACAAGAGAGAAATACCTTGATTATCTTGAGGAGATGAAAGAGGGTTCTTTGGACTTCTATGCTACAATGAGGAGTCTATACAGACAAAAAAGAAGAAAAGATATTTCAGGAGAGCTTGAGAGCAAAGATCTTTCTCTAAGCATGCTTCCAATTGAAGCATATGAAGACGAAGAATTAGAAATCTGATGTCAAAAATATTGTTACTACAATGAAAGATGATGATTCTGAAATCAAATCAGAAATGACCAGATATTATAATGGAGTCCTTCCATCATCAAACTATCCTGCCTTCAATGAATCGAGAGTAAATCTGATAGAGTAAATTATGAGTTATTTTAGAAACTTTTTAATTCTCGCTCTTTTTTTTATTCCGATCCATTCCTTTTCAGACGAAAAGATAGAACAAAGCAAATATTTTGTTGAAAATTTAGGAAAACAAGTAGTTGAAAAAGTTTCAAATGTTAACTTATCTGAAAGCGAGAGAATTGTTAATTTTAGAAATCTTTATTTAGACTCATTTGATAATTATTATATTTCTCGTTTTGTTTTAGGTCAGTATTGGAAAAGATTAGATAGTAACATGAGAAAACAGTTTGTTGAAAGTTTCAATGATTATATAGTAACTACTTACGCTCCAAAATTTAAAGGGTGGGAGGGAACCTTTAAGGCCACTGATTCACTACTAGAAAACAATTATTATAATGTAAAAATGAATGTTTTAAATAAAGATGGTCCTACTCTTAAATTTATGTGGAAGATATATTTAGATAAAAATAAGGATTTTAAGATTCTGGATGTCAATATAGATGGCGTGAGTATGTTAGTTACTCAAAGAGCAGAATTCATGTCTGTCATCAAAAACAACCCTAAAGGCGTTATCGGGCTAATTGAAGCAATGAAGAAAAAAACTTCAGGGTAAATAATATATACATATATTTGAATTTAATAACAATATTTATTTTATGTGGTAGGCCCGGAGGGACTTGAACCCCCGACAACACCGTTATGAGCGGTGCGTTCTAACCAACTGAACTACGGGCCTACAATTAAAGTATTATTATGATATTACTTGACTTTTTAGTTATCAAGAAAACTTCTTAATTTTCTAGATCTACTTGGATGTTTAAGCTTTCTTAAACCTTTTGCTTCTATTTGCCTAATTCTTTCTCTTGTAACTGAAAATTGTTGACCAACCTCCTCTAAAGTATGGTCTGTATTCATACCAATTCCAAATCTCATCCTTAAAACTCTCTCTTCTCTGGGTGTCAATGTGGAAAGAACACCAGTTGTAGCCTCTCTGAGGTTATTTTGTATTGCAGCGTCTAATGGCAGTTTAATGTTTTTATCTTCAATAAAATCACCTAAGTGGCTGTCATCTTCGTCTCCAACAGGGGTTTCTAGGCTTATCGGTTCTTTTGCTATTTTCAAAACTTTTCTAACCTTTTCTAACGGCATCCCTAGTCTTGAAGCGAGTTCTTCTGGTTGAGGTTCTACTCCGTTTTCATTAAGAATTTGTCTAGATACTCTCACTAATTTACTTATTGTTTCTATCATGTGAACTGGAATTCTAATAGTTCTAGCTTGGTCAGCAATAGATCGTGTTATTGCTTGTCTAATCCACCAAGTCGCATAGGTTGAAAATTTGTAACCTCTTTTATACTCAAACTTATCTACTGCCTTCATTAGGCCAATATTTCCCTCTTGAATTAAATCAAGAAATTGAAGCCCTCTGTTAGTATATTTTTTTGCTATAGAAATCACTAATCTTAAGTTTGCTTCAATCATTTCCTTTTTTGCCTTACTTGATTGGATTACTCCCTCATTGGCAAGACTCGAGACTTCTTTTATTTCTTTAATTGTCATCAACGTAGAGAGCATTATCTCTTTAAATTTTGAAATGATTTCTTGGGTTAGTTCTTTTTTTGCGAAAGATACCCATTTTTTATTATTTTTTTTGGTTAGATTTCTGAGCCAATTTTTATACTGACCATTTTTACTATATTCTTTGTCAAACTCATCATTTGATATCTTAAGCTTCAACGCAATATCTGATAATTTTCTCTCTCCAGCAACAATTTGAATGTTATACATTCTATGTGTTTCTATTACATCGTCAATTCTATTTTGGTTTATAAAAATATTCATAACCTGCTCAGAAACTGATTTTTCTGCAGATTTAATTTTTTTTTCCAATTTGATATCAATTTTCTTATTTAAAATTCTTAAATTGATATACTCTTCTTTTAATTTCTTATACTTTTTAAATAGTTTTGAAAACTTTTCTAGGTTTGAAGTAATATGGGGCTTGAGATTTTCTTCCTTTTCCAAAATTGACAAGTCAGATAACTCGTTGTTGTCATCGGATGCCTCAGAATCAAAATCTTCTTGATCTTCCTCATTTGTTTTCTCTTCCTCATCACCTTGATCATCATCATTATTATTATTGAAAATTTGCTCGTCTTTAATTGGGATATCAGCATCGAATTCTTCTTGTTCGCCATTTACAGACCTAAAAGTAGTATCAAGGTCAATGAAGTCTCTTATCTGACGTTCTCCAACTTCATAATCTTCAAAATATTTCTGAATTGACATCATTGAGATTATACTTTTTGAAAAAGCATCAGCTGTTTTCTTTTTACCCTCCTCTATTCTCTTTGCAATGGCTATTTCTCCAACTCTTGACAAAAGCTCAACATTACCCATTTCTTTTAAGTACATTCTGACAGGATCGTCAGTTCTTCCACTATCCTCATCCTTTTCAGTTGCAACTATTCCTGCTTCATTTTCTTCATTGGAAGTTTCTTCACTATCCTCATCGTATATTTGAATATTAAGGCTTTCGACTTTTGAATAAAATTCCTCTTTGTCGTCGAACTTTTCATTTTCAAGCGCTTTTTCGCATTCAGAGCGATGTAAGAAACCTTTTTTCTTACCTTTCAAAATTAATTTTTTAAGACCTTCGCTAGACTGATCGATTAATGGTTCTTCTGAATCGTCTTTCTTCGAGGTAGATATTTTTTTGTTCATGCGAAATATTCTTTTACAATTAATACATGAACTGTGGATGAATATTATTCAAGTCTTTTATTTTGTATGTTCTTAATTTCGGATGAAATTTTATTGTATTTGTTTAACAAGTTTTCAGATATTAATTTTTCGGAAGATTCAATAATCTGTTTTTCAATAAACTTTCTTTCCTCTAAAAGATTAGGTAACCTTAAGTTGTTAAGAATTTGTCTGAAAAATACTTTTTTTTCTTCTTCATTTAAACTAGCAGCATGTGTTTTTTTAAGTTCTTTAATTTCACTTAACAAATTTGGAGTCAAACTTTTATACTTATTTTCCTCTTCATGAATATATTTAGACTCTGCGTCATAATTCTTTAGAACTTCTGTTTTGACCACTTCGAGGATTCCATTGGATAATTTTATTTGGAAAATCTCTTCATGGTAATCTGTAAGGTAGTTTTTGTAAAAAATTATCATTACTAAAAATAGTTTTTCGTTTATATTTTCTATAATTTTATTTGAATTAGATTTTCGAGGCGAAATAGTTTTGATTTTATTGCTATTCCAAATAAAGCTCTCTTTTTGAGATTTTAAGAATCTAAAATATTCCTTTGAAACTTTTACATCATCAATTTTCTTAACAATGTCATTTATTTTGTTATCAATTAAAGCAATAGACTCTGGTGTGTTGTTTTTGACAGAATTGACTATACTTTCCCAAATTATTACTGAAAGATCTTTAGCTTTATTTTTTAAAGCAAGAAAATCGTCTTTTTTTTTATTTCGAAGAAAAGAGTCGGGGTCTAAATTTTCAGGAATTAAAATAAACCTTAATGACTTTCCAGGAACCAAAAACTTTAGAACTTTTTCTGCTATTTTCTTTGTAGCATTCTGTCCTGCATCGTCTCCATCAAAACAAACGTAAGGTATATCTGAATAGTTCCACATTTTTTTTAATTGCATTTCAGATAATGTTGTTCCTAGAGTTGAAACTGCATTTTTAATTCCAGAACTATACATTTTTATAACATCCATATAACCTTCAACTAAGAATATTTCTTTTTCTGACCTTATATTTTCTAAATTTTCTTTGAGACCATAAAGTAATTGACTTTTTTTGAAGACTAAACTTTCCTGTGAGTTTATATATTTAATCTTTGAATTTTGAATAGTTCTCGCACCAAAACCCACAATATCATTTGAGAAATTATGTATAGGAAAAGTTATGCGTTTGCTAAATCTTCCAAAGTATTCTCCTTTGTTATTTTTAATTAAAAGATCAGTTTTCTTTATTTCATCAAAACCAAAACCCTCTAACTCCAAATATTTTAATAAATTATTATGATCTGGTGCAAAACCAATGTTAAAAATTTTTAAGCCTCATCAATAACTCCCCTTTCTTTAATATATTTGTAGGCAATTGTTTTCTTTTTTAGTAATTCTTTAAATAAATTATTACTTTTATTTAGAATATTTGTAAGAAGTTTTGCTTCTGAATTGGATTTACTTTTTCTCTGATCATAAACATAAGGAATACCAGAATATTGTGAAATATAAATAAGTGATTCTAAAAATTGTAAGTTTTTATATTTACTTATAAAATTTATTATATTTCCACCAGCTTTACAGCCGAAACAATGAAATAGAGATTTTTCGTTATTTACATTGAATGAAGGAGTTTTTTCATTATGAAATGGACAATTACCAACAAATGAATTTCCTCTTTCCACTAAATTAACAAACTGACCAATAAAATCAGATAATCTTACTTTATTATTAACCTCGTTTAAAAATTGATTTACAGAATTGTTATTTTTAATCATTGAAGATTGTTTTTGCTTTCTCAGCAACTGTCTGCATATCTAACTGCCCTGGGTATTTACTTTTTAAGAAGCCTAAAAGCTTTCCTAAGTCTTTAATAGAATTGAACCCATGCTCTTTAATAGTTTCACGTAAAATATTATCAAGTTCATTAGATGTGATTTGAAGAGGAAGAAATGAGTTTATAATTTCAATTTCTTTTTCTTCTCTTTTTTTTAAATCATCTCTTCCAGCCTCGGAATAAATTTTAACACTTTCTTTCCTTTGTTTGATCATATTTAGAAGAAGATTTAATATTTCTTCATCGGAGATTGAATCACCCTTCTTTTTAGTTCTATATTGGATGTCATGATCTTTTATAGCTGCTAAAATTAATCTTACAGTTGATGTAGCTATTTCATCTCTACTTTTTAAGTTTTGATCAAGAGTTAGCTTTATTTTTTCTCTCAATGATTGCATAATTAACAAATAAAAATTCAATATTACTATGTAATTGTTGGAATTTAATAATATCAAAGTATATTATTGAACAAATGAAAAATAGTGTCAAAAGAAATGGAAAAAATTGTGTTTTGCTTCTCGATGATGGTTCTTATTTTTTAGGTGTTGGATCAGGATGTTTTGGAGATTTTTTAGGTGAAATTTGCTTTTAATACTTCAATTACTGGCTATCAAGAAATATTGACAGATCCATCTTATTTCAATCAAATTATTAACTTTACTTTTCCACATATTGGGGTAGTTGGTGCGAATTTTGAAGATTATGAAAGTGATAAGATTTATGCCTCAGGTTGCATAATTAACAATCCAGTATCAGCTGCTTCAAATTTTAGATCTAAAATGGATTTTGAAAAATGGTTAAAACTTAATAAAAAGGTATGTGTTTCAAATATTGACACAAGAGCACTCACTAAAAGAATAAGAAATTTAGGTGCGTGCAAAGCATTAATTCATTTCCCTGAAAATGCTTTTTTTGAAAATATGACAAATCTTAAAACTAAATTAATGAAATTTCCTAGTATGAAGAATCTAGATCTAGCATCAAAGATTTCAACAAGTTATATATACAAATGGTTTAATCAAAAAAAATTAAGATCTTTTAAAATTCATAAGAATTTTATTGCTGTTATAGACTTTGGTATAAAAAAAAATATTTTAAATATTCTAAGCTCCTCTAAATATGATGTAGTAGTTTTTCCTTACAACTTTTCTGTAGAAGAGATTATTAAAATGAAACCAGCAGGCTTGTTTCTTTCAAATGGTCCTGGAGATCCTTTAGCAACCTTCAAAAAAAATAAAGAAAATTTATGTTCTATCAAAAATTTTAACAAACCTATTTTCGGAATCTGTCTTGGACACCAAATTCTTTCATTAATTTATAACGCTAAAACAGAAAAAATGCACCATGGACATCGAGGAGCAAACCATCCAATAAAAAATGTTAAAACCAAAAAAGTTGAAATTACCGTCCAAAACCACGGTTTCGTTGTCTCTAAGAAATCTTTCCCCGATGATTTAAGTATCACTCACACATCACTATTTGATAACACAATAGCAGGGATAGAAGTAAAGAATAAACCTTTTTTCTCAGTTCAGTACCATCCAGAATCTTCTCCTGGTCCTCAAGATAGCAGATATTTATTTGATCAATTTTTTAAACTCATAAAAAATGCCTAAAAGAAAAGATATAAAAAAAATCTTAATTATCGGAGCTGGACCAATAGTTATTGGTCAAGCATGTGAATTCGATTATTCAGGAGCTCAGGCATGTAAAGCCCTAAAAGAAGAAGGGTTTAATGTGATTTTAGTTAATTCCAATCCAGCAACAATAATGACCGACCCTGAACTTGCTGATCGGACTTATATAGAGCCATTAAACATTTCAATATTAGAAAAGATAATTATTAAAGAAAGACCAGATGCGCTTTTGTCAACAATGGGTGGGCAAACAGCACTAAATTTATCAATAGAACTAGAAAATAAAAAAATTCTTAAAAAATATGGTGTTAAGTTAATTGGAGCTACACAGAAGGTAATCCAGAAAGCAGAGGACAGAGAGCTTTTCAAAAAGTCAATGACGAAAATTGGTCTAGATACCCCGAAAGGATTTGTTGTTAAAAGTTTAGATCAGGCCATAGAAGCTCTTAAAGACCTCGCTTTTCCTGTTATCATAAGACCTTCTTTTACTCTTGGAGGTTCTGGTGGAGGAACATCCTTAAATAAAAAAGAATTTATACAAATTGTAAAAAAAGGAATAGATTTGTCGCCGATTAATGAAGTTTTAATTGAGGAGTCACTTATTGGCTGGAAAGAATATGAAATGGAGGTAATAAGAGATAATCAGGACAATTGTATCATTGTGTGCTCTATTGAAAACATTGATCCAATGGGAATACATACTGGAGACTCAGTTACAATTTCACCTGCATTAACCCTGACAGACAAAGAGTTTCAAAAAATGAGGAATGATTCAATCAAAGTTATAAGAGAAATAGGTGTAGACACTGGTGGTGCAAATGTCCAGTTTGCAATTAACCCCAAAACAGGCAGAAATGTTGTTATTGAAATGAATCCAAGAGTTTCAAGATCTTCAGCATTAGCATCAAAAGCAACCGGGTTTCCAATTGCCAGGATTGCAGCTAAACTTGCAGTTGGTTATTCTTTAGATGAGTTAAGAAATGACATAACTAAAACAACACCAGCTTCATTTGAACCTACAATTGATTATATAGTTACAAAAATTCCAAGGTTTACTTTTGAAAAATTTAGTATGACAGAGGAAAAACTGGGTACAGCAATGAAGTCAATTGGGGAGTGCATGGCAATAGGACGTAATTTCAAAGAATCCTTTCAAAAAGCCATAAGGAGCTTGGAAACGGATCTAATAGGATTAGATTCAAATAATTTTTTACAAAAAAAGAGTAAAAGTGAACTTATAGAATTATTAAAAGAAAATCGACCAAATAAGTTTTTAGTAATAGCTGAATGTATAAGAAAAAAAATTGATTTGAAAAAAATTGTCAATTCTTCTGGTTATGATCCTTGGTTTGTTAGAGAAATCTGTGAGTTGGTTGAATATGAAAAAATACTAAAAAATAAAAAAATTTCAAAAGAAATATATATTCAAGCGAAGGAATATGGTTTTTCAGATGAAAAAATTTTGCAAATATCTCGATGTTCAAAAAACTCGATTTTTAATATAAAAAAAAAAGATAGACTTTTCACTTCATTTAGAAATATTGATACATGTTCAGGAGAATTTCAATCCAAAACTCCTTATATGTATTCTTCCTGGAACTGTGTTGAAGAAAATAGTAGATTTGAGGACGAAACTAAAGTAAGTAATAGAAAAAAGGTCATAATTTTAGGTGGTGGTCCCAATAGAATCGGGCAAGGAATAGAGTTCGATTATTGCTGTGTGCATTCTTCTTTTGCGCTTAAAGAACTTGGTATCGAGTCGATAATGGTTAACTGTAACCCAGAAACCGTCTCCACTGACTATGATATTTCTGACAGACTTTATTTTGAACCACTTGATTCAGAATCTGTCTTAGCAATTTGTCAGGCTGAAAATATTAATAATAAATTACTTGGTGTAATTGTTCAACTTGGGGGGAAAAAAACCACTAAATTTTTAAAAATTAGTAATCGGGGAAAAAATTTTAGGAACATCTTTTAAATCGATTGATTTATGTGAAGATAGAGATAGGTTTGCTAAATTAATGAAGGATTTAAAAATTTTGCAGCCAAAAAGCGATATTGTTTTCAATTTTTCAGAAGCTAAGAAAGCAATAAAATCCATTGAATTTCCAATTGTAATTAGACCATCCTACGTTTTAGGTGGAAGAGCAATGAGAATAATAAATAACTTTGAAGAGTTAAATAATTATTTTAACAGTAATTTCATTATAAATAATAAATCTATTTTGATCGATGAATTTCTTGTGGGAGCAAAAGAGATTGATGTAGACGCAATTTCAGATGGTAAAGATATTTTTATTTCTGGGATCTTAGAACATATCGAGGAAGCAGGTGTACACTCAGGAGATTCCGCTTGTTCGTTACCCCGCAAACATTGTCTGCAAAAATCATTGATGAAATTAAAAGAATTACAAAACTTATCTCAAGAACTTTGAATATTATAGGTTTCATTAATATTCAATATGCCATCAAGGACGATAAAGTTTATGTAATTGAGGTAAATCCAAGAGCTAGTAGAACAGTACCTTTTATAGTAAATCAAGAGGAATTCCATTAGCAAAGCTTGCAACAAAAGTAATGCTAGGAAAAAAAATAAAGTCTTTTAATCTTAATCAAAACAACAAAAATTATGTAACAGTCAAAGAATCTGTTTTTCCATTTGATAGGTTTCCCGGAGAAGACATAATTTTGGGACCTGAGATGAAATCAACTGGTGAAGTTATGGGAATTGATAAGAATTTCCCGATGGCGTTTCTGAAATCGCAAATGGCAGCTGGAAACAAATTGCCTGAAAGAGGGTCAATATTTATTTCAGTTAGAGATGAAGATAAAGAAAATATCCTACTGCTTTGCCAAGTTATAGAAAAGATTGATTTTAAAATTTATGCTACGAAAGGCACTGCCGAATTTCTAAAAAAATTTTCAATAAGTGTACAAATAATTAAAAAAGTTAATGAGGGAAGTCCACATATTGTAGACTTTATAGAAAAAAATAAAATTCACCTCATTATAAATACAACTAGTGGAGCAAAATCTATTGCAGATAGCTTATCAATTAGGAGAACAGCATTGAGTAAAAAAATACCCTATTTCACAACAATTTCAGCAGCCAAAATTGCAGTTACTGGATTAAATATTGTCAATAATAGTGAAATTTCAGTTAAATCGATCCAAGAATTGTATAATCTCTAGAATTTAATATGTAATCGTAATAATATTATATAATGATTGAAAAATTTCCAATGACCGCAGAAGGTCTTAAAAAACTACGAGAAGAACTTGAGAATTTAAAAAACTCTGAAAGACCGAATGTTATTAAAGCTATTGCAGAAGCTAGAGAGCATGGAGATTTATCAGAAAATGCAGAGTATCATGCTGCAAGAGAAAGACAAAGTTTTATAGAGGGCAGAATAGTAGAATTAGAAAATAAAATTACTCGTGCTGAGGTGATTGATCCTTCAAAACTTGATAATTCAAAAGTAACTTTTGGGGCAACTGTTGTGCTTACAGACTTGGAAACGGACAAAAAAAATACATATAAAATTGTAGGAGCAGACGAAGCAGATATAGAACAAAACTTGATTTCCATATCGGCGCCTCTGTGCAAAGCTATGATTAATAAGAGAGTTGGAGATGTTTTTGAAGTTCAAACCCCAAAAGGTCTTAAAGAGTATCAAATAAACTCAATAGATTTTAAGTAAAATGAACAAAGAAAAAGTTTTAATAATTGGATCCGGTCCGGCAGGTTATACAGCAGCAATATACGCAGCTAGAGCTGGTCTCAACCCTTTATTAATATCAGGTTTAGAACCGGGTGGACAGCTAACAATTACCACTGATGTTGAAAATTTTCCAGGTTTTGAAGATCCCATTCAAGGACCATGGTTAATGGAACAAATGAAAAAACAAGCTGTAGCTTATGGAACAAGAATAATGAATGACTATGTTTTAGAGGTTGATTTTGATAAAAAAATTCATTGTGTCAAAACGGAAAAAGACAAATTCTCTTCCCACACAGTAATAATAGCTACTGGCGCAAAAGCAAAATGGCTAAATATTGAGGGTGAAGAAAAGTTTAGAGGTTTTGGTGTATCTGCTTGTGCTACATGTGATGGATTTTTTTATAAAAATAAAAATGTTGCTGTTGTAGGTGGTGGTAATACTGCTGTAGAAGAGGCGCTTTTCTTGTCAAATCTCTGTAACAAGGTAGTACTTATCCATAGACGAGATCAATTAAGAGCAGAAAAAATACTTCAAGAGAGATTATTTGAAAAGAAAAATGTTGAATTTATTTGGAATTCTGAAGTTCAAAAAGTTTTAGGAGACAACGAAAAAAAAGTTATTACCTCACTTGAAATATTTGATTCTAAGAAAAATAGTAAAGAAATTTTGAATATTGACGGATTTTTTGTAGCAATAGGACATAGTCCAACCACAGAAATTTTTCATAAAAAATTAAAGATGGATGATGAAGGTTATATTTTTACAGATGCAGATTCTACAAAAACAAGTGTTGATGGAGTTTTTGCTGCTGGTGATGTAACAGATAAAGTCTACAGGCAAGCCGTTACAGCTGCAGGGATGGGCTGTATGAGTGCTTTAGAAGCTGAGAGTTTTCTGACCAAGAAAAATCTCATTTAGTGACTATACCATTTAAAATTGACTGATGAGTTTCACATTTATTATCAAATTTCTTTGAGCAATCTACAATGAACCCAGATAACCATTTTAACTCAAGCTGTTTGTTGTTCAAATAATCTAGATACATAGAAGAGGTCATGTCAAACGGCATTTTTTTTATCTTTTCCAACCAATAGTCAACTGGGTTCACCTTAAATTTGACATTAAAAAACTTTGATAGGTTATAAGTTTCAATCATTGCACTTACAAAATTATCCTTAAGTGCAGTTGAAGCAAAAATTTCCCCTATTGATTTCTTAGTTAAAGTCGTAATACCACTGTAAGCTGATAAGAAAATAAACTTTTCCCAAATTTTTTCTTTGATGTTTGATTTATATTGTATATCGAGTCCTGAATTTTTGGATATTTCGCAAAACTTAAGTAATTTTTTATTCACAATATCTGACATATTTCCAACAAAAAAAGAAGCTAGTTTTCCTTTATGAATTATGTATTGGTTCTCATTTATGAATGAAGATATTTGCGCAACAGCTCCAAATGTTTTTTCCTCTCCAAACTCTTGACTTATTTTTTGCTCTGAATACACACCATTTTGAAACGGTAATAAAATTGTCTCATGAAGTCCCTTTTTTTTTATTTCTCCAATGAATCCATCAAAATCATAAAGTTTTACAGTGCTTATAATTATATCAAAATCAACTTTGTTTGGGATGGTATTAAAAATTTTAATTTTTTTAATACTCTTATCACCTAACTGACTTTTTAATTTAAGTCCATTTTTTTTTAAAAATTCAAATCTTGTTCCTCTCGCAATGTATGAAATATCAAAACCAGTTTTTTGAAGATGAGATCCAATAAAACCTCCAACCCCACCAACCCCATAAATTAAAATTTTCATTTATGAAATTTTCTTCAAAGCCGTTCCAATTCTTTCGCATGCTTCTTCTAGATCATCAAAAGATGTTGCGTACGATATTCTGAAAAATGGTGATTTTCCAAACGCAATTCCAGGCACAACTGCAACTTTAGCATCGTGGAGTAAATATTCTGCAAAATCCATGTCATTATTAATTTTTTTCCCATCTTTTAATCTCTTATTTATAAAACCTTCACAACTTACATAGAGATAAAATGCGCCACTTGGTATAAAGGGATCTAATCCTGATATAGATTCAAAAAAATCAATTAGAAGATTTTTTCTACTTTCAAACTTCTTCAACCAATCTTGTAAAAAATCCTTTTCACTTTGAAGTGCATGTTTTGCAGCTACTTGACTAATAGAGCAAGGATTGGTTGTGCTCTGAGATTGGATTTTAGAAATTGCTTTTATCAATTCTTTTTTCCCAGCACCATATCCTATCCTCCAACCTGTCATTGAGAAAGCTTTTGAGACCCCATTAACAATAAATGTATTTTCATAAAGCTTTGGTTCCACATTGAGAACATTGTAAAATTTTGTTCCGTAGGTTATATGTTCGTATATATCATCTGATAAAATATTCACATGAGGATTCTTGAGTAACACTTTTGAGATTTCTTTTAATTCAGTCTTATCATATACAGCTCCTGTTGGATTTCCCGGAGAATTGATTATAAACCACTTTGTCTTTTCTGAAATATTGGCTTCTAATTGCTTTGGAATTATTTTGAAATTATCTTTCATTTCTGTTTCTAAAATTATTGGTTTTCCCCCTGCTAAGTTGACCATATCTGGATATGACACCCAATAAGGAGAAGGAATAATAACTTCATCATTTTTGTTTAATGTAGACATAAATAGATTGTAAATAACATGTTTTCCCCCTACTCCAACTGTGATTTGATCTAGATCATATTTTAAGTCATTTTCACTCTCAAATTTTGTTATTATAGATTTCTTTAATTCTGGTATACCATCTACTTGTGTGTATTTTGTAAATCCATCATTTATTGCTTTAATCGCTTGATCTTTGATATGCTTGGGTGTGTCAAAATCAGGTTCACCAGAGCTTAGACTTATTACTTTTTCTCCAGAAAGAGTCATTTCTCTGGCAATCTGTGATATCTTGACAGTTAATGAGGGTTTGAACCTAGTTAATCTATCTGAAATAAGGGTCATCTATTAAGAAAAAAATGTAAATCTTCAAATTTTCGATTATATATAAACTTTAACAAAAATATATTAGATTTTTTTTTTTTTGTAAAATTTTATGGAAAATTTCAAATTCAATTTGACTAGTCCTTTTCAGCCATCGGGTGATCAGCCATTGGCAATCAAAAAATTATGTAGTGGTTTAGAAAAAAAATTAACAGATCAGGTTTTATTAGGTGTCACTGGTTCTGGAAAAACATTTACAATGGCTAATATTATTCAAAAACTACAAAGACCCGCCTTAATATTTGCACCAAATAAAATTCTTGCCGCTCAACTTTATAGTGAAATGAAAAGTTTTTTTCCTGATAACAACGTTGAATATTTTGTTTCATATTATGACTATTACACTCCAGAAGCTTACGTTCCTCGAACAGATACCTTCATTGAAAAAGAATCATCTATTAATGAGCAAATAGATAGAATGAGACACTCAGCTACCAGATCTTTGTTAGAGAAAGAAGACACCATTGTTGTAGCAAGCGTTTCATGTATATATGGTTTAGGTTCAGTTCAATCCTATTCATCAATGGCATTCAAAATAGATAAGAAAAATAATTATGATATAGACAAAATTAAAAAAAAACTTGTTGAACTTCAATATAAAAGAAATGACCAAGTGCATTGTAGAGGTACATTTAGAAGTAGAGGTGACTTTCTTGAAATTTTTCCTTCACATTTTGAAGATAGGTCATGGAGAATTTCTTTTTTTGGTGAAACAGTTGAATCAATAGATGAGTTTGACCCATTTATGGGTACAGTTTCTAAAAGTCTAGAAGAAATCACAGTATTTGCCAACAGCCATTACGTAACACCTAAACCCTCTCTTATTAAAGCTATAGATCAAATTAAAATTGAACTTGAAGAAAGAATAAGATTTTTTGAATCAAAAAAATTATTTCTTGAAGCACAAAGAATCGAGCAAAGGACAAAATTCGATCTTGAAATGATTGCTGCAACAGGAAGTTGCTCCGGAATAGAAAACTATTCGAGACACTTATCTGGTAGAGCTCCTGGAGAGCCCCCTCCTACACTTTTTGAATATTTACCTAAAAATGCTTTATTATTTATTGATGAGTCACATGTAACAATCCCTCAAATTAGAGGAATGTTTAAAGGTGACAGATCAAGAAAAAACACACTATCTGATTATGGTTTTAGATTACCATCATGTAAAGATAACAGGCCACTTATGTTTGAAGAATGGGAAAAGTTTAAGAGTCAGACCATTTATGTTTCAGCCACACCTGGTGAATACGAACTTGATAAGACAGGTGGAGTTTTTATTGAACAAATTGTACGACCAACAGGTTTAGTAGATCCAATATGTGAAGTAAGGAAAGCCTCTAATCAAGTGGAAGATATTATTGAAGAATGCAAAAAAGTTACATTAAAAGGTCTTAGAGTTTTGGTAACAACACTAACAAAAAAAAATGCTGAAATGGTTACTGATTACTTGAACGAAAATGGAGTGAAAGCAAGATACATGCATTCCGAGATTGATGCATTAGAAAGAATAGAAATCATTAAAGATTTAAGAATAGGTACATTTGAGGTGCTTGTTGGAATTAATCTTCTAAGAGAAGGCTTAGATATTCCTGAGTGTGGATTAGTAGCTATTTTAGACGCTGATAAGGAGGGTTATCTTCGTTCTCAAGTTTCTTTAATTCAAACAATTGGGAGAGCTGCAAGAAATATTGATGGAAGAGCGATACTTTATGCAGACCAGAAAACTAAATCCATTCTTCTTGCTATTGAAGAAACAAGCAGACGAAGAATAAAACAAATAAACTTTAATAAAAAAAATGGAATTGTTCCAAAATCTACTACAAGAAAAATTGAAGAAACTATAAATCAAAATGACGGAAAAAAATCTTCAAATGACGACAGGCAAGAATCGTTAGATTTTTTAAAAAAAAAGATGTTAGAATATGCTGAAAATTTGAATTTTGAAAAAGCGGCTGAGATCAGAGATAAAATCAAAATCAAAGAAAGAAAAGAACTTGGAATTAAACAGAATATATAAGTCAGCTCTAATAACAGGTGGTGCTCAAAGAATTGGCGAGTCTATAGCTTGTTATTTAGCTAATAACGGCCTAAACATTGCAATTCAATTCAACAAATCTCAAAAAAAAGCACAAGAATTAAAAAATAGGTTCAAAAATAAAAAAACAAAATTCTCAATTTATAAATTTGATTTTGAGAAAAACAAAAATATTTCAAAATTTTATAAAAATATAATTAATGAATTTGGTCATATCGATATACTAATTAATAATGCTTCAACTTTTGATTTTGATACAATATCCTCATCTAATCTGAAATTGTTTGAAAAACATATAAATGTCAACCTAAGAGCTCCATTTTTTTTATCTCAAAACTTTGTGAAACATTATAAAAAACATGGTTTGATAATTAATATAGTCGATCAAAGAGTAAATAATATTACTCCTTACTTTACATCCTACACAGTTAGTAAAGTTGCGCTGGCTGCATTAACAAAAAGTCTTGCACTTTCATTAGCTCCTACAATAAGAGTGAATGCAATATCACCCGGCCCAACATTGATGAGTAAAAATCAAAATTTAAAGCAATTTAGAAAACAAGTACTCAGAACTCCTTTAAAAAAACAAGTAAAATTATCTGAAATTAATGATGCTATTAGTTATCTTATAAATAATCAATCAGTCACTGGAGAGATATTAACATTAGATTCTGGGCAAAGTTTAGGATGGGCCCATTCAAAATCAAAGATATTTAAGACCGATTAAAGTATTTGAAGTTGTCAACAATAAAAAAAAAAAAAAAAAAATAAAAAAAATATAAGTGTAACTTTAAAAATATATTTTAAGTGGGAGAGAAAACATTTTTTTTATCAATTTAATCAATGACTTACAAAATTGATTAATTTTTAATCAATTTGTTAAGAGTAGCAGAATTGTTAAGATTAATTAGAATACTCAAAGATTATAAACAGATTTATCCACAGTAATAGTGGATAGTAATTTTATAACATTTTTTTATAATGAAAGTTAAAGGTTTGAGAGTAATAAATGAAACTGAAACTTAAATATGACTTTAAAAAAGGCTTAGAGGCAGTTAAAAAAGCTTCAAAAACGTTTCCTAATGGTTCTGGAATATATAAGTTTATGGATTGTAATAAAAAAGTCTTATATGTGGGTAAAGCTAAAAATTTAAAAAAAAGAATCTCCAGTTATGTTAATGATAAAAGTCAAACCAATAGGATTAAGTTATTAATTAATCTGACAACAAATATAGATTTTATAAAAACAATTACGGAAGTAGATTCTTTTATTTTAGAAAATAATCTAATAAAACAATACAAACCTAGATTTAACGTAAGGTTAATTGATGACAAAAGTTATCCTTACATTTGCATTACTTCTTCTTCAGAATGGCCAAGGATAAAAAAATATAGAGGAAAACAAAATAAAAATGAAATGTATTTTGGTCCTTATTCAAGCGTTAGTTCAGTTGACAACGTAATAAGACAAATTGAAGGAGCATTTTTATTAAGGAGTTGCACAGATAATATCTTCAAATCAAGAAAACGTCCGTGTATATTATATCAAATTAAAAGATGTAGCGCTCCGTGCGTAGATTATGTTTCAAAAGTTGAATATAAAGATTTAGTTGATAATGCAATCTCTTTTCTGAATGGAAATAATTCTGAAGTGAAATCAAGATTAATTACTCAAATGAAATCTGCAAGTGAATTACAAAATTACGAAAAAGCTGCTAAATTGAGGGATAGAATAAGTGCTTTATCAAAAATTTCAAACGAAACATATTCAGATCTAAATAACAAAGAAAATTTTGACGTTATTTTTCTTAAAAAGAAAGAAAACTTAATTTCAATTCATATCTTTTTTTTCAGATCAGGGAAGAATCTAGGAAATAAGGATTTTTTATTTGAAAATAATTTGTGTGATGAAACTGAAAAGATCTTTTCTCAATTTTTATATTTTTTTTATACTTCAAACGCACCACCAAAAGAAATTTTATTAAACAAAAAGCCACAGGATATAAACATTTTGAAATCTCTATTGGAAAACAAAGTTTCAATCAAAATTCCTTTAAAAGGGAAAAAAAGAATGATTCTAAAGATGGTAGAAGAAAACGTTGATGCCTCATTTGAAAAAAGAAAAAAGGAAAAATTTAAGACAAATGAGCTTCTAAATTCAATAAAATTAAAATTTACTTTAAAAAATATTCCAAAAAGAATAGAGATTTATGATAATAGTCATTTAAGTGGGTCAAATCCTACTGGTGCTATGGTAGTTTTCGAAAATGGAGCCTTTGTAAAAAATTCATACAGGAAATTTAATATTGTGTGTGAAAATAATATTACAAACGATGATTATTTTATGATGGATCAAGTAATGAATCGTAGGTTTAAAAACTTCGACGGATGGAAAAAAAAACTTCCTCAACTTATTCTCATTGATGGAGGGCTAGGTCAATTAAACATAGTAAAAAAAATACTTGCTGAGAAAAAAATATCAAATATTGATATTTTAGGAATTGCAAAGGGAAAAAATAGAAATGCAGGTGATGAAAAAATACTATAAATTTGATAAAGAATTTAAATTAAATAAGAACGATGAAGTTCTTTTTTTCTTTCAAAGACTCAGAGATGAAGCTCATAGGTTTGCAGTTCAATCAACAAAAGCCAAACATCATAAATCATTCAAAAATTCTTTATTTGATGAAATAACTGGTATTGGAAAAAAAACAAAAAATTTATTATTATCTTATTTTGGAACTATTGATAATATAAAAACTGCTGGAGAAGAAGATTTAAAGAAAGTTCCGGGTATTGGAATAAAAACTGCAGCAAGGATTTATAAAGAATTTAACAAAAATGTTTAAAAAAGAAAATATTCCAAACATTCTTACTCTACTAAGAATTTTAATAATTCCAATAATCATAATTTTTTTAGAAATTGATACTAAATTTTACAGTTGGTTGGCTCTTGTATTATATATCATAGCTTGTTTATCTGATTTTTTAGACGGTTACTTGGCAAGAAAGTTCGAACTTGAATCAAGTTTTGGAAGATTTCTTGACCCTGTAGCAGACAAAATTCTAGTAGTATCAGTTATATTCATACTCATATCAAACGGAATCATAAAGGGCATATTTGTATACCCAGCTCTAATAATAGTTATAAGAGAAATTTTAGTCTCAGGTTTAAGAGATTTCTTTGCACATTCTACGGAAACACTGCTTGTTACAAATTTATCAAAATGGAAAACTTTAATTCAGATGTCTTCACTAGGTTTTTTGATAGTATCAAATGATTTTGAAACAAGTTATATTTTATTTATCGGATATTTTGGTTTAACAGTTGCGTCAATAATGACTATCCATACTGGTTATATTTATTTTAAAAAGAATCTTAGATTATTCAAATGAACAAAGTTTTCGGCATTGTTGGGTGGAGCGGCAGTGGAAAAACAGACTTAACTACAAGAATTATATCCTATTATTCACAAAAAAAAATAATTGTTTCATCAATAAAGCATACTCATCACGACTTTGAAATAGATAAAGAGGGAAAAGATAGTCAAAAACACGTTCAATCTGGCGCCAATGAAGTTATTTTATATAATGAAAAGAAATGGGCATTGATCAGCAAACTACAACAAAAATCAACAAGTATTTATAAAATTCTTGAGAAATTTGAAAAAAAAGACCAACTTATCCTTATTGAAGGATTAAAACATAGTAAATTTCCAAAACTTGAGGTTATAAGGTCTTCAATAAAAAAACCATATATTTACAAAAATGATACAAACATAAAAGCAATTGTAATAGATCAAGAAATTTCAGATATTAAACTTTCTAAACTTCCAATATTTAAATTTTCTGAAACTGAAAATATTGGAAATTTTATATTAGAATACTTCAAAAGATGAGTGATCCACATAAAAATCTTCTTTCATTTAAAAATGCTAAGAAAGCAATGTTATGTTCTATAAATCATATAAATAAAACCGAAATTAAAAACTTAAAGGATTGTGAAGATAGAATTTTGGCTAAAGATATTTTTTCAGAAATACATGTTCCTGAATTTGACAATTCAGCAGTTGATGGCTTTGGTTTTATAAATTCAAATGAAATTGAAAGAGAATTAGAAATCATAGGAGAATCAAGACCTGGTAAACCTTTCTTGAAAAAAATTAAGAAAAATCAAGCTATCAAGATTTATACTGGTGCTTACATTTTGAGAGATATAACCAGAGTAAATACTGTATGCATGGAAGAAGATTGTTTTTCAGATGGAAAAAAAGTAAGGATTACTAGAAAGTTTAAAACTGGAAATAACATAAGAATAAAAGGTGAAGACGTAAAAAAAAAACAAAGAATCTTTTTAACTGGAAGAAAAATTAGGTCAATGGATCTTGCACAACTATCTTCCATAGGTGTTAAAAAAATAAAGGTATTCAAAAAAATTCGTGTTGGTATTTTTTCATCTGGAGACGAGTTATGTGAATTTCTAAAAAAATCTAAATATGAGATATATGATGCAAATAAACTAGTTTTAGTTTCTTTATTTAAGAAAATAGGTTGTGAAGTGAATGATCTTGGTATAATAAAAGATAATTATTCTGAAACAAAAAAATTAATCTTAAACAAAATTAAGTCTCTAGATGTAATAATTACAAGTGGGGGCATTTCAAAGAGTAAGACAGATAAGATTGGAAAGTTTTTTGAAAATAACGCGCAAATTAAATTTTGGAGATTATCAATTAAACCTGGTAGACCGTTTGCATTCGGGAAAATAAAAAACACTCCTTTCATTGGTCTTCCAGGGAATCCAGTTGCGGCAATCATTACTTTCTTCATGCTGGTAATTGACTATATCAAAGTGTTATCAGGTTTAAAAGAAAAGCAAACAATAGAGAGAATTCTTCCATGTGATTTTGAAATGAAAAAAAGAAAAGGGCGAACTGAATGGTTAAGGGGTATGATTATTAAAAAAAAAAATTTATATTTTTTAACTAAATTTTCTTCAACAGGATCAGGGATTATTTCTTCAATTAGTCAAAGTCATGGAATCATAGAGTTAGATGAAAAAAAAGAATATATTAAAAAAGGCACATTACTTAAATTTTATAGATACGAGGATATGTTAAATTGAAAATCTTATATTTTGCTAAACTAAAACAATTAATTGGAAAAAGTGAAGAAACTATCTGTATTGAGCGAAAGAAAAAAATTTCACAAGTCATTAATGAATTGAAGAAGCGGAATGATGTTTACAATTTTGCTTTTAAAGAAACTAATTCACTTCAATATGCTGTAAATTGCGAATACGTTGATTTAGATACTTTTGTAACAGATAGTGACGAACTAGCAATCTTTCCTCCGGTATCAGGTGGATGATGAAAATCATATTTCAAAAAAACAAATTTATCGAAAGTGATTATATAAACAAATTTTCATTAGATAATAAAGATTCTGGAGCAATATTCTCATTTATTGGAAAAGTAAGACCTAAAAATCAAAACAATAACATATTAAGTATAGACATCGAGCTTTATGAAAAAATGGCTCAAGTTCAAATAAAAAAAATAATAAACAAATTGATGAAAAAATACTTAATTGATGATTATTTAGTTATTCACCGATATGGAAAAGTAAAACCAGGAGAAAATATTGTCCTCATAGTTGTAGCCTCACAACACAGAAAAGAAAGTTTTAGATTTGGAGAAGAATTAATGGATTGGCTCAAAGTTAAAGCTACTTTTTGGAAAAAAGAAAATTTCGCAAATGGTTCTGAGTGGGTAAACCAAAAAGAAACTGATAGAGAATTTATTGATTTTAGTCTCTAACAATCTTGTTGAACTCATTTAAAAGTAATTTAGTAGTTTCTCCTACTTTAAATTTAAAATTGTCAATTGAGATAACAGGAGTAATTTCCACAGCTGTACCAGTCAAAAAAACTTCTTCACAATTTTTTAAGAAATCATATTTGAAATGACCTTCATTTATTTCGATTCCTAATTTATTTGCAATATCAATTACTGTCTTTCTAGTTATTCCATTAAGAAAACAATCTGGTAGTGGTGTATATAGTTTATTACTTTTAACAAAAAAAATATTTGCCCCTGTTGCCTCGGCAATGTATCCCCGATAATCAAGCATAAGGGCATCATCAAATCCATTCTTTTCAGCTTCGTGTTTGCTTAATGAACAAATCATATATAAACCCGCGGCTTTACTATTTGTTGGAGCAGAGTCTGGAGATGGTCTTACCCAATTAGATTTAGTTAGTCTAATTCCCTCTAAAATCTTTTCTGGTGAAAAGTAAGACGGCCATGGCCAAGCTGCTATAGCTATATTTGTAGTTGCGTCAATAGCTGAAATTGCCATTTTTTCACTTCCACGCCATGCAACTGGTCTTATATATCCGTTGTCCACTTTTTGCTTGATTGTTAACTGTCGAATAATTTCATTAATTTTTTCTTTTTCAAAAGGAATATTCAGGTCTAGAATTTTCGCAGATTCAAAAAGCCTTTCTGTGTGCTCTTCTAACTTAAAGATTTTACCATCATAAATTCTTATTCCTTCAAAAACGCAACTACCGTAGTGTAATCCGTGGTTTAAAACATGAGTTTTACAATCTTTCCATTCTTTAAAAACACCGTTTATCCATATATAACCAGTTCTTTTATCAAAAGGGATCATTTGCATAATTTAATCATTAAAGTTAAGATTTATTAATATAACATTGAAATTAAAATTATAAATAGCTTGATATTTATTATATGAAGAATTTACCTCATTTATTGTGTATTGATGATGATAATAAAATAAGAGAATTGCTAGAAATATATCTATCCAGTAATAATTTTAGAGTTAGTGTTGCTAAAGATTCGTTTGAAGCTGAAAAATTAACTAATTTTTTTCTATTTGACCTCGTAATACTTGATATAATGATGCCAAAAAAAGATGGAATACAATTTCTTAATCATTTCAGAACATTAGATTTTAACACACCTGTATTAATGTTAACAGCAGATAACCAAATCGAGAAAAAAAAAGCATCTTATTCTAACGGATGTGATGATTATTTAGTTAAACCATTTGAACCTTCAGAATTACTTTTGAGAATAAAAAAACTATTGAATCCAAGGTTTAATAAGAACATTTCATCTAAAAAAGTTTATTTTGGTGATTTTGAATTTGATTTAAAGTTAAAAGTTCTTTCTAAAAATAATATTAGTATTAGCCTTACATCAACAGAAATTCTTATTATTGAATATTTAACTCAAAATTTGAATAAAGAAATATCACGAGAAGAAATATCTAATTTATTAGGGGATGGTATTAATCTTAGATCAGTTGATGTAACCATTACTAGATTGAGAAAAAAACTAATATCAGATCAAGATCATTCTTTTCTAAGAACTATAAGAGGTAAAGGTTACATGCTTGTAAGTGAATATGATTAAGAAAGTTGTAAAAGATTTACTTCCAAAGAGACTGCTACCAAGATTACTATTAATATTTTTGGTACCACTAATAATAATACAATGCTCTGTAATTTTCTTTTTCTATGATAGACATTGGGAAAAAATTATAAACAGATTCTCAAATATCGCAGGAAATAATATAAATCTTCTAAAAGATTTTTATATGAAAAATTCATTAGAGGAAACTAAAAATATTGCACAAAAACTTAATATCAAAGTATCTTTAAGGAAAAATATAAATAACGACTTTAATGTAAAATCTAGGTTGGAAAATAAAATTTTTCAAACAATTAAAAATAGGGTTGACGAAAATATAAAAATAGACTTTCAAGAAAATTTTGTTTCCTTTTTTTTACCGGTCAAAAATGATTACTTAAAAATTGATTTTCCAAAAAAATACTTACTCAGTGAGACGCCAACTATTTATATTCTCTGGATTATATTTACCTCATTAGTTTTATCACTAATTGCATTTTTATTTTTAAGAATACAAATCAGAGCGATATTTAGACTAGCGCAATCAGCCGAAAATTTTGGAAAAGGAAATAAAATAAAAAATTTTAAGCCTGAAGGTGCCTCGGAAATCAGGGCTGCAGGAAATGCTTTTTTAAAGATGCAGAGAAGAATAAATAATTATATAGAGCAAAAAACTAGTTTTCTTGCAGGAATTTCTCATGATTTAGGAACAATAATAACTAGGATTAAACTGAGGTTAGAATTACTTGATAATAACGAGGGTACTGTTCAGATTAAAAAGGATGTTGAAACAATGCAATTATTTCTTAAGGAGTATCTGGAGTATTCTAAAAAAAATAATAGTAGTAAGTTTGAAACAGTAAATATTCTCGAATTAATTAATGAAGTTGTTCAATCTTCAAAATCAAAAAATAAAGAAATCAAAATCAGATGTTCTAAAAATTTAAGAATCTACACAGATAAAAACAGCCTATTTAGAATTATTTTTAATTTATTTGAAAATGCTTCAAGATATGGATCTAAAATAAATATTAGTGTACACAAAAACATCCAGAATGTTGTTATTAATATTGAGGACAACGGACCAGGAATTGACGAAAAATTAATGAAACAAATTTTTAAACCATTCTATAAAATAGATAATTCTAGAAATATTAATAAAAGCGGATCAGGCTTAGGGCTTAGTATTGCAAAAGATTTAGCAAAAAAAATAAATGCAAAAATTAATTGTAGTAATGCCAAAAATTTAAATGGTTGCTTATTTTCAATAACGCTTAAGTATAAAGAGTAATGTTATTTTAATTTTTTTGAAATTCTTTTCGACTTATTCTCTGCGGATAAAATTGCTTTCTCAAATAACATAAACAGATTATTTCTTTTTGATAAAACTTTTAAACCCTCTTCTGTGGTTCCTCCTTTACTTGCAACTTTTTGTATTGAGTCACTAAATTTAAAATTTTCTTTATTTATGTTCTCTAGAACTCCTTTGAGTAAAAGCTTTATAGCAGATAATGATTGCCTTTCAGTAAATCCGTTTTTTTTAATGATTTTGTTAAAACAATTTAAAATATAAAAAAAATATGCTGGCCCACCTCCAAACATAGCTGTAAAGAAATCTATTTTTTCTTCTTTTTTCATCCAAACAATATCCCCAAATTCACTAAAATCCCTTACTATTTTATTTTTTATATTTGTATTTAAGTTTTTAGCATATACCGCAGTCGAACTATTATTTGAAGAGACGAAAATATTGGGCATTATTCTTAATATCGAGTTTTTAGATACTATCCATTTTGAAATAGTTTTAGTTTCAAGACCGGCAATGAAAGAGAGAATCACATGTTTTTTATTACAATAATTCTTTATTTCGCTAATGACTTTTTTTGAATCGTTTGGTTTGACACAAATCATTATATAATTGACTTTAATCCAATTAACTTTTTTTGGATCACTAAAACATTCAACATCTGAAAATTTTTTCTTAATATCTTTACAAACTTTAATATTTTTTTCTAATACTAAAATCTTCTTTTTCTTCTTACTAAACCCTTCTAAGATAATTTTCCCTAAATTTCCACAACCAATTAAAAGTGATGTCATGCCTCTCCAATTGTGTCTAATAATGCTATATCTAAAGCATGAATAGGATCTTGTTTTTTATAAAAGAAAACAAAAAAAACTGGAAAAAATCTATCACATTCAGAGATTACAATATTTATAAAATTTTTTATTTGCTCTACTGAAATAAAATCTTGGCCTTTAATTGAAATTTTGTAACTAAAGAAGATGGTATTAAGCTCTGTGCAATAATTAAAAAAACCTATAGTTGCTTTCTTATTAACATCGGAAATTAATGAATAAATTGATTTATTAATTCTATTTTTTTTTGACATTTCAAAATAAGTGATAATTTCAATTATTTTTCTTTTTCTGTCCCATCTAAAAGAAATATCATAATTTCTCCAAACACCTTGGAAAAATAATAATTTCATCTCGAGAATCTCTAACTTTCTCAATTTCATAATTCAAAACGTATTCTTCTATGAAATCAATGGGATTGTTCTTACTTAATATTTTTTTTTGATTGTCAAAACTCACGACTTAATAATAGAATATATTCATGTATTAAACAACTACAATTAGTATCAAAATTTAAATTTTACACAATATATTGATTATATGATAAAAGATACAATAATTTTAATTTTAATAGTTTTATATATTATAAGTTTTTTCACATGGATTATTTTTTTTTATAATTCACTTAAAAAGAATCAACATTTTAAAAAAAAAATCTATTTATTTAATATTTCGAGTTTTATTATTTTTACATATTTTATTAGTTTTTTAATACTGGAGGTCTTAAATTAATGTTTTTAATCACAGGTGGTGCGGGATTCATTGGGTCAAATATTATTAATTATCTTGTTAATAGTGGTGAAGAAGTAGTCTCAGTTGATTGGCATAATAATATTAGTAATAAATACTTTCAGAACTTTAATTTTAAAGTTATAGATCCATTAAGTTTACATACTTTTTTAAAAACAAATAAAAAAAAGATTTCAGTAATTATTCACCTTGGAGCTATAACTTCAACAACAGAAAGAGATTTGAATCTAATAATTAATAATAATATTAGATTATCTTTAATGCTCTATGAATGGTGCACAAAGCACGAAAAAAGACTTATATATGCATCATCCGCTGCTACATACGGAAGTGGAGAAAATGGTTTTAATGACATTTCGGACGATTATTATTTATCTCAACTTATACCTTTAAATTTATATGGGTGGTCGAAACATGTAATTGATAGATTTATTTGGAATGAGTCAAAACAAAAAAATAGACCTCCTCAATGCGTAGGTCTTAAGTTTTTCAATGTTTACGGTCCAAATGAATTTCATAAAAAAGATATGAGAAGTATTATTCTAAAAATTTTTGAAAAGATTCGAAATGACAAAATAGTAAAACTTTTCAAATCTCACAATCCAGAATTCAAAGACGGTGAACAGGTAAGAGACTTTATTTATGTAAAAGATGTAATTAATGTTATCAATTGGTTTTTAAATAAACCAAAAATTAATGGTTTGTTTAATGTTGGAAGTTCAATACCGCAAAGTTTTAATTATCTTGCAAAATGCGTATACAGAAATTGTAATATAAGTGAAAAAATTGAATACATTGATACACCAAAAAAAATCAGAAAACAGTATCAATATTTTACTAAAGCATCTTTGAATAAACTTAGAAAAGTTGGTTATAATAAAAAATTTTTTAATCTAAAAGATGGTATCAATGATTATATACAAAATTATTTAATAAAATTCTAACATGTATATCCACGAATTAAATCCAATAGCATTTTCTTTATTTAACTTTAAGATCTATTGGTATTCTTTATCATATTTATTTGGATTTATTTTTAGCTACTTCTATGTCAAATTCATTTTAAATAAAGATTTTGTAAATATAAGTTTTAAAATTTTTGAAGATTTTCTTGGTTGGGCTGTTATCGGAGTGGTTATTGGTGGAAGAATGGGTTATGTTATTTTCTATAATTTAAATTTCTATTTAGATAACCCCATTGAAATTTTAAAAATTTGGCAAGGTGGAATGTCTTTTCATGGAGGTTTGATTGGAATAATTTTATCAATTTTCTTTTTTTCAAAATTAAAAAAAATTGACTTTTTGAATCTTTTAAATTTAGTTTCTTCATGTGCACCAATTGGACTCTTTTTGGGTAGGCTGGCAAATTTTGTAAACAAAGAACTTATAGGACGACCAACAAATTCTGATTGGGGTGTATTATTTTTCGAAAATGATGTACTTAGACATCCAAGTCAAATTTATGAAGCCATTTTTGAAGGCTTAATAATTTTTATTGTAATTTTATATATTATTAAAAAGAAATATTACACCTCTATTAATGTTTCTTCACTATTTCTTATCATGTACGGTTTTTTTCGATTTACAATTGAATTTTACAGAGAACCTGACAGTCATCTAGGATTTATTTTTATGAATATTTCAATGGGACAATTACTTTGTTTGCCAATGATTCTTTTGGGATTAATGTTTGTTAAAAAAAAAAATGTTGGATATTAGAGATTTCTTAAAAATTAATCATATTTCTTTGAGTAGGTTTATTAATTATTGTTTGTATAAAAAAGATCAGGGATTTTATCAAAAAAATTCAATTGGAACACACTTCATAACTTCACCTGAAGTAAGTCAATTATTTGGTGAATGTATAGCAATTTTTTTTTTTGCTAATTTTGAAAAAATATAAAATAAGTTCATTTTGTGAGTTAGGGCCAGGAAATGGAACGCTAATGAAAGATCTAATTATAATTTTGAAAAAATTTATTAAGGACTCAATGTCATTTTATTTATATGAAAAATCCATATTTTTAAAAAACCTTCAAATAGATAATTTAAGTAATTTCAATACATCATCTTGCAAGATTAGTTTTTTAAAAAAACCAAAATTTAAAAAAGAGCCCATTTTTTTTTTCTGCAATGAATTTTTTGATGCTCTTCCAATAAATCAATTTGAAAAGGTAAATAATTCATGGTTTGAAAAAAGAGTTACTTATTCAAATAAGTACGAAATAGTAAATGTTAAAACTTCCGAAAAATTTAATAAAAATTATAAAAATGGAGATATTATTGAAATATCCCCCTTGTCACAGCTTTATCTCATTAAAATATTAAAACATATAAAGCAGTATGGTGGTGGTTTTTTAATTTTTGACTATGGCCCATTTTCAAAAAGTAATATTAACACTTTACAAGCATTACATAATTCTAAAAAGTGCGACATCCTCGACTTTCCATTCCAATCAGACATCACATATCATGTAAATTTTAAAGATTTCACAAGTATTGCAAATAAATTGGGATTAATTAGTTATGGGCCTATTACGCAAAAAGATTTTCTTTTTTTTCATGGAATAAATGAAAGAGTTTTAAATATAATTTCACAAACATCTTCAACTGAGAAGGTTGAAAGTTTAAACAAACAATTTGAAAGACTAACATCTCCAAGTGGGATGGGAGGCTTAATAAAATGTATTTATATAAGTAGGGAAAAAATTGATTCTAAAGTTTTTAAATTATAAATGAATGAAATTAGATTATATAAAAATTATATTTTCTGTTTTTTCTCTAGAAATAGAGAACATAAATTTTCATCCTTAAATTGTGCTTATAACAGAGGAGATAGTGACGCAATCGTAAAAAAGAATAGAAATTTTACTTCTAATTATTTGAATAAAAAAAAAAATAATACTAACTAATCAAGTTCACTCAAATATAGTTTCATATGTTGATAGAAATTTTTCTAAAGATATATCTTCTGATGCAATGATCACGAATAGAAAGGATATACTTCTTGGAATATTAACTGCTGATTGCGCTCCAATAATTGTTTTAGGAAAAAAATATTTTGGTATTATACATGCTGGCTGGAAAGGTTTAATAAATGGAATTATAGAAAATACAATTATGAAATTTAATTCATTAGGAGAAACAGAAAATCATTTAAACGTCTTTGTCGGTCCTCACTTGTCAATGGATTCATTTGAAGTTAAGAAGGATTTTGTTGATAATATAAAAAAAAAAATAAAAAATTATGACAATTTTATAGAAAGTAAAAGACAAAAAAAAATTTTTAATTTTTCTGGTTTAATAGAATCCAAATTAATTGATCTAAAAATAACTAATTATGATATATCAAAAGAGAATACTTACACTAATCCTGAAAAATTCTTCAGTCATAGATATTGTTACGTAAATAAAATAAAAAATTGTGGTAGGCAAATTAGTTTAGTTGGTATAAAAAATAACTGAATGTTTATTTTAAAGAGAGTACTATGAAAATCGTTTCTGGAAATAGCAATATTCCTTTGGCTCAAGAAATATCCAATTACCTTAAAGTGCCTTTATTAAAAGCCACAATAAAAAAATTTCCTGATAAAGAAATTTTTGTTGAGATTCAAGAAAATGTGAGGGGTGAAGATGTATTTGTTATTCAATCAACATCCTTTCCTGCAAATGATCATTTGATGGAGCTTTTAGTAACTATTGATGCTTTAAAGAGAGGGTCAGCCAAGAGAATTGCTGCCATAATGCCTTACTATGGTTATGCAAGACAAGATAGAAAATCAGGTCCAAGAACACCTATTTCTGCAAAACTAATTGCTAATCTAATAAGTACTGCTGGAGCAGATAGAGCACTGATGGTTGATTTACATGCAGGTCAAATTCAGGGCTTTTTTGATATTCCTACAGATAATTTATTTGCAGCACCTGTATTTATTGAAGATATCAAAACGAAATTTGATAATAATGAAACAATAATAGTATCACCTGATGTTGGGGGAGTTGTTAGAGCCAGAGCAATAGCAAAAAGACTTGATTGTGATTTAGCAATAATTGATAAACGAAGAGAAAAAGCAAGTGTTTCGGAAGTAATGAATATAATTGGGGAGGTCAAAAATAAAAATTGTATACTCATCGATGACATTTGTGACACAGCAGGAACACTTTCGAATGCGGCCAAAGCCCTTAAAAGTAAGGGTGCAAAGTCTGTTTATGCCTATATTACTCATGGAGTTTTATCCAATCCTGCAATTGAAAGAATTGAAAAATCTCCAATTGATAAAATGATAATTACTGATAGCATTGTAGCAGAGATGATGTAAAAAGTGTAATAAAATATTACAATTATCTATTGCACATTTAATTGGTGAAGCCATAGGAAGAATTACTGATAATAGATCTGTTTCAAGCTTATTTGCTTAAAAATGGGAGAAATTTATGAACGAAGTTTTAGTAAAAATTCACGCCGAGAAAAGATTAAAAACTGGTACAGGAAAACTCTAGAGAATTTAGATCCAATAAACTGATTCCAGGTATTATTTATGGTGAAAAAAAGAACCTATTCCAATCTCTTTAAACGAAAAGAGCTTAAATTACAATTAAACGATACTGGTTTTTTTCAAAACAATGTGAAATTCTCTTGATAATGAAAACTTTAAAGTCCTTCCTAAAGATGTTCAATTACATCCAGTAAAGAAAACATTCTGCACATAGATTTTTGAGAGTGGGAAAACACCACTGTGACTCTATTTGTTCCAGTAAAATTCATAAATGAAAATAAATGTGAAGGTCTCAGGCAAGGAGGTGTTTTAAATATAGTGAGACACGAAGTTGAGCTTAAAACTCCTGTTTCAAAAATCCCAGAATTTTTAGAAGCTGATCTTAGTGGCATAGAAATTGGTGACAGTATTCATATTAGCTCAATAAATCTTGATGAAAGTGTAAAACCAACCATTCAGGATAGAGATTTTACGATTGCTACTTTAGCACCACCTACAGTTATGAAAGTTGAAGAACCTGCAAAAGAAGCTGAGGATGATAAAGAAGCAACTGACAAAGAATCGGATTCAACCGAAGCCACTAAAGACAAAAGTGAAGAACCAAAAGCTGCTGAAGGTAATAGCGAAGAAAATAAAAATTAATAATTTGATACATTGATTGAATGATTCTAATTGTTGGATTAGGAAACCCTGGAGAAAAATTTCTATTTACTAGACACAACATAGGTTTTGAAATAATTGACTCTTTTCATCTGCATTTTAAATTCCACGCTTACAAGTCAAAATTCGATGGTCTTTATTCAAAAAAAAGTTTATTTGGGAAAGAAATTATAATTTTTAAACCTCAAACTTTTATGAATCTTTCTGGAAACCCTGTAAAGAAATTAAGAAACTATTTTAAAATTGAGAATACCCTGGATATAATTCTTATCCATGATGACATTGATATGGAATTCTTAAAACTTAGAGTTAAGGTCAACGGAGGGCATGGTGGTCATAATGGGGTTAGAGACGCAATAAAATTCAATGGTAAAAATTTTTATAGAGTTAAATTGGGCATAAGTAACAAGCAACTAAAAGAAAAAAAAGTGAAACCAGAAAATTTTGTATTAAATAAATTCGATAAGTCTGAAAGAGAAGTAATTGAGGAGTTCAAAAAATTAGCAAATAAATATTTTGAACATTTAGTTTTGAAAGAGTTTTCACTTTTTAAAACAAGAATTTCAGAGAGTTCTTATGGGGTTTAATTGCGGAATTCTTGGTCTACCAAATGTTGGGAAATCGACACTTTTCAACGCGTTAACCTCGACACAGCAAGCAGAATCAAAAAACTATCCTTTTTGTACTATTGAACCAAATGTTGGGAAAGTAGCGGTTAATGATTCAAGACTTGAAGCAATTGCTAATATATCAGAGTCCTCTTCAGTAATATCTAATCAATTAGAGTTTGTTGATATCGCCGGACTAGTGAAAGGAGCAAGTAAAGGAGAGGGACTTGGTAACAAGTTTTTATCAAATCTTGCAGAAGTTGACGCAATAGTTCACGTTGTTAGATGTTTTGAAGATTCTGATATAACTCATGTTGATAAAAGTCTTTCTCCACTTAATGACATTGAAACTATAGAGACAGAGTTGATACTTTCTGATTACTCTAAAATTGAAAATATAACAGAAAATATAAAAAAAAAAAACAAAGGAAAAAAAATTCACCCAGAATTAATCGAAACTTTGCATAAAGCCATAGAAATACTTGATAAAGGAATATTCTTAAGCCAATCAGATTTTGATAACAGTCAATTTAAGATTTTATCTGATTATAATTTACTAACTCTAAAACCTATCATTTATGTAAGTAATGTTGATGAACAATCTGTTTGTACAGGTAACAAACTGTCGAACTTAGTAGATAACTACGCTGAAAAAAAAAAAACAAAAAATTTAAAAATTTCAGCTAAAATTGAATCAGAAATTGCGATTATTGAAAATAAAAACGAAAAAAAAGAATTCTTAGAATCTATTGGTCTTAAAGATAATTCTTTATCAATTTTAATTAGAGAAGGATACGCATTATTAGACCTCATAACTTTTTTTACTTCAGGTCCAAAAGAAACTAGAGCTTGGACAATCAGAAATGGAACTCTTGCTCCTGACGCTGGTGCTAAAATTCACACAGACTTTAAAAAAGGTTTCATCAGAGCAGAGGTAATTAGTTATCAAGATTTTTTGAGTTTTAAAGGTGAATTAAATTGTAAAGATAACGGTAAACTCCGACTAGAAGGAAAGGAATATGTAGTTTCAGACGGAGATATTATTACATTTAGATTCAATGTTTGACCTTATAATCCTTAAAGAGCTCTAGAACCTTGATCATTTCCTTACTTGATAGGGTTTTGGTACCTTTAAGTAAGCGACAAAAAAAATATTGTTTCGAAATTTTTTCGAGTGAAACTGCAAGGTTTAAAGCGTTATTTAAATTGTTAGCTATAGTTAATTGGCCATGATTTGATATAAGACAACCATTTCTATCTTTGATAACCTTTAGAACGTTGTTTGCTAATTTACTTGTTCCAAAAGTTGCATATTTGGCACATTTTATATCATTTCCTCCAAACTCAGCTACCATATAATGAAATGCCGGTATTTTTTTTCTACTACATGATAGGATTGATGCCCAAATTGAATGACAATGAACGATCGATGAAATTTCTGGTCGATTTCTATAAATATTTAGATGCATCAAAATTTCACTTGATGGTTTTTTTTTATTTTTAACATTTCCGTTGATATCAACTTCAGAAATTAAAGATTCATTTAGGGAAGCTGTTTCAATTCCAGATGGAGTGATAAAAATGGTATCTTTTGTTCTTACACTCACATTTCCCTCTGACCCACAGTTTAATCCTAGATCCAAGGTTCTTTTTGAAGTATAGACTATATCATTTTTGAGATTTTTCATTTTTGTAAATTCTTCATAATTTCATACTTTGTTGGTTCTATTAACCCATTTTCAGTAATTAATTTTGTAATATATCTGGCAGGTGTAACGTCAAAAGCAGGATTAAACTTATTTGAATTTCTAAAATATATTTCTCCAGTTGAAATTTTTTTTTTTTTTAAAAAAGTTAAGTGAGAAAGTTCTTTCGAACTTCTGACTTCAATAGGTATTTTCTAGAATCATCAATCTTAAAATCTATAGTTGATTGAGGAACTGCCGCATAGAACGGTATATTATTATCAAAGGCAGAGAGTGCTTTTAAGTATGTACCTATTTTATTACAAACATCACCTCTTGAAGTGGTTCTGTCGCTACCAACAATACATAAATCAACTTCTTTTTTTTGCATCAAATATCCACCGGCATTATCTACAATAATAGTATAAGGAATTTTTTCATTTTTTAATTCCCAAGCCGTAAGTAGTGCACCTTGATTCCTTGGTCTTGTTTCATCAACCCAGATATGAACTGGTAGTCCATTCCTATTTGCTAAAAAAATAGGAGATAGTGCAGTACCCCAGTCTATTGTTGCCAGCCATCCGGCATTGCAATGAGTAAGAATGTTAATTGGTTTTTTTCTTTTGTAGATTTTTCAATTATTTTATAACCATTTAAACCTATTTTAAAACAATTAATTATGTCTTCTTGCCTTATTTTTTGCTAGCTCTAACGATAATTTAGCTCTGTCTTGGGTTCTTTTATTTTTGATCCTTTTAAAAATATAACTAAGTGCCCACCTTAAATTTACTGCAGTTGGTCTTGTTTCTAGTAAAGCATTAATTGATTTGTCTATATTTTTAGAAGATGCATCTTTTCTTAGGGCTAAAGCCAGTCCAAAGGCAGCTGTTACTCCAATAAGAGGTGCCCCTCTTACCTCCATTTGTGTTATAGCTCTACAAAAATCACCTAAGGTTTTTAGTTCTTTGATTATTAATTTAAAAGGTAATTTTGTCTGATCGATTATTTTGATTTTGCTATTCTCAACCCAGAGAGTTGAATAATTTTTATTTTTAATTTTCATTTATTTCAAAATATTTTTAATTTGCTTTTTGTAGATTTTTTAACTTTTTCAATATTTGTTATAATAGAGTTTTTGACAGATTTTTTATTTTTTATTACAAATTAGTTTTTCATCTTTAGCTACTGAAGAAATCAGCTTTTTAGCTTTTTCTGAATTATCATTCAAAGTTTTTACTATTTGATCAACACTCACATTTTCGTGATCCGGATGCCAACAATCAAAATCTGTAACCATTCCTACGCTAGCGTAACAAATTCCTGCCTCTAAAGAAAGTTTTGCCTCAGGCATATTAGTCATTCCAATCACATCGCATCCCCAAGATCTAAAAAGTTCAGATTCTGCTAGTGTTGAGAATTGTGGTCCCTCAATACATATGTATGTTCCTTGGTTATGGAATTTAATTCTTAATTTCGTAAGCAAGTCAGCTAGTTTACTTTTAATGTTCTTACATATTGGTTGAGCCATTGGCAAATGAACAACTAAGTCATCCTCAAAGAAGGTTTTGTCTCTAAGGTAAGTTTTATCAATGAATTGATCTACAAGAACAAAGTCTCCAGGAATATAGTCATTTCTTAAACTTCCGACTGCGGATAATGAAATAATATTTTCTGTACCTAATTTTTTTAGTGCTTCAATATTTGCTCTGTAATTAATTTTTGTTGGAGAAATGTTGTGATTTTTTCCGTGACGCGGAAGGAATGCAACTTTTGTTTTCCCAATTCTTCCTGTGCATATCTCAGAGGATGGTTGACCGAAATTTGTTTTAATTTTCAGCCACTTAACATTGCTTATTTCAGGAATCTTGTATAACCCACTTCCACCAATAAAAGCAATATCAATTTTTGTCATTAATTAGTCCAAGTGTTTCCAAACTTTTCTCTTAACACCTAGTAACATAATTGTAATTAAAACTAAAAAGAAAAGAGTTTTTACTCCTAAACTTTTTCTTCTTTCTAACTCTGGTTCAGCAGTCCAAGCCAAAAAAGAAGTGATATCTCTAGCTATTTGGTTGTGTGTAGCTATTGTACCATCATCAAACTCAACTATATCGTCTTCGATTTGGGGTGGCATTGCTATTTGATTACCTGGATAGTATTCATTGTAATACATTCCTTCACTTGCCTCAAAATTTTCTGGAAAATCTTTGTATCCATTTAGTAGACTATAAATGTAATCTGCGCCCCCTCCTCTGGCTTTTACAATTAATGATAAGTCTGGAGGATAAGCTCCATTGTTTGCCAAACGTGCAATCTTATCATTTTCGTATGGTCCAACGAATTTGTCGCTCATTTTTGCGTCTCTTGTAAACATTTCTCCTTCGTCATTAGGACCATCAGTAATCTCGTATTCTCCAGCAATTACTTTGATCTCATCGTTTGAATAACCTATTCCTTCTAAGTCTCGATATGAAATATGTCTTAACCCATGACAAGCAGAGCAAACTTCTGAATAAACTTTGAATCCTCTTTGTAGAGAGGCTTTGTCGAATCTTCCGAAAATCCCGTTGAATGGCCAATTTTGTTGAATAAGATCCACGTTTGAGGTTGCAGCTTTAACTAAAAAGCTATTTGGAATAGTAAATAAAAATAAAAAACAAATAAAGAAGTTGAAAGTTTTACTTAACATAACTTTCTGAAGAAGAGGGTTCTTTATTGTCAAATTTTTCTGAAATTACTGCAGCTGAGATACTGGAAGGAAGGTCAGTAGTTTTCTCAAATTTTGATAGAAATGGCATTATGATTAAGAAAAATCCAAAATAGTAAAGTGTTGCTACTCTTGATATTAAAACGTAAATACCTTCAGCAGGCATAGCTCCAACCCAACCAAGCACTATGCAATTTATAAAAAATAACCAGTAGAATTGCTTATAAAATGGTCTAAAATTAGCACTCCTTATCTTATGTTTGTCGAGCCACGGAAGAAAAAATAAAACCATTACAGCGGCAAACATTAGCAAAACGCCTAACAACTTATCTGGTACAGCACGTAATATTGCATAAAAAGGTAAAAAGTACCATTCCGGAACTATATGAGCAGGAGTTTGCAGAGGATTAGCTGGAATATAATTGTCAGGATGACCCAAGAAATTTGGAGCAAAAAACACTAAAAAAGCAAATACAATAAGATAGACACCAAGACCCAGATAATCTTTAACTGTATAATATGGATGAAATGGTATTGTATCTCCCTCTGATTTAACATCTATTCCCGTTGGATTGTTAGAACCAAATTGATGGAGCGCTACCAAATGTAAAGCTACTACTCCAACAATTGCGAACGGTAAAAGATAATGTAATACAAAAATCTTGTAAGAGTTGGATTATCAACTGAAAAGCCTCCCCAAAGAAATGTTACAATGTAGTCTCCTATGACAGGGAAAGCCGAAAACAAATTAGTAATTACTGTTGCACCCAAAAACTCATTTGCCCCCAGGGCAAGACATATCCCATGAAAGCTGTTGCCATCATTAAAAAAAGAATAACCACTCCAAGCATCCACAATATTTCCCTTGGATATTTGTATGAGCCATAATAAAGTCCTCTAAACATGTGAATGTAAACTATTATGAAGAACATTGATGCACCATTCATATGTATATATCTAAGTAACCATCCATTGTTGACGTCTCTCATGATTCTCTCAACGCTGTCGAAAGCAATTTCTGTATTAGCAGTGTATTGCATTGCTAAGAGAATTCCGGTAACAATCATTATAACAAGTGTGACTCCAGCTAAAGAACCAAAATTCCAAAAATAATTTAAATTTTTTGGGGTTGGATAATCTCTAAGATTATGATTAATGAATGTGAATACTGGTAATCTTTTATCTATCCAATTAGAGATACCTTTCTTATTTTCAGTTTCTTTTTCTTTCATATTCTTATCCTATTTTAATAATATCGTCAGAAACAAAGTCGTATGGAGGAACTTCAAGATTTAGTGGAGCAGGGCCCTTTCTAATTCTTCCTGACGTATCATAATGAGATCCATGACAAGGACAGAACCATCCTCCAAATTCACCTTTGTTATCACCAACTTTCTGTCCTAAGGGCACACAGCCCAAATGTGTACAAACACCAACAACTACTAACCATTTGGGGTTCTTTACCCTTGATTCATCACTAGCCATGTGTTTTAACTCATTGACTGACGTATTGTTAGCCGTTCTTATTTCTTCAGATGTTCTATGTCTAATAAATATTGGTTTTCCTCTCCACATAACTGTTAAACTTTGACCTTCCTCTATGGGTGCAAGATCCACTTCAGTTGTGGATAGGGCTAAAACATCTTTAGCAGGATTCATTGTATCGATTAAAGAAAAAGCTGTCACAGCACCTCCAGCTACTGCAAGTCCGGCTGTGGTTATAAAAAGGAAATCCCGTTTTTCTTCATCGACTGAGTCTGATAATTCATTATCTTTTAAATCTTTTTCTGACATATCTTCCTAATCATACTAAGTTTAATTATAATATAAAAAATTTTTAGCGCAAAACAATGAAAAATATAGATAAAAATAAAAAGATCGCTAAAGAATGGTTTAAACATCTTCAAAATCATATTTGCGAAGAGCTCGAGTTAATAGAAAATAAAAATAAGAAATCAAAAAATCTTTTCTCAAAAAAAAAATGGACTAGAGATAAAACAGGATCAAATAAGCTTGGAGGAGGTGAAATGCGACTATTGAGAGGAGATGTTTTTGAGAAAGCAGGAGTAAATGTTTCAACAGTGTTTGGTCAATTATCAAAAAAACTAAAAGGAAAAATTCCTGGAACAGAACGTAATTCAGGATTTTGGGCATCAGGTATTTCTTTAGTTATTCATCCATTTTCACCAAAAATTCCAGCTATACACATGAATACTAGATATATTGTAACCCAAAAATCATGGTTTGGAGGGGGAATTGATATTACGCCAAGCGACAAAAATTCTGGGGAATCTAAAAAATTGCGAATTATTTTCATGGTGAGCTTGAAAAGACATGTAATGATTACAAAAAAGGTTCGTACAAAAAATACAAAAAATGGTGTGATGATTATTTTTTTTTGCCGCATAGAAATGAATCAAGAGGATTAGGTGGAATATTCTTTGATTATTTAAATTCTGATGATTGGAATTCGGATATGAATTTTGTTAGCAACGTTGGAAAAACATTTATTAGCACATACAAAAAGATTGTTCAAAGAACAATTGAATTACCTTGGAATAATAATGATAAATTATTACAATATCATAGAAGATCAAGATATGTAGAATTCAATTTATTATATGATAGAGGTACAAAGTTTGGTTTAGAGACAGATGGAAACATAGAGGCCATCTTTATGTCTCTTCCACCTATGGCTTCATGGTAAAAATTTTTGAACAAATTTTTTGCATTCATTTTTAGAGCATTTAAAATCTTTTTCCACCCAAAAAGTCTCCAACCTTGTAAGTATTTCTCCAATTGTTTTACCAGGCTTAAAACCCATTTTTAAAAGATCTTCTCCCGTCAGTGGAATTTTTTTTGTTTTGTAGTTAGTTATTTTCATTAAATATTTATCAAAATAATTTCGTGAAATTTTATTTTTAACACAGTCGATGATTAATTGGTCAGTAATATATATTTTATTGAATTTTAATAAATTCATATTCAATTCCCTATTAGAGTAATTTTTAAAATTAATTTGACTCTTCAATCTTTTTTTAAAATGTGTCGTCGAACTTTTTAAAAAAAAGTTGGGAATATCTTTATTATTTCTCAGTAAAAATTTTAATCTTCTTTCAAAACTTTTTTTATTAATTAATGATTCAAAAATGCAGAGTTCAGTGAAGTTAGTAAAGTTAAGCTTTGACTCAAAAGTAAATTCAAGTAAATTTTTTAATGACAAAATTATTTCTTTTTTTTTTAAATTATTATTTAACAGTATTTTTTCTGTCTCTTTCATCCTTCTTTCATAAGACAATGATTTAAGATTTTTAAAATATTTTTCACATAAACAACTTATTTTGTGATCTACAGAATTTGAAATTTCTAATGAAAATCGAAAAAACCTTAATATTCTCAGGTAATCCTCCTTAATTCTTTTGTTAGGATCACCGATAAATCTAACATTTCCTTTTATCAAGTCATTTATTCCATTATTTGGATCAACAAGATGACCATCAGTATCACAATATATTGAATTAAAAGTAAAATCTCTTCTTTTCGAATCCTCTATAAGATTATCTGTAAATTTTATCTTTGCCCACCTTCCGTCTGTTTTTATGTCTTTTCTCATAACAGTAACATCAAATTTAAATTTCTTGTGTAAAACAACAATAGAACCAAACTTTTCACCAATTTTTAGGAACCTAATTTTGGCTTTTTCAAGACAGTATAATAATTTTTCCAAATCTAAATTTACAACAAGATCAGGATGATTAATTATTGACTTATTCAAAATTAAATCTCTTACATTTCCCCCTACGATGTATATTTTACCATTAAATTTTTTTAACGACTTTTCAATCTTCCTTATAAAAACAATAGGAATGCCAAGGTTTTTGCAAACCAGATCAAAATTGTTAATTTTTTTCATCAAAAAACCCTGGAATTACCTTTTCTCCGTCATATTTAGGTGGAATATACAACTTTTCCTCGGAATTATTCTCTAATAAAAATAAAGCTAGTGTTAAAACAGACATTACAATTATTAAAATTGATAGAGATAAAACCAGTGTTTTTCTTTTAAATTTTGAAGAAAAAAAAAAGAGAAAGAAAACAAATAAAATAACTAATAGAAAAATTAAAGCTTTAATCATTTAAAAAAAAATATTATGCTAATCCACTTTAATAAAATGAGTAAATTTAACAACATATATAACATGAAAAAATTTAAAAATCTTCTTTTAACACTCTCCATTTTCTTCTTATGTAACCCTAATATTGCAACTGCTAAACTTCTATCATTTCAAAGCGAATATGATATTTCACTAGCCGAAATTGATTCTCCTAGAGTTCCTGGAAAACATATGTCGATAAAGCGTCGGGTTACTTGTTAATTGATTGGATCAATAACTGTGAACAATCTTGGGTCACTACTCAAAGGATGATGACAAGATTTGTAAATTCTCATGGTGTTGGAACTGTTAGCGAAATTAATTACTCATTAAACGAAATGAGCGATGGCAACAAAATGGAATTTGTTTTAGAGGTAAAGGAAGACGCAGAAGTTGTTGAGAGACACTACGGTAAAGCTGAAAGAAAGGAAAGTCTGAATATTAAGTTTGAGCAAACTGATAAAGAATATAATTTTTCAAAAGATGTTATTTTTCCTCATAAATTTTTAGAAGATGTTTTAGATAACCTTGAATCAGGAAAAAAGTTAATAGTACGTAATGTTTATGAAGGAACAATTCCAGACAAATATTTTAATATTTCAGTATTCTTCACTGATGAGGTTGTTTCTGTAGATAAAAAAAAATTAGACAAGGGTATTAAAAATAAGTTTAGAAAAGTAAGGATGGCATATTATCAAGATAAGGTGCAAACTCCAATTTTTGAGCAAACGCTTCACCTAAATAATCAAGGAATAGCCAGTTTTTTTAGGTACGATTATCCTGATTATTCTTTAGAGCTGAATTTGAAAAAAGTAAGTTTGAATCCACTTGATTGTAAAAATAGATAAGTGAGTTCTAAAATTTAGAACTCACTATCTATCTATGGGGAGTCAGTTTATTTGGATTTATTAAAGTCTGGATAAGAAACAGTGCCTAATTCACTCATATCAAGACCATATTCCTCATCTTCTTTCGATGCTCTTATTCCAATCACAGCTTTTATCACAAACCAGACAATAAAACTCATAATCACGGTGAATAATCCATAAGAAACTACACCGATAGCTTGGACACCTAGAGACGCATCTGGATTTGTCCAGGCAACAACCAGTGTGCCCCAAATTCCAGCGAAAAGGTGGGCAGGAATCGCGCCAACAACATCGTCAATTTTTAACATATCAAGTAACTTCATACCGTACATGCAAATTATACCGCCAATTGCACCAATAATCACGGCTTGACCCATTGAAGGAGTAAGCGGTTCAGCGGTGATTGCTACTAAACCAGCAATAGCACCATTTAAGGTTGCTGCAATATTAGTGTGACTATTTGTTGCTTTACTTACAATCATACATGCTAAAACTCCACCAGCAGCTGCAAGATTTGTATTAACAAAAATGTCTGCAACAGCTGTTGCATCAGCTCCAGATCCTAAAGCTAGTTGAGACCCTCCGTTAAAACCAAACCAACCGAGCCACAGGATGAATACACCAAGTGTTGTCATCGGAAGAGAACAACCAGGTATAACATTAACCTTGCCATCTGCTGAATATTTTCCATCTCTTGAACCCAATAAGATTGCACCAGCTAATGCAGCCCATCCTCCTACTGAATGAACTAAAGTTGATCCAGCGAAATCAGAGAAACCCATTTCACTTAACCAACCTCCACCCCATTGCCAAGAACCAGCAATTGGATAGATAAGTCCAGTTAATATGGCTATGAAAAGAAAGAAAGGCCAAATAAGAATTCTTTCCGCTAATGCTCCGGAAACTATTGATGCTGTAGTTGCAACAAAAACCATCTGAAAATACCAATCAGAAGCTGCAGCATAACCAGTTTCTAAATCAACGTCTGAGCTTCTATCAAACAATGAAAAAGATCCCATGTATCCACCATCAACACCGTCGTACATTAAATTGTAGCCAACTAAAAAATACATTAAGCCAGCAATTGAAAATAAGCCTATGTTTTTAAGACAAATTACAGCAGTGTTTTTACTCCTGACTTGACCGGCCTCAAGCATACAAAAACCAGCGGCCATAAACATTACTAAAAATCCGCAAACTAAAAAAAGAAACGTATTTAAAATATACGCTACTTCTGATGAAACAGCAGGGGCGGCTTCTGCTGCATCTTGTGCATTAACATTTACTGAGAGTAGTAAAAATAATGCAAAGAATGAAAAGTTTAATATTTTATTTAGGTTAAACTTAACATTCCTGTTAAAAATATAAGAAATCATATTTTCTCCCTATTAAGATATTATTATTGTTAATGGAAGAGATATGCAGGAACTGTGCCAAAATTATAATAATCTATGTAAAGTATTGTTTTAATTGTATAATTTATTTATTATTACTATTTTGGATTTTAATTTTGACTAATATTTATGCACTACTAAGTTAATGTTTATTTTTTAATCAATTATGCAAGAGCGTTACCTAGGAGATATTCACGATTATTTTAAATTTCTTTTCTTAAAATTTTTAAGTACTCAACTTAATATGAAAGTAGGATTGAATTGGTATCTTGTAAATCCAGCTGAAATTGGACCCTTTGAATTAAAAAAAAAGGACGGTGAAAAGCGAAAATTTCTACATGATGAGGAATTGAAGTTATATGATAAAGTTATAATAAATGAATTCAAAAAATTCCAAAAAAAAAAATTTAGAAATTTAGAGCTTTTTACTAACGAAACGCATTTGAAAAAATATATAAATTTTTTTAATGAACCTATTAAATTTAACAACAGAAAAAAGTGGCTTGAACAGTCATTACATCATCATCGAGATGAACAAATAATTTTTTTAGACCCAGACAATGGATTCGTAATAGATAAAACCGGAAAAAACTCTATGAAGTATGTTTTAACTGAGGACTGTAAAACTTATCTTCAAAATAATAAAATCATAATATTTTGTCAATTTCAGTCCTTTAGGAAGAAAACTTTTGATCACTTAAAATATATTTTTGAAAATCTTAATGAATGCAATATTAAAACTTCTATGCCAGTAATAAGAAATAGAACCGGACCAAATACCTTTTTTATTAGTATCAAACCAAAGCAAGCTAAAATTAATTTAGATAGCATTTTCGAGAAATACTCACTTCAATACAATAAAGTTGAATTAATTAAAGTGATTTGATTGCTTTCTAAAAATAAAAATCCAAGTAATTATTGCGGGAATTCCTACCATTATTTCCCTCAATCTTCTTCCAATAGCAACTGAAAAAGAAACTATACTAGAATATCCTACTAGCTCTCCAACAATCACAAAAGCAAGCTCTTGAACACCTATAGCTGAAGGTATGAAAAAAGCAGCTGATCTAATAATAGCTGTAACTGATTCTATTATTATTACATCAGTAATTTTAGCATCAACACCTATAACCCAAAAAAAAACGTAAATCTCAAAAGCACCGGCAATCCAACCCATTAGTCTCAACACAACTGCACTCAGCAAACGCCATTTTCTATGACTTAATTTGTTAAGAGAAATATCTAATCGCAGAAGATTAAAAATATTTTTTTTACTTAAAAATTCAAATTTTTTTGTACTCACTAAAAATTTAGAAATTACTCTTTTTCTTATTATAAGGAGAAAAAATAAAGTGCCTAAGGAAATTAAAGAGAACGCCAAAATTAAATATTGAAATTGATTAAGAATTAAATTTGATTTGAGAGAAAAAACAATAAAAATTAAAGCTGCAAGACCAATTATAAATAATGAAAAAGTTGCAATAAATAAATCCATTAAAACCGTTGATGAAGCTTCGCTAAATTTCTGTCCACTTCTTCTAGCAAGATAAAATCTAACAAATTCACCAGTAATATTTCCTGAAGGTATAAATTTCCCAGAAGTTTGTGAGATCCATGTTATTATAAATGCAGTTTTCGTTGATAATTTGTTTTTCATCATTAATATTATCCATGCCAAACTGTCAAAATAAAGTGTTGGTATGTGAGCTATTACAAGATAAAAAATTTTGTATTTAGCATTCAGTATTAATTGTATTGATTCAGGTCCAGCAAAGAATTTGTATACCCAATGAAATATAAAAATTCCTAAAGCAAGAAAAAATAAAAATTTAATCTTTGTCATTTATTTAAAAATTTTTGATTCTGTAATTTTTTTACACACATACTCTGGTTTATCACCATCAACTCGAGGATGCCAAGAAAATAAACTGAACCTTCTATAGAAGAGGACACCAGAGTGAGCTGGCTTAGAATAGTCGTAATCTTTTAAAGGTCTAAATGATTCGACATTGATATTTATGTAATTAAGATTTTTCTTTTCGGATTTATATATTTTTAAACAATTTTTCTTAAATTCTTTTTCTTCTTCCGTAAGGTTCAAAATTGTTAAATTATCATCATTTTTTATAAATTTGTTACAATTTATTTTATTGTTGAAATAATTATATTCTGGAAACTCAAAAACCTTGCAATAATTTTTCAACTTTGAACAAATAAAATTTGAAACATCGTGATCCTGATGACCTCCTTCATAGGCTGGACAGAATAACGCATCTATTTTTTGTGAAATTATAATTTTACGAATCTTGTCGTAGGTCCTAAAAATTTTATCTTTTAATGTTCTTGTTGAGATATTTTGAAAATAAATAGTTTTAACACCTAGTTTTTTCACACTTAATTTCATTTCCTTTTTTCTAATATCTATCATATTTTCGACTTTTTTTTTATTCCAAAACCAAGAAGAACTTGAGGAAATAACTCCATTTGTGACAAAAAATAAAAAAATATTTTTTTTGTTGCTTATATATCTTTTAATTATACAACAACTTCCTACAATCTCGTCATCTGGGTGAGGTATTATAAATAAAATGTTTTTCATTTAAGAATCAAATTCCACTCGTCGATAAAAAATTTCTGAAATATTTTCTTCCAGGACATTGGTTTGAATTCATTTAAAATCTTACTTCTCATATAATTAATTTTTTTTTTGTCGTTTAAAAGTTTTTTAATCTCTGAAGCCCAAACTGTTGAATCATATTCCTTAATTACAATTCCATCCTCTCCACTTTTAGATATTCTCTTTCCACCCCCTGTTGGATAAACTACCGGTATGGCACCACATGATTTTGCTTCTAAAACTACTTGTGGACCAATCTCATATTTAGAGGGAAATACAAATAGATCACATAAATTATATAAATTAGAAATTTCATTCTGGTCAACATAACCTATCAACTTAATTTTACTACCTCCAATTTCTAGACATTTATCACCATGAATGTTTTGACCAGCTAAAATAGAAACTATCTTTATTCGTTTCTTTAGAATTTTATGAATTTTTGAAAGTAGAAAGACGCCTTTTAATTCATGAATTCTGCCACAAAATAAAATAATTTTATCTTCCTTTGATATTTCGTATTTTTTTAAAAAATATTTTTTATCAATTTTTTTTCTTTTAAAAATATTTTTGTCAACACCTCTAGATAACTTTGTTATTTTATCCAAAACATCTGACTGAAAGTTATATTTTTTAAAATTGATCTCATCGTTGATCATTCCTTTATCACAATTCATAAGATAATTATTCATTCTCAACTTTTGTTTTTTAGGAATTCTTTGATGCAGTTTTATTTTGTCTATAAACAAATAGTAAACTAACCTTGGAAAGTTTTTAAAAATTTTCTTAATGTAATATCCTGAATACGAAGGTGTATCAGTATGTAAAGAAGTTGTCAGTGGGATTTTCCAAAATCTTGAAGCATATAGTCCTGTTTTTGCCATTGTAAAAAGTTGATCTGTTGTGTGAATTAAATCAAAGTCTTTTAAAATCATAAATAGTCTTGGATTAATTGGAAATAAATCTGTTGCATCAGCATCTACTCCAAGATGTTTAAGAACTTTTGATGATATTATCGGCTTTAATGTGTAGAAAGTAACGTTCTCTCCTATCTTTTTTTTCTTAAAGCTGTCACCTAGAAAAAAAAGCGAAAAATGGAATTTTGAATAGGAATTTTTTATTGAGTAGCTTACTCTTTCCCAGAATTTCACATGTCCACCTGCGTGAGTTGTTAGCTCCAAATCAACCAAAATAGCAATATTTTTCATTGTAAAGTTTTAGAAATTATTAAAAAAGTAAACATAAAGGGATATTATTGTAACAGAAATCAAATTAATAAAAAAACCATTTGAAGCCATAAATGAGATTTTAAACTTATTACTTGAGTAAACTATTGCATTTGGTGGGGTTGCTATCGGCATCATAAAAGCACAACTGGCAGCAAGTACAAATGGTAATGTTAAATTGATCACATCCATATTATTATTTAAGGCAAATATACTTAAGATTGGTAATAGAAGGAAAGTAGTTGCAGTATTACTTGTAAATTCTGTCAAAAAAGAAGTGATTATGGCAATTATAAATATTAGGGTTAATAATTTAAATGAGTTAAAAAGTAAAAAATTTTAGAAAATTCATTTGCAAGTCCTGTCGAAGTTATAAGAGATGCCATGGAAAGTCCACCTCCAAAAAGAATGAGAACGTTCCAAGGGATATTTCTATACCAATCAGATGAAAGAATGAAATTTGATTTTTTTATTGGTATTATAAAGAAAAGAAAAGATCCAAATATTGCTATTACTGCGTCATTTAAATTAATTCCGAAAGCTTCATTTAGTGTATTTTTAAGAATCCATAGACTTAAAGTCAGCGTTAATATAAAAACTGTTACTTTTTCTTTAAAAGAAAAATTTCCCAATTCTTGAAATTTCTTACTAATAAACGTTCTATCAATATTTTTATTTTCAAACTTTAGTCCAGATATCAAAAAGTAAGAAAAGTAAATTAATACCAAAGGAAAACCAAATGTGAACCACTGAACAAAATCAATTTCAATATTATGGTTTCTTTTAGAAAACCAATCATAACTGCATTAGGTATTGTTCCAATTGGAGTAGCCATACCTCCAATAGAGGAAGCATAAGCTATTGAGAGTATAAGAAATTTAGAAAATTCATTATCATCTGAAGTATTAAAATTACTATCAAGTATGTTCTTCACTATTGGAAGCATTAATAAACATGTTGCTGTATTGGATAACCACATACTAAAAAATGCTGTAGGCAAACATTATAATGAAAATTATTCTCTTACGTGTCTTACCAAATTCTAAAAGTGTTTTTAAAGCAATTCTTCTATGCAACTGACTCTTTTCAAAACCTTGAGCCAAAATAAATCCTCCTAAAAGAAGAAAAACAACTGAACTTGCATAGTGACTCAAAATTTCTGTAAATTTAATTTCTAAAAAAAAGGGAGAAAATAATATTGGAAGCAATGCCGTAATAGAAATAGGTATAATTTCAGTTAGCCAACAAAAAATCATTAAAATCAACATTCTTATCACCAACTTTCTCATCACTTGTAAAGCCTCATTGAGATTTAAAATGTCTGGTATTATTGATAAAAAAATACCAAAAAACAATATACTGATTTTAAAAGAATTTGATTTAATCATCACGTATCATTCTTTCTTCAATATCAATCCACTCCTTTTCAAGAGAGTTAAGTTCAAACTGTGCTTTTTTCAATTCATTTACCAAATAATTATAATTACTTCCTTGTTTCGATGAAAAATTAGTTTTTTCTAATTCGCTTGTTAAATCAGTTATGTGATCTTCTTTATTTTGAATTTTTTTAAGAATCTTATTAATAAGTTTTTCAGAACTGATTGGTTTCTCTTTTTTGTCTTTTTTTATACTTTCATCAACAGTCTTAACATTACATATTTCCGGTTTATTTGAAAACTTTATAATTCCAGAACCGTCGAAAAAGAAAAATCTATGACAAGTTTTTTCTAAAAAATCAATGTCATGAGAACTTATTAATGATGAACCTTTGTGCATATTTAAAAAGTCAATAAGCAAGTCAATTGTTTCGATATCAAGATCATTGGTTGGTTCGTCTAAAATTAAAATTTCATTAGGTTTAGCTAATATTTTAGCTAAGAGAAGACGATTCCTCTCTCCACCAGACAAACTAATTAAATTTCTGTCTACGTCCTTTGGTTCAAAAAGAAAATTCTTCAAATATCCACAAATATGCATCTTCTTATTCCCAACATCGATGTAATCACCTCCGCTTGGAATCAAATTCTTTTTTATCGTTTTTTTATCCTCAAATTGCTCACCAGTTTGATCAAAGAAACTAAAGTTCAATTTCTTTCTGATTTTTATATTTCCTGAGTCAGGTTGTATTTTGTGTGAGGCTAAATTTAAAAAAGTAGATTTTCCAATTCCATTACGTCCAATAATTCCTATTTTTTCACCTCGCATCAACTTAAAACTGAAATCATTTAAAATATTTATGAAACCATTTTTTTTTTTAAAACTTTTATTTACATTTATAAAATTGATCAAAACATTCGGTCCGTCTTCTAATTCAGTTGCATCATTAGATATTTTAATCTTCGAAATTGATTTCATAAATTCTTTTTTTTCTTCATCATAAGAACTTTTCATACTGTAAATATTATCTTTTCTTTTAATGTTCCTTTTTCTTCTAGCTTTTACTCCTCGATTTAACCAAGCAATTTCATCATCTAAATATTTTTTACGATTTCTTAATTCACGTTTTTCCTGCTCAATTAAAGAATCTTGCCATATATCAAAATTAAAAAAACCCTTTGAGGATGTCTTTATTTTTCCCCTATCCATCCAAAAGACTTTATTAGTCACATTTTTTAAAAAGTCTCTATTATGGCTTATTACTAGAAATGAACCTCTAAATTCATTGTTCAAAAAATTTTCTAGCCATTTAATTGACTCAATGTCTAAATGATTTGTTGGCTCATCAAGCAAGAGCAAATCGGGTTTCAAAGTAGCAGTTTAGAGAGTGCTAATTTTCTTTTTCTCCTCCCGACAACTCGTCTATAATTTTGAATTTATCTATTTTTATTTCATTTGTGATCTTTTCAATTCTGGATTCTATAATTTCATTATCTTCTAAATTTTGAGATTTAAGGAATTCTAAAACATTTAATGGACTTGATTGGGTATTTTTTTGGTTTAATGTCCCAACACTGATTGAAGGACCTAACCAAAAATCTCCACTATCTAACGAATTTGTTCCGTTTATTATCCTAAGAAGAGTTGACTTGCCAACACCATTTTTCCAACAAGCGCTATCTTGTCGTTTTCGTGAACTGATATTGAAATGTCTCTTAATAATTTTAGTTTTCCAATTGAAAAGCTCGCATTATTCAAAGAGAAGAAAACTTCCTTATTCATTTTTTTATTGGCTGGGGTGGTAGGATTCGAACCTACGAATGCCGCTACCAAAAAGCGGTGCCTTACCACTTGGCCACACCCCATTAAGTTTTTTAAACATAATCATTTTTAATATTTTATACAAGTTTTATCCTTAATATTATTTTTCAATTTCGTACTTTTTATCCAGCAATCCTTAAATCTTTTGGTAGTAAGATATTCAGCTTCTTCCAAGTCTTCAATACAATCAAACAATGCAAAACACGTTGCACCGGAACCTGTCATTCTACTTAAGACACTTCCTTTAATCTTTGATAAATATGATAAAATTTCTCCAATTATCTTAAATTGTTTTATTGCATAATTTTCCAGGTGATTAGATCTATCTTTAAAAAATTCGAGTTTAATTAAATTTGATAAGATTATTTTATCCTCTTTATAAGAGATATCTTTAAAATTGATATTGTTAAAGATTTCTTTTGTTGATACTTCAATGTTTGGATTGACTAAAAGAACAAAATATTCTTTCACTTTTTTAGTAAATTTTATATTTTCTCCAATTCCAGTGACTAATGCTGTTTTGCCGTTATAACAGAATGGAACATCAGCTCCTAAAGATAATAATAATTCATTAAAACCATCCACTTCTTCAAGCTTAAAAATTTCTTTTACACATTTAATAAAGGTAGCCGCATTTGAAGACCCACCTGCCATTCCGGAAGCAATTGGTAAATTTTTTTTTAAAACTACTTCAACATTAAAGTTTCTCTCAAATAAATCTTCCAATTTATTAAGTGTTCTATGAATTAAATTTTCTTTATTAATTAAAGAACTTGAAAATGGACCATCAAGCTTAATTCTAAAATCATTGGATTTACTTACACAGAGCATATCTCCAAAATCACAAAAAGTCATAAGACTTTGAATATCGTGATATCCATCATTTCTTTTATTTTTGACTTCAAGGAATAAATTTATCTTTGCAGGTGATAATTTTGTTATCGTAATAGTCAACTTTTAGAGTCCATTTTTAATCTTAGAATTAATTACATTTTTCTTCTTAAATTGAGGATCTAAAATCAATACTCTTTTCCATTGTGATTTTGCTTCACTCTGTCTTCCTGCCTTCCAGTAGGCATCTCCCAAATGATCATTTAGAGTTGCATCATCAGGAAGAATTGAAACTGCTTTTTCTAGAAAAAATATCGACTTGTCGGTTTGATCTGATAAGAAGAATGCCCACCCTAACGAATCTATTATATACGCATCATCAGGTTCAATTTCGACAGCCTTCTTAAGCAATGAAAGAGCTTTTTCTACGTTTTTATTTCTATCCAACCAACTGTAAGCAAGATAATTGAGTATATACGGATCATCAGGATTAAGTCTCATTGCTTCTTTTAAATCTTTTTCAGCTTTATTCCAGTCATTCATTCTTTCATAAGAAATACCTCTAGAATAAAAAATATTCCAATTTGCTGGTAATGATTTATTATTTATAATTTCAGAATAAATCTTAATAGCTTTTTCATATTGTTCCAATTTTCGATACTTATTAGCTAATAAAATTTTCATTTCAATTTTATCAGGATATGTTTGGGTGAATTTTTTTAAATCTAATATAAATTCCTCGTCCTTATTTAGATCTTCAAATAAAGAGAGTTTCATTCTCAAAAACTTATAATAATAGAGATTGTCGGTATTCAGGTTTTTTGCGTAATTTATCCCGAGATTCTTATAACCAAGTTTTTCAAAGTTTCCTAAAAGTAAGAGTTTCATTGCATTAAAATCTGGTCTCAACTTTAATGAAATTTTTCCAAAAAAGGTCGAGTATTTATAAAGATCTTTCGAAAAAAACCAACTAGAAATGTTATACAAAACTTCTGCCATTCCATCTTGTTTGTTTTCTACAGGATTCAGAAGTTTTTGATTATTTAATAAGTAATTCAAGTCAAAATTTTTAATATTAAGATCGTAAGAATTAATCTGATTTAAGATTGTGTTTGCAGATTTTTTTTCCTCTTGAATTGCATTGAGTAAAAGCAACTCTTTAATTCTGTAGGAAACAAATTTCTCATCTTCTATCTTGTTAAAAAAATTTTGAGCTTCTTTGTTTTCTCCTTTTAATTTTAAGATTAGTGCAGAATGAAGACAAATCAATGGGACACAATTATTATCATTTGATATTTCAATATTTTCCTTATCATAATTTTTCCAAATTAATATTGAATTTAGGAAATTTGAATCAAGATATTTATAATCCACTTTTTTGAGATATTGATCCGAATCTTGACCATTTACAAAACTAAGAAAAAATTTAAAAAGATTAGCTGAAAAATTATCTTTGTCTTTTTCTAATAAAATAGAACTTATTTCCTCTGCTTTTGTCCATTCATCAAAAATTACTGATTCAAAAAAAACCTCTTCTAGACTAGAATCTTCTATTTTCTTTAAATCAATTTGCTTTAAAAGGTTTTTAAGATTTTCTAAATCTCTGTTATCTTTTGCATAATCCCAAGATAAATAGCTTCCGTATTTACTAGATTTAAAATCATTTGTGTAACCTTTAAATGTTATTGATAAAAAAATAACAACAGTTAAAATTAGTTTACATATTAGTATAATTAGGCCCTCCTCCTCCCTCAGGAGTAATCCAATTAATATTTTGTAATGGATCCTTTATATCACAGGTTTTACAATGAATGCAGTTTTGAGAATTAATATTCAATTTTGGTGAACCGCTATCATAAAGTATTTCATAAACTCCAGCAGGACAATATCGTTGTTCTGGTGAGTCGTATAGTAAAAGGTTATTTGAAATTGCAAGTTTTTCATCATTTAATTTTAAATGACACGGTTGGTTTTCTTCGTGATAAGTTGAAGTAAAAGATACATTTGTTAATTTATCAAAAGTAATTTTTCCATCTGGCTTAGGATATTCGATTATTTTGGCTTCATCTTTCTTTTTCAATGCAAGGTGATCCTCTTCCGCGTGTTTTAAAGTCCAAGGAGCTTTTCCTCTGAAAATTATTTGATCTATTCCAGAAAGCATCATACCAATCTTCAAACCGTATTTAAAGGATGGTCTTACATTCCTCGCATTTTTAAGCTCTTGACCTGCCCATGAATTCATAAATGATTTATTTAAATTTGATATCTCATCATTTCGACTGTCTGATATCAATTCTTTAAAAACCAAATCTGATGCTATCATACCTGATTTCATTGCAGTATGTGTTCCTTTAATTTTTGGCGTATTAAGTGTTCCAGCATCACAACCTAAAATAGCTCCTCCTGGAAAAGAAAGTTTAGGTAATGATTGAAACCCTCCCTCATTTAATGCTCTTGCACCATAAGATATTCTTCTACCACCTTCGAAAATGTGTTTTATTTTAGGATGCAGCTTAAATCTCTGAAATTCCTCATATGGAGACAAATGAGGGTTTTTATAATCTAACCCAATAACAAAACCGAATGAAACTAAATTTTTATCTAAATGGTATAAAAATGATCCACCATATGTTTCATTGTCCAAAGGCCAGCCAATAGAGTGAAATACTTCTCCAGGATTAGAGTTTTCGGGTTTAACCTCCCATAACTCCTTTAATCCAATTCCGTATGTCTGGTGTTGAGAATTTTGTCTTAGCTTAAATTGATTTATAAGTCTTTTGCCTAAATGTCCTCTGCATCCTTCAGCAAATAAAGTATATTTAGAATGAATTTCAATTCCAGGCTCAAAATTGGGTCCTCTCTCACCATTTTTGTCTATCCCTAGGTCACCAGTTATAATTCCATTCAGCTTGTCATTTTCAATTAATAATTCTGATGCGCTGAAGCCTGGATAAATCTCTACACCTAAATCTTCAGCCTTTTTTGCCAGCCACTTACAGAAATTTCCAAGGGATATTATAAAGTTTCCTTTATTATGCATTACTGATGGAGTAAAAATTCCAGGGATTTCATAAGAGTTTGTTTCAGTTAGAAACTTGAGGGATTCCTTTTTTACTGGAACTTTAACAGGACAGTCTTCTTCGGTTTTCCAGTCTTCAATCAATTCATTAAGTGCTCTAGGTTCAAGTATCGCTCCAGATAGAATATAGCAATCAACTTCAGAACCTTTCCACAAACACAAACTGATAACTTTGGCTCATTTTTTACATACAATTTTTTAAAATTGTTGCTGCAGACAAACCTGAGGGCCCTGCGCCAAAGAATCACAAGATCGTAAGCATTTTTCTCTTGTAATATTCATTTATTTTCTTCCACTATAAATTTATATTATAATAATTGTTATTAAATATATATATTAATGAATATTAAAAACATAAAGTCTTTTATTGAATTTTTATAAATTTTTAGGAATCACAGATTGCATCTCTCCAGTTCAAAGAAATAAGATGAAATTAAAGGTTGATTCTAAAAAAACATTACATTAAAAAAATGAAAGAAAGCAAAAAAACTGAAAAAATAATAGAATCAAAATTAGCAGCTATTAATAATTTAAAATCTCTTATACTCGATCTTGATTGCAGCCTAAAAGATGTAGCAACAAATCTTGTTCTTTATGACGGAAATTATGATGCAAACATTATGTTCATAGGAGAAGCACCAGGAGCCAATGAGGACATTGATGGAAAACCATTTGTAGGAGAGGCGGGTAAATTATTGGATAAAATGCTTTCATTTATCAATTTATCAAGAAACAATATTTACATTACCAACATGGTTTTTGGCGTCCACCGTAATAGAACCCCAAACGAAAAGAAATATCAGTTTGTCTTCCATATACTAAAAACATATAAAAATAATTAAACCAAAACTTTTAGTTTTTGTCGGAAGTATTGCTGCGAAAAATTTGTTGAACTCAAAGGAAGGAATAACAAAATTCGAGGCAAAAAACACATTTATGAAGACAAAGAAAATGATTTAAAGATTGAAGCTAGAGCTATTTTTCATCCAGCGTATTTAATGAGAAATCCAATTGAGAAAAAAACTATGTGGGATGATTTATTAGAGATTGACGAATTTATTAATTCTAATAATATTTTGCAAGATGAATAATGAATCTCAACCATTCAAAAGTTTAAATATTTCTATATTGATCATTTCTGATACAAGAACAATGTCCTCAGACAAATCAGGTAAAATTCTTGAAGATAGAATAAAAGAATCTGGGCATATTTTAATTAGTAAATTATTCGTAAAAGACGAACCGACTCTTATCAAAGAGGAAATATCTAAAATTCTTAAAAAAAAAAGTACGCATGTTATTATTTCTTCAGGTGGTACAGGGTTGACTGGAAGAGATTCTACCCCAGAAGTTTTAAAAGAAATTATTACTAAAGAGATACCTGGATTTGGTGAAATATTTAGATACATTAGTTTTAAAAAAATTGGCACTTCTTCTCTTCAATCTCGAGCAATTGCTGGATTAGTCAATAAAACTTTTATCTTTGCATTACCTGGTTCACCAGGTGCATGCAAAGATGCCTGGGATGAAATCATAAAATTTCAGTTGGACTCGACAACAAAGCCATGTAACTTAGTCGAATTGATGCCAAGGTTAGATGAATAAAAAATAATTTTAGAAAGCTTATTTTTTTTTAAAAACGATTTTTAGTAGCTTTTTTAAAAGAATTAATTTCTGCTTCATTATGCATGCAACAAGAAGTTATTGGATATTTCTCTTTAATCTCTTGAGTTAGTCTATCATCATCAGAACTCGGTTGGACATACATTATGCAATCAATCATGTGGACAACCCCATTGTCGCCAATGAGATTTTCTTGAACAACAACCATATCTTTGACAAATAGATTTCGACTTTTATATATTTGCAGTGGTTTGTTACTAACTGTTATTTGGGTTGTTACTCTTTCGTCAATGTCAAGACTTGTTTTATGCCCTGTCATAATGTGATCCATAAGTATGTTCTTACTTAAGAATTCGTCATTTAATATTTCATCTTTTAGGAGCTTGGGTGCTTCCTTAAAAGCCTTATTACTTGGAGCAAAAATTGTCCAGTTCCAAGGAAGTTTTTTTTCTAAAACTCTATCTAAACCTGTTTTTTCTAAATATGAATTGAAAGTAGTGAGATCTTTATTTTTGGAAATGACATCTAAGACATTTTTAGACAAGGTTATCTTAGAAAAAAAAAGCAAATTACAAATGATTAAGTATATACTTATCCTAGTCATATTTTTTAAATTAACAAATCCTCTAAGTATATTATTTTTATAATGTTTCATTATTTGTAAATTAGTAATTTAAATTTAATTTAATTTATCTAAAATATCAATAAATCAAAAATTTGGTTATTGTTAGTTAAATTGTTATTGGATGATATTAAAAATCAAGTGATCGGGATCGATGAAGTAGGTCGAGGTGCTTTTTGTGGACCAGTAGTATCTTGTTCGGTTCTTTTAGAAAAAAAAATTTTAAATAATAATTTGGTTTTTCAAATAACAGATTCAAAAAAATTGAGTAATAAAAAAAGAATAATATTATCAAAGTTCATCAAAGAATATTCTTCTTACTCTATTGGAGTTGCTAATAATATCGAAATAGATGAAATGAATATTCTTCGAGCTACAAATCTTTCAATGATAAGATCTTATGATAAATTTAAAAAAACTGAAAATTTAATCAAGATAGATGGATTAAAAACTTTTTCATTAAATGAAAAAACCACTTTTATAAAAAACGGTGATCAAAAATCTATTAGCATCGCAGCTGCATCAATAATAGCAAAAACTTGGAGAGACAGATTAATGACTCTTTATTCAAGAATATATCCTATGTATGGTTGGGAAAGAAATAAAGGATATGGAACACGTGAACATAGAAATGCGATAAAAAATTTGGACTAACAAAAATTCATAGAAAAAGTTTTCTACGTAACTTGATATGATCTTGAGAGGGGAATCGATATATTAACTTCTAGACCACCTAAATTTTCAGATTTTTTAAGTTCAACGTTGCCCTTCATATAAGTTTCAATGATATCTTTCACAATATTCAACCCGAGTCCAGTCCCGGGTTTTTGTTCATCCAATCTAAAACCTCTTGCAAAAACCTTATTCATTTGTTGTAGTGATAATCCAGGACCGTCATCAGATACAATTAATAACAATTTATCATCTTTGCCAATTTTAATTTCTACTTTTATTTTTTTATTTCCGTATTTACATGCATTCTCAATTACATTTCCAACTACCTCTTCAAGATCGTCTAAACCTCCAAAAACAAATGCTTCCTTAATTTTGAGGGTTAAAAATATATTTACCTCTGGGTAAAGTTTTTTAAAAATAAAAATCATTTTATTAACTAAATCAATCATGTTGATTTTTTCCTTTGAGGATTTTCCAACTGATTCAAGATGTGCTTTCTTTAAATATCTATCAATATGACGTTTCATTAGTGAAATTTGGTTATGCATTGTTGTGCTGTCATTTTTAATTTCGTTAGATATAACTGCCAATGGTGTTTTGAGAACGTGAGCCAAATTTCCTACGTGAGTTTTTGCTCTATCAATAATTTTTGCATTATGAGCTAGCAACTCATTTATTTCACTTGCAAGAGGTTGAACTTCGAGTGGATACGATTCTTTTAGACTACTTTCATCACCGTTTCTTACTTTAAATAATGAGGCTTTGATTTTATTTAATGGAAGAAGTCCAAATTTTACCTGAAGGAAAACAGCAATCATCAGTCCAGCTCCGAGAGCAAATAATATAACTGACAAAGTATTATCAAATTTTTTAATATTTGCTTGATACTCTTCAGTGTCTCCAGAGAGAATAAAAGTTACTGGAGCGTTAATGCCAGGAAAAGAGATGTTTCTTTCAATTATATGTAATTTTTTTTTTTCTACATAATTTTGATTATCAATATCTTTTCCAACGTTATTTATAAATTGAGACCTTCCGCCAATCAATCTTTTGTCTTCGGTAAAGACTTGGTCCCACATCGACCTAGATCTAACAAGTGTTTTTGATCCTTTATTCACCTGCCAGTACCATCCTGAATATGGTTGAAAAAACCTTGGATCTCCTATTGTACTCACTACCGTTATGCCATCTGACGAGTCGACTCTACTTGCTCCAATCAGTGTCTCTAAAAGCAGGTTAAGTCTATCGTCAAAAGCTTTGAAATTTGTCTTTTCATTCAAATCGGATAAAAGAAGACCTGCTGAAACTAATGTGAAAATAATCCAGATTGTTGCGCTGAAAAAGAGTCTTACTGCTAGTGAATTCATCTATTCTCTTTCAATTGACAACCTGTAACCGTATCCTCTTTCAGTTTTAATTAAATTTAGTCCCATTTTTTTTCTTAATCTTCCAATAAAAACCTCTATTGTATTAGAATCTCTATCAAAATCTTGGTCATATATGTGCTCAACAAGCTCAGTTCTCGTTATAACTTTATCTTGATGATGAAGAAAATATTCAATTATTTTATACTCATGTGAAGTAAGTTTAAGTTTGGTTCCGTTTAAAAAGACTTTATTTGATTTAGTATCAATTTTTAAAGGACCACATTCAATGTCTGAAGAAGCATGGCCAGCTGATCTTCTTATTAGAGCTCTGAGTCTCGCCAACAATTCTTCCATCTGAAAAGGTTTTGCAACATAATCGTCTGCACCAGCGTCAAAACCTGAAACTTTGTCACTCCACTGATCTCTTGCAGTTAAAATAAGAACAGGAAAGTTTTTTTTATCTTTTCTCCATTTTTCAAGTACTGTAATCCCATCAATTTTAGGAAGACCTAAGTCAAGAACAACCGCATCATATGGTTCTGTGTCTCCTAAAAAATGACCTTCTTCACCATCAACTGCAGTATCAACTGAATAACCAACATCTTCCAAGGAAGTTTTTATTTGATTATTCAAGTCAGGATCGTCTTCAATAAGCAATATTCTCAAACTAATCTCCAGAGATTACAGATAGAACTGTAGACGTACCTGCATCAACTCTTATCTGCTTAACTTTGTTATTAACATCTATCATCATAATATCATAAACCCACCCAAACAAACCTTTTTCATTGTCTTTTAAGTTAATAGATACAACTCTACCGTCAAAATTTCTATTTATTTTCTGCAAAATTTGGTCTAGTGTTAAAATTTCACCTTCATTCACAGCCTTTATTGCCTTTTCATGATCATTTCTTGAATTTCTTTCGATCTCTTGTGCAAAAACTTTTAAGAGGCAAAAAATTCAGGAAAAAAGCTATAAAAATTATAATTTTCATCACACTATTTCTTTAATCTTCAGCATAAGTTTAGAAACAGGTTTATTATTCAAATCTTTTATCGTTAACCAAAAAAAGTTTTCTAACAATAACTTATAAGTTAAGTTTAGCTTAACTACTAATACTTTCAATTGAAAATGACTAAATTTGTGGATTACTTTTCCTACTAATTTATATGTAACTTTTAATTTTTTTTTTTTTAGCCAATCATTCACAGTTTTATTCAAAAACTCACTCTCTATGAAATTTTTATCTATATCTTTTGAATCGCTTAATGGAAAACAAAAAAGGTTTTTTAAAAGTTTTTTTGAATTCTTTTCAACCAAAAAATATTTTTGTAACTTACAACGAAAGCAACAGCAATTTTATTCTTGGTCTTTTTTCCTTTATTTTGGATTAATTTCAAACCCTTTGATAAACAAAAATCTTCGACGGGACATATTTTGCAATCTGGATTTCTGACTTTGCAAACAGAATTGCTAAGTCCATCAAAGATTGACAATAATTTCCATTTTTTCTATTAGGTGTTAAATAAGTGGATATATATTTTATGTTTTTATCATATAATTTATCATCGTTGTTTAACTTAAATACACGTGTAAGAATTCTTTTAATATTTCCATCTACAACTGCGCATTTTTCATCATTTAAAATTGCAGATATTGCACTACTAGTATAATCCCCAATTCCTGGAATTTCTAAAAGTGATTGGTAATTTACTAGTGATTTTTTTTTTTTTTAGTAATTCTTTTGCTTTATAAAGATTTTCAGCTCTTTTATAATATCCCATGCCTTGCCATAAAAATAAAATTTCTTCTAATTTTGCATTATAAAAGTCCTCTAAAGTAGGCCATTTTAATATAAATCTATTATAATAAGGAATAACTACAGAAACTTGAGTTTGCTGAAGCATTATTTCTGAAATCCAGATTCTATAAAAATTTTTATTTTCCTTTCTTCGCCAAGGAAGATCTCTTTTATTGATTGAATACCAATCGAGCATTTTTTTTCCCCACCTACTCTTAAAAATTTTATCTATGTGATATTCTTTCATTATGAATCATAAAAATTATATTAAAAATCCAGTAAAAATTTCAACCCTTTTACCTAAAGTTTTCAAGCCTTTAAAAAAAAAAAATGATGGGTTATTGCTAGAAATTAAGCTAAACTGGGAAAAAATTCTTAAGCCAGAGTTAAGTTCTCGTTGTTTTGCTTCTTCATTAAAAAAAATAAATAATTCAAAAATCCTTATAATTACTACAAACGAAAGGAATATTCTTGAATTATCTTACTCTTCTGATGAAATAAAAATGCAAATTAATGAGTTTTTTAAAACAACTGTTGTAAATGAAATTAAGTTTAAAAAATCCTTACAAAATTAAAGATTTATGTTAAAAATATTTTATAATGAAAACATCTTTTTATATCAAATTTCTTTTCTTTTTTGTTTTTTTGTTTTCTTTCAATGATCTAAATTCTAGAATTGTTGATACAATTGAGGCACTTGAAAATCAATCTCTTGGCGACGAGTCTGCTCCAATTAAAATGATAGAGTTTGCATCACTGACATGTGGACATTGTGCGAAATTTCATAATGAAGTGTTTCCTAGAATAAAAAAAAATTATATAGACAATGGTAAAATTTTTTTTACTTATCAAGATTTTCCTCTCGATAAATTTGCTCTAAAAGCATCCGTAATTGCAAGATGTTCAGGTAAAGACAAATATTTTAGTTTTTTAAAAGTTTTATATAAAAAACAAAAAGATTGGACTAGATCCCAAGATCCTTTTAAATCTTTATTAAAGATTGCAAAGTTAGGTGGTCTAAAGAATGATGAAATTAAAGTCTGTGTTAGTAACAAATCAATTGAAGACGGTATCTTGAAAAAAAGACTAAATTCAACCAAGAATTTTGAAATCAAAGCAACTCCAACAATTTATATTAATGGTAAAAAATATAATGGAGATCTTACATTTGAAGCACTTAAACTAAAACTTGACTCTTTAATTAATTAGCAAATTGTTCACAGTAAATAAATTAAGAATTTCTGGTTTTAAATCATTTGCACATTCTACTGAACTTCTGATTCAAGACGGTGTAACAGGTGTCGTAGGGCCAAATGGATGTGGAAAATCAAATGTTTTTGAGGCAATTCGTTGGGTCATGGGTGAATCTTCTTCAAAAAGTCTAAGATCCAATTCAATGGATGAAGTTATATTTAATGGCACTCAGCAAGTTCCAGCTAAAAATTTCGCAGAGGTATCGATTGAATTAGATAATTTTGATGGAGAACTTCCAGGAAATATTTCAAATGAAAAAAGGTCGTTATTACAAGAACATTAGAAAGGGGGGTTGGATCATTTTATAAAATTAACAATAAAGAAGTCAGAGCTAAAGATGTAAGTATCTTATTTTATGATTCAGGAAGTGGCCCACGTTCTAGCTCAATCATCAGTCAAGGGAATATAGATCAAATTATTAATTCGAAACCCATTGATAGGAAAGTAATATTGGAAGATGCAGCAGGAACATCTGGTTTACAATCAAGAAGACACGAGTCAGAATTGAAACTTCAGGCCACTGAAATAAACCTAGAAAAAATTGATCTAAATCTCAATAATTTGATCAATCAAAAAAAAGATCTTTCAAGACAATCAAGACAAGCAGAAAAATATGAGCAAATCTCTGAAAGTATTAAATTTTACCAATCAATAATAGTATATACACAATGGAAGAATAATATAAGCGAGATAGATCAAAAACAATCTTTTAAGGATAAAATCTCTGAAGAAACTCAGAAATGTATTAATGAACTTGCTAAATTTCAAAATGAATTAAATTTAAAGAAAAAAATTGAAACACAACTTGATCAAAAAAAAGAAAGTCTTAATAAAAAAAACTTTCAAATAAGGACTGAAATCAATAAGTATAATAATGAACTAAGTGGAATAAATAATAAAAAAGAGGAGATAAATAGATTTTTAAAAACTATTGAAAATGATAAGGAATTAGAAAAGACCAGGGTTTCAGAATTAGAAAAAAACAAAAAAAACCTTCAACAACAAATTTCAGAACCATCAAAAATCAATGAAAAGAAGAAAAAAATCCTTCAACTTATTAATCAGGAAACAGAGCTTAAAAATAAAATCAAACAACTTGAAACAATTTTTGTTAACGAAATTCAACTAAGTCTTGGAGAGGAATTTAAATTTGATAATATAAAAGAAAATAAAGAAAATCTTAAAAAGAAAATTAATCTTATCCAGGTTACAATTGTTGATTTAAAAAAAAATCTCATTAAGTACGAAAAGGATTTTCACACTCAAGATCAACTAATCAAAAAATTAAAAAATAAGATTCAAGGCATTCAAGACCTTATTAGCAGAAGAAAAAAAGTTATTAATCAAACAAATCAAAACACCCAAAAGGTTTATGAAAATAATAAAGAGGTATTGGCTGAAATTGATATTTCTTCTACCAAGCTTACTCAAATTGAAACAGAGCTCAAAACACTTAACCTACTCACAAGTAGCAAGGGGTTGTCAGACGATTCCATAGTTAATCTTCTAAAAATAAAGAAAGGATACGAAGATGCTGTTTATGCTGCTCTCACAAATGAATTAGATGCAACTTTAAAAAAATCCAAAAAAAGATGGATTAAAACCTCATTTAAAAACATCGATCCTATTGAGAATAATTTATCGAACTTTGTTGAAAGCCCAAAAGAATTAAATTTAATCCTCTCTCAGATTAGTTTGGTAGAGGATTCAAAAGAAGCATCTGAAAAACAAAAAAATCTCAAAGTTGGCCAAAGCATAGTTGATAAGAAAGGATCTATGTGGAGGTGGGATGGATTTATATCAGAAGAAAATCAACAAAATAAGAATCTGATTGATGCACAACTTAAAATAAAAGAACTTGTTAATCAACAAAATAAATTTCGTATAAGTCTCAATTCACTCAGATTAAAAAAAGAGTCTCAACTAAAAGTTCAAAGTGAATTGAATGAAACATTAAAAAAAGAAAATATTGATCTTGAAAAGAATTACAGAGAATACGACGCAACTCAATCAGAATTTTCAACATTAATTCAAAAAAAATCACTATTGGAATTTAATATTAAAGACATAAAAGAAAAAATAGATTTACATATTAAAGAAGAAAGATTGTCTTCTAAAGAATTAGAAAAAATTAAGTCTATGGAAGTTTCTTCTCCAAAGCTTGATAACAATAAAAATGAAAAAGAAGAAGTGCAAAAAACCATACAAAATCTTGATCAACAACTAGATAAGAAAAGAGAGGAAATCAATTTAATAAAAGAATCCATAATGAAGGAAGAACTGAATGAAAGTTTTCACAAAAATGATCTTCAAAAAACTGAGGTTAGAATAACTGAATGCTTAAGACAAATTGAGATGCTCGAAAAGAGAGAAATAAATTATATCCGTGAAAATAAAAAGTTGGAAAACCTTCCCAATGATTTAAGGGAGAAAATCAATCATTATCAAGGACAATTTAACGAAGTCCAAAAAGAAATTACACAAACTATTAGCAATGAAAATGAAACTAAAGGATTTATTTTCAATTTAGAAAAAAAAATAGAACAATTTAATAAAGAACGTGAAAATAAAATTAATGAAATAACAAAGATTGATATTAATTTAGAAAACTTAAAAATTAAGGAGAAAGAACTTAGAAGTACTATATTTCAGAGATCTAAAATTCAACCAGAGGAATTTGAAAATAATCTAAAAGAAAAACAAATTGAAATCACCAGCTATGAAGATTTAAAAATTAAGCTTGATAGACTTATTAGTCAAAGGGAACAAATGGGACCTGTGAATCTAAGAGCAAAAACAGAAGAAAAAATCATTTCGCAATCAATAGACGAACTTGAAATGGAAAAACTAGATTTGATTCAAGCAATTGAGAAATTAAGGTTAGCAATAAATAAAATCAATAATGAAGGAAAAAATAGACTTTTAAAAGCATATGAAGAGGTAAACAAAAATTTTTCAGAACTTTTTAAAAAATTATTTAATGGTGGAGAGGCCAAACTTGAGCTTGTCAAAACTGACGATCCACTCCAAACTGGCATCGAGATTTACGCGAGACCACCTGGAAAAAAACTGTCATCTATAAGCTTGCTGTCTGGGGGAGAAAAAGCACTCACAGCAATTTCTCTAATATTTTCAATTTTCTTGATCAACCCTTCACCAATTTGTATTTTAGATGAAGTTGATGCAGCATTAGATGAAAATAATGTTGAAAAGTTTTGTAATATTCTTTTAGAATTAAAAAAGAATACAAAGACAAAGTTTCTTATTATAACTCACCATAAAATAACAATGACTTCAATTGACAGAGTTTATGGGGTAACGATGGCACAAAAAGGAATTTCTGATATTGTTTCTGTAGATTTTGAAAAAATAAACTTGAAAGAGGCAGTTTAATGAAAAATGATTTTTCTGATAGACTAGAACAAAAATTAAAAAAACCAAAAACTAATATTTATTATAAAAATAATGGATATAGTATTGGTTTGAAAATTTCTTTGGACTTAATATCTTCTATCATTGTTGGGGCACTTATAGGTTACGGACTTGATAAAATTTTTTCAACAAAACCTGTCTTTTTTATTATTTTTTTGGTATTAGGAATCATTACAGGTTTTTATAGCTTGTTCAAAACAGTGAAAAAACTTAATTAAACAGAAGGAGATGATTTGGCAAGTCCACTAGCTCAGTTTGAAATAAAAAAAATAATAGAGATGGAAGCTTTTGGTTATGATATATCATTTACCAACTCCTCATTAGCTATGATTATGACTGTAGTTTTTATATCATTATTTATGTATCTTGGTTTAAGAAATCTAGAAATTATACCATCAAAGAAACAATCTATTGTAGAAAGTAGCTATGAGTTCATTTCTGGAATGATCGGAGACAACATTGGGAATGAAGGCATGAAATACTTTTCTTTTATTTTCACACTTTTTCTTTTTATTTTAGTTGGAAATCTTTTAGGTATGTTACCCTATAGTTTTACATGGACAAGTCATATCATAGTAACTTTTGCAATAGCTTTTTTTATTTTTATAGGTGTTACCTTAATAGCAATCTATAAACACGGTATTGTAAAATTTTTAAAATTTTTTGCTCCCTCTGGAGTTCCCAAACCAATGCTCATCTTACTTGTTCCTATTGAAATTATATCTTACTTATCTAGACCAATCAGTCTTTCAGTAAGATTATTTGCTAATATGATGGCTGGACATACACTTTTAAAAGTAATAGGTGGATTTGTTTTTGTTTTGGGAGCAAATAGTTTTATAGTTGGTGGAATACTTCCTCTTGCTTTTCTAATTGCTTTAACGGGCTTAGAAATTGTAATTGCATTTCTTCAAGCTTATGTATTTGCAATATTAACTTGTTTATATATTAATGATGCAATACATTTACATTAACTTTTAACTTATATTAAGGAGTAAATTATGGATATGGAATCTGCAAAACTTTTAGGTGCTGGAATAGCAGTACTAGGCGTGATTGGTTCAGGAATTGGCATTGGATCAATTTTCGCAGCTTTTATCTCAGCAGTAGGAAGAAACCCTGAGGCTAGAGAACATGTATTTACAATGACAATGTTAGGGTTTGCTTTAGTTGAAGCACTTGCTTTATTTGCACTAATTATTGCACTTCTTTTACTTTTCGTTTTTTAAAGAATGCTTAGGTACACATTCCTTTTTTATCTTTTAATCACCGATACAATCTCAGCCTCTGAAGAAAAAGGCGGAATGCCCCAACTAAACCCAGAGTCATTTTCATCTCAAATTTTTTGGTTAACCTTATTATTTATTATATTATTTCTCATCAATCATTATTTCTTTCTTCCTAAAATAAAGAATATAAGAAAAAAAAGAGACGAAACCATTCAAAGTTATTTAGATGAGGCAAAAAAGCTTAATGATTCTTTTAATTCTCTCGTAGAAAAAATGAATAAAGAGTTTGAAGAAGTCAAAAATGAACAAAATGCTTTGATTAAAAAAACATTCGAAGAAAATAAAAAAATTTTTGATAAAAAGATTCTTGAAATAAATAACGATTTTGAAGATAAAAAAAATAAACTTAACTCTGATATTGATGAAAATAAAGAAATGATCACCAAAGAATTACCTAAATTATGTGTTGATTTATCTGATAAATTATATGAAAAAATTATGGGAGAGAAAAAAAAGGAAGTGTAAGTGATTTTAAAAAATTAATTGGAGATGACAAATAATGAGCATTGAGTTTTTAGATGATTCAACACTTTGGGTATCACTTTCTTTTATTATTTTTGTATGCATTACTCTTAAACCAATGTTAACTCAACTTTCTGGTAGCCTTGAAAAAAAAATCGATGATTTAAAAAAAAATATCGAAGAATCGAAACAACTCAAACTTGAAGCTGAAAAATTATATAAAGGTCAATTAGAAAAACAAAAAGATAATACTAACTTAATCAAAAGAATCAAAGAAGATACAAATAAAGAGATTAAAAGAATAAAATCTCAAATAGAAAGAGATATTGAGCAAAGTATGCTTAGAAGAATTAATAATTATAACCTCATATCATCTCAGATGGAGAATAATCTTAAGAATGATATGAAAAAACATATTATGGAAAAAGCTATTAAATACACAGAAATACGTATTAAAAAAAATTTATCTAACAAACAAAATCTTAAGTTAGTTGAAAACTCAATAATAAATATTCCCAAAAACTTTTTTTAAACCAAGATGGCTGTACATACTGAACTTTCTGAAGCCAACATCAATAAGATTTTAAAAAATTATCAACTAGGTGAGTTAATCAAATTCACAGGAATAAAAGAAGGTATTGAAAATACAAATTATCTTCTTCGTACTAAAAATAAAAACTTTATTATTACAATTTTTGAAAAACGTGTAGATATAAAACAGATACCTTTTTATTTTGAAGTAATGACTAATTCGCATTCTAAAGGTATACACTGTCCTGTTCCAATAAAAGACAAAAATGGTGAACTCGTAAACAAAGTAAAAAATAAAAAGATGGCAATATTTGGCTTTCTGGAGGGGAATTCAAAGAAAAAATGGAATAAAGATGATTGTTTTATGGTCGGTCAGAAATTAGCCCAATTCCACTTAGCGAATATTAACAACAAATTAAAGGCAAAAAATAATTTTAGTTTAAATTTTTGGAAAAAAATTTATTTAAATTGTTTAAATAAATTTAATACCGTTATACCAAACTCGCTAAACATAATTAGTGATGAAATTGATTTTATATCGTTTAATTGGCCCAAGAACTTACCTGAAGGTGTTATTCATGCAGATCTATTTCCAGATAACGTTTTTTTTAAGAAACAAAAAATTTCTGGCTTTTTAGACTTTTATTTTTCTTGTTGTGACTTTTTGTCATATGATCTTGCAATTACAATAAATGCTTGGTGCTTTTATAAGTATAAATTTAAAGAGAATTTCTTCTTAAGTTTAATTTCTGGATACCAATCAGTCAGAAAGTTAGAAACGAACGAAGTTAATAATATTAATATTCTTTTAAGAGGTGCAAGCCTAAGATTTCTGTTCACAAGAGTCTATGATTCTTTAAATAGTAATGAGGGAGAGTTTTTAAAAAAAAAAGATCCATTAGAGTTTTTTAATATTTTAAAATTTCATATTAAAGAAAACGTGGCAAAGAAATATTTTGAGTGATTTTGATTACATAATATATACAGATGGAGCATGTTCAGGAAATCCTGGCTCTGGAGGATGGGCAGCAATTATTTTAAATAAAAATAGTGGTCATAAATCTAAAAAAACTGGTGGTGAAATAGAAACAACAAATAATCGAATGGAACTAATTGCAATTATTCATGCATTAGAATCAATTCCAAAAGAAAGCAGTCTACAAATATTCACTGATAGTAAATATGTAATCAATGGTATTGAGTTATGGATAAAAAAATGGAAAACAAATGACTGGATAGGTTCAAACAAAAAAAAGGTTAAGAATAAAGATCTTTGGATGAAGTTAGATATACTATCAAGCCAATTTCAAATAACATGGAACTGGGTAAAAGGTCATAGTGGTAACAAGTATAATGAAGAAGTGGACAGACTTGCTAGAGACCAAATTAATTTACTTCATTAGATTGATTTTATTACATTTTCAGCTTTACTTAGATCAAGTCCTGGACCATTTTCATTAAATATTTTGACTATCTTTCCATCATCAATAATCATTGCAAATCTTGATAATCTTTTTCCTAAGCCTACAATAGATAAATCCGTTATAAGTCCGGTTTTATCTCTCAACTCACCGTTGCCATCTGATATAAATTTTAAATCTGAAATATTTAAGGAATCACTCCAAGATTTCATTATGAATGGGTCATTTGTAGACACAATATAAATTTCTTCTATTCCATTGGAAAAAAATTCACTCGCTAATTTTTTATAACCTGGGAGATGTTCATCACTGCAAGTAGGAGTGAAAGCTCCAGGCACTCCAACTAAAATAACTTTTTTACTTTTAAAAATTTTGTTTGCTTTAATTCCTTCAGGTCCAGACTCGGTTATCTGATAAAAAGTAATATCAGGAAAAATATCGTTTTCATTAATTGTCATTTAATACCAGCCTCCATTAGTTTATCTATTACAATATCTTTAGAAAGAATCTCTGGCAATAAAATTCCTTCTTTGTTCTTTGGTCCATAAACAATATTTACCGGTATACCGTACCTGTTATATCTTTTTATAAAATCAAAAATATCTTTATCTTTATTAGTCCAGTCTGCTCTTATAACTAAAACTTCATGTTGAATTAGAAAATCAACTAATTTTTTTGTATTCAAAGTTGTTATCTTATTAAATTGACAAGTTACGCACCAGTCTGCAGTAACGTCTACCAACACAAATCTATTTTCATTTAAATAACTTTCTAAAGATTTGTCGTTATAATCTTCCCATATCAATTTATTCTCGCGTAGATTCATCTTTTCAGAGAAAAAAAAGATATTTGTGATGACAAACAGTAAAGATGTAATCATAGTAAATTTACTTTTATTTTTGAGACAAGTAAAAATTAGGATTAATGACGTAAATAAGAATATTAATAAGTAGTTTATTTTGAAAAGATTAGAAATCCATACAAAAGATAATAACATTAATAGTCCTAGGAAATATTTTAAATTATTCATCCATTCCCCAGGCTTAGGCAATAGCTTAACTATCTTTGGTATAATAATAAAACATAAATACGGAAATGAAAAACCAAGCGCAATGCTCAAAAATATTATTACAATATTTTGATTTGATGATCCCATTGAAAAACCAACTGCTGTTCCTAAAAAAGGTGCACTGCAAGGTGTAGCTAAAAGAGTTGCAAATACTCCTGAAAAATAGTGACCACTTTTACTATTAGTGTTTAAGAAATTATTAATTTTATACAAGGCGTTTTGTGGCAAAATAATTTCAAAGAATCCGAGTAGATTCAAACTAAAAATTAACATTAAAACTAAGATGAACATTAAAAAAAACTGGTTTTGAAAATGAAAGCCCCATCCGACTGTCTCACCAAATGTTTTTAAAAAAATTACTGTGATAGCTAAAACAAGAAATGAAGTAACTATTCCAGCTATAGTTAGGGAACAATCAAATCTGATTTTATTATCGTCATCCTTAGCTAAACTTAAAAACGAATAAAGCTTTAAAGAAAGGATTGGAAGAACACATGGCATGAAGTTTAATATTAAGCCACCAAGAAAAGCTAGAATTATAAAATAAATGATTTGGGTCTGTTTTGGTTTTTTTATTGAAATCAAATGAAATTTCTTCATAAACATTCCCATTTGAAATAGAAAAATCTATCGGACTATTCAAAGATCCTATATTATTGTCAAGAAGAACTTCAAAAGATGATTTTAGTTTTTTAACTTTGAGATTTGTATCTTCAGCGTGAGCAAATAATTCAATATTTTCAAATTCATCGTTATTGATAAATTCAATACTTATTTTTTTCATTTGAAACAATGTTTTCATCAATATTGAAATAATTCGATTTTCTTTTTGGAACAGTTTTATAACTCTCCAAAAATACATCAGACTGAACCACATTACGAAGATTAAGATTTAATTTTTTAGTTTCTGAAATTGGTATACAAATATCTTTACAAACAAGATAATCTAAATTAATTTCCTCAGTTATTTTATCAATTTCATTTTTCTGAATTCTTATTGGAAATATTACTTGGCCTTCATAACCTATTGTTGAAACACCATGATCAGTAAATTTTTCAGGAAAAGGGAATAAAACTTTTAATTTATTTTCAATAGAAGTATCATTAAATTCAATTGTAATTGGGGCACCTGCATCACCTGGATTTTTCCAGTATGTTTTCCATCCCTTCTGAAGTTCTATCTTTACACCAAAATAATAATTTTCATCAACTAAAAATATTCCATTAGATGGAATTATACTAACTAAAGCAGGATTGTTTTTATTATTAAAATCTTGAGCAAAAGTTAAATTTGCAAGTAATAAAAATATAATTTTAAAAAAATTTATAAACATAGGTCTTACTAATTGAATTAAAATAAAATATCTGTAATAATTTATATATGAAATATAGATATTTAAAGGGAAATATTATTTGTGCTTTGCCCCAATTAAACGATATTTTTTTTTTCTAAAAGTATTATTTACCTTACTCATCATAATAAAGATGGAGCAGTTGGAATTGTACTTAACTACAAGATAATGACTATCAAAGCAGCACAACTTTTTAAGAAATTAAACATTGAGAATGTTTCAAATAATTTGGAAACTGATTTTCTATTTCATGTAGGCGGTCCACTAAATCAGAATAACGGATTCATATTACATACAAAAGATTATGAAAGCAAAAATACAATGAAAGTTTCTAAACAAGTTAAATTAACCTGCTCAACTGAAATTATCTCGGATATTGCACAAAACAAAGGACCCAAACAATTTTTTATCTCACTTGGTTATTCTGGATGGGGACCAGGTCAACTAGAGAACGAAATAAAACAAAATAGCTGGATAAATTTAAATGAGGAATTGGATCTTCTTTTTGAAATTGATCCAGAAAAGAAGTGGAAAAACGCCCTTCAAAAAACTGGAATTGATTTTTCAAAACTTACAAACTTCTTCGGCAATGCATAAATTCTAGTTCTGTTTAATAATTAATTTGTCTAATTGATCTATGTCATTTTCAATAATTTCAAACTTTTTTTTTTTTTAAAATTTTTTTAATTTATCAGGATAATCAATCTTTTTTTGACTGATTCTTTTACTGTTTTGATAAATTTACTGTAGTGAGCTGTAGCCAAGTATATTCTTCTTTCTTTTTTATCAAGTTGTTTTTCTCCAACTGATAGACCAACAGCTGTGTGAGGATCTACGATCAGTTTATATCTATCAAAAATTTGATTAATTGTTTTTTTTGTTTCACTATCTGATAGTCTTCCATAACCAAAGGTTTTCCTCATATTTTTTAAATGAGTTTTTGCTACTGAAAATTCTTTTGCATTTTCTAATTTATAAAATAGTTTTTCTATCATCTTACCATTTTCATAAAAATCAAATAAAAGCCTTTCAAAATTACTTGAAACTTGGATGTCCATACTTGGGCTTAAAGAGGTTAATGTTTTCTTAATTTTCATTTTTCCAGTTTTAAAAAACCGAGTAAGAATATCATTTTTATTTGAACCAATAATAATCTTTTTAATAGGTAAGCCCATTTTCTTACTAATATATCCAGCATAAGCATTTCCAAAATTTCCTGAAGGAACAACAAAACTCATAGGATCAAATCTATTACTCACTCTGAAATAACTCCAAAAGTAGTAAACAATTTGTCCCATTATTCTTACCCAATTTATTGAATTAACCGCAGCTAAATTAATTTTCTTATTTTCATTATTTAATTTAAAGTAATTTTTAACCATCCTTTGACAATCATCAAAATTTCCTTTCACTGCTATATTGAAAACGTTTTTTTTTGGTTACTGTGGTCATTTGTTTTCTCTGAATTTCACTAACTCTGTTTAATGGAAACAAAATAAAAATTTTCACGTTATTAGATTTTGCACATCCATGAATTGCTGCCGAACCAGTATCTCCTGATGTTGCACCAAGAATAGTAAGTTTTATTTTTCTTTTTTTTAATACGTAGTCATATATGTTACCTAATAATTGCAATGCAAAATCTTTAAATGCATAAGTTGGACCATTAAAAAGATTTGCGATGTATTTGTGCTGATCGAGCTTATCAAATGATATTATTTCTTTTCCAAATGACCTTTTATATGAATTAATACAAATCTTTTTATATTCACTTACTGAAATCTCCCCTAGAACAAAATCTTTCGTTAATTCAAAAGCCAGACTTGAATAATCCAGTTCTCTTAGAGAATCTAATTCTTCCTCTGAGTAGGATTTTAAGCTATTGGGGACGTATAAACCACCATCTTTGGCTAATCCGTTTAAAAGAACATCACCAAACTTTAAGTTTATATCACTTCCTCTAGTTGATGAATAAATCATATCTATTTTATTTTTTTTATATTCGCAAAAAAGAACACACCTACAAGACCGCATGCAATCATAAACCAAGTGAGTGCGTATTGTAAATGATTGTTTCGTAAATATATTCGTGTTTGATTACCTAATGGGAATCCGTTAGGTCCATTTTTCACTGCTTCTAGATAATATTCATTTTCAAAATTCATTTTAAGGTATTTGCTCATTAATTCTGGTTCAACAAAGAACCAAGTGTTTGTATTCAGTATCATTATCGGGTTGAAAATATCCTTTTCTTCCTGATGTTCTAATTACAGCTTCAAAAGTTTGTGAATTTTTTGAAATATTTAGCAATCTTTTTTCCTTTTCTTTTATTTTCAGAGGAACCCAACCAGTATCATATATAATGAACTTTCCTGAAGTTGTTTTTAATGGTACTAAAATATGAAAACCATTGTTACCTCTTTTACTTAGTGCTGGCATATACATTTCGAATTCATTCAATAGTTGACCCTCAACAAAAACTTTCCTAAATTCGTTTTTTTCAGGTTGATTCAAATTTACAAAACTAATGGGATCAGACTCAAAGCTGCTAATTCTTTGCGATATCAAATCAGTTTTCCAATTAAGTCTTTTTATCTGCCATCCAGAAAGACCAAGAAGTATTGATAACGCAACAATGAAAGCAAATAAGGGAAATAGTCTTGGTTTGAAAGAGTAGCTATTTGAATTAAAATTAAATTTCATTCTTGTTTATGCGGCAGCCCACCAATAAACAAATGTGAATAGAAACAACCAGACAACATCAACAAAATGCCAATACCAAGCAGCGAATTCGAAACCTAAATGTTTTTTAGGCGTAAAATGTCCTTTTAAACCTCTGAAATAACATACTAATAAAAAGATTGAACCAACTATTACATGAAAACCATGAAATCCAGTAGCCATATAAAATGTTGAAGGGTAAATACCGTCCTCAATTCCAAAAGTGGCAACTTTGTATTCATAAGCTTGAAATCCAGTAAAAATAATACCTAAAATAATGGTCAACAATAAAAATAGCAAAAAGTTTTTTCTATCATTGGACCTTAGTGCATGATGAGCCCAAGTTATGGTTCCACCAGAGGCTAGCAAGATAAAAGTGTTTAACAAAGGTACTCCAAAAGGCGAAATTAATTCTATATCTTCAGGAGGAAACGCTCCACCTATCGTTTCTTGTCGACCTATGAGCTCAGGGCTTTCAGAGCCGGGATAAAACGCAACATCAAAAAACGCCCAAAACCAAGCGGCGAAAAACATGACCTCTGACATTATGAAAAGTATCATGCCGTATCTAAGTCCAATTTGGACAACATTGTTGTGATATCCACCACCTTCTGACTCGGAAACAACATCTCTCCACCAGAGGATACTCGATAAAACAACTGCTATAGATCCTATAGTAAATACCAAAGTTTTACCATCGTGCATAAGGAATATAAACCCTATCGCCATTATTAAAGCTGAAAATGAAGTAACAAGTGGCCAAGGACTAGGGTCAACTAGATGATAGGGATGTTTCTGATTATTATCACTCATTTTTTCTTACATACATTGTATATGAGAGGGTTATTTCCTGCAAATCTTTGATAAATTTATCATCTTTAATTGAAGCGTCAACAAAAAAAGATACGGGCATACTGACCTCTTCATTTGCAGATAAAACTTGTTCTTCAAAGCAAAAACACTCAATTTTATTAAAATATTGTCCAGCCTGTAAAGGACTAACATTGAAAACTGACATGGTTGTAATGGGTTTATCAGAATTATTTTTTGCCTTAAAAAAAGCTAGACTGTTTTCACCAATCTGAACTTCAATTTTTTTAACCTCTGGTTTAAAAGAAATAACAGAATTTCTATCAATAGTAGAGTCGAACCTAACATCAATTTTTTCTTTAATTTTATAACTGTCGTTCTCAGATGAGATCTGAGGAGTCCCTCCGTACCCTGTAACTTTACAAAAAATTTTATAGAGTGGGACTGCTGCGTAACTCATTGCCAACATTCCAAGGGCAAATGCCAATAGGTAAAAAGCTTGTTTAACTTTTTTATTTTGATTTCTTGCTATCATATTAGAATTTAAAAACTGTTATAAAATAAAATATGGTGGCTAACAAAAACAAAGCCAGACCTAAAGCTATATTTTTTTTATTTTTTTTCATTAAAATAGTGAATCAGCAACAAGCGAAGAAAACATCAAATATAAATATAAAATTGAGAATTTGAATAGTTTTGGCGCAAAACCAGAGTGTTTCGAATCATTACTCCTTAGTAATCTAAAAGATAAATAGCAAAAATAAATATTTAAGATCAGAGCAGAGCTAAGATAAAATAGCCCTGAATAACTTAATATGTATGGCAAAAGTGAAACTAAAAACAAAACAATAGCATATATCATGATCTGATTTTTAGTTACTCTTTTTCCCTTAACAACTGGAAGCATCGGAACGTTAGCTTTAGAATATTCTATATCTTTATACAGTGCTAGTGCCCAAAAATGTGGCGGAGTCCAAAAGAATATAATGCAAAATAACAAGACAGGAAAGAAACTAATATCATTGGCTGAGCAAACCCAACCAATTACTGGAGGGAAAGCTCCTGCTGCACCTCCAATTACAATATTTTGAGAAGTTCTTCTTTTAAGCCATACAGTGTATACAAATATGTAAAAAAAAATCGAAAAAGCTAATAAGAAAGCTGCTTTGTAGTTTACAGCAAGACCTAAAACAATTGTCGAAATAACTGACAACACAACTCCGAAACCCAGTGCGTCTAGAGGTTCAACTTTTCCAATTGGAATTGGTCTTTTTTTTGTTCTCTCCATTAAAGAGTCGATATCTCTATCATACCACATATTTATAGCACCAGATGCACCTGCTCCTATTGATATACAGAGAATTGAAATGAAAAAAAAGAAAGGATGTATGCTTTGTGGAGCAAGCAATACGCCACAAATTGATGTAAATACAGCGAGTGTCATTACTCTGGGTTTTAGCAAAGAAAGAAAATCACCAACTGAACTATCATTTGAACTCAGTATTTGAGCGTTATATTTCAGCGATTTGGACTGCAACACATTCTCCTCTTTGTTGACAGTAACTTACTTTACTTTCGGCAAATCGTCAAATGAATGGAACGGTGGAGGAGAACTCAATTGCCATTCGAAAGTAGTTGCTCCCTTACCCCATGGATTTTTTTGCGCTTTTCGCGATCTCATGTATGCTTCTAATATTACGAAAACAAAGAAAAAAGCAGCAAAAACCGATATGTAAGCACCAATGCTTGATACATAGTTCCAACCAGCGAAAGCATCAGGATAGTCGGGTATTCTTCGTGGCATACCAGCTAAACCTGAAAAGTGCATAGGAAAAAATGTGATGTTTACACCTATAAATGTTAACCAAAAATGGATCTTACCAAGAATTTCACTGTATTCAATGCCTGACATTTTGCTAAACCAATAATAAAAGCCTGCATAAATCGAGAAAAGTGCACCCATGGACATAACATAATGGAAGTGTGCAACTACATAGTAAGTATCGTGAAGTGCAACATCAATGCCTGTATTCGCAAGAACCACACCCGTTACTCCACCAAGTGTAAATAAAAATATCATCGCAATTGCAAATAACATTGGGGTTTTAAATTCAATCGAACCACCCCACATAGTAGCAATCCAACTGAAAATTTTAATACCAGTAGGAACCGCTATGACCATTGTTGCAGCAAGAAAATAAGCTCTGGTATCTACGTCCAAACCTGTTGTATACATGTGGTGTGCCCAAACAACAAAACCGACAACTCCAATAGCTGCCATCGCGTAAGCCATACCAAGGTAGCCAAAGATAGGTTTCTTTGAAAAAGTTGAAACAACATGACTGATTATTCCAAATCCAGGAAGAATTAGGATGTAAACTTCTGGATGACCAAAGAACCAAAACAAATGCTGAAAAAGAATAGGGTCTCCTCCCATTTCAGCGTTAAAGAATGCTGTTCCAAAATTTCTATCAGTAAGCATCATAGTGATTGCTCCTGCTAAAACTGGGAGTGAAAGCAATAAAAGAAAAGCTGTTATCAAAATCGACCAAGCAAAAAGTGGCATTTTATGCATTGTCATTCCAGGTGCACGCATATTAAATATAGTTGTTATAAAGTTTATTGCGCCTAAAATTGAAGAGGCTCCAGCTAGATGCATTGATAATATTGCCATATCAACGGCTGGTCCTCCATGTCCACTTGTAGACAGAGGAGCGTAAAGCGTCCAACCGGGACCTGCTCCATCACCCACAAAAGCTGAGCCTATAAGTAAAATGATAGATGGTGGAAGAAGCCAAAAGCTTAAATTATTCATCCTTGGGAAGGCCATGTCAGGTGCTCCAATCAATAGAGGAACGAAATAATTTCCAAAACCACCCACCATTGCTGGCATAATCATAAAGAATATCATAAGAAGACCGTGCGCAGTAATCCACACATTATATCTTTGATAATCGTCTCCGAGTATTTGCATACCAGGTTCAGCTAATTCCATTCTTATTAAAAGAGAAAAAATACCACCAATAAGACCAGCAATAATAGCGAACACAAGATAAAGAACACCTATATCTTTATGGTTGGTTGAAAAAAAATATCTTTTAAAAAAAGATGGGGCATGACTAGACATAATTTAGACCTTTCTTATTTTTTTGCATAATTATTATTGTTATCGCTTGCGAATTCTTCTTTAGCTGTCTCAACCCATGAAGCAAATTCTTCTTCTGTGACTGCTTTGATAGAGATTGGCATAAACCCATGTCCTACACCGCATAATTCAGAACATTGACCATAATACATACCTGGCTCTTTAATGTTAAAGTAAGTTTCATTTAATCTGCCTGGAATCGCATCCATCTTAACGCCTAATGAAGGAACAGCCCAAGAATGTATGACTCCGGATGGGTCACTTGTAATCTGCATTTTAATATTTTTATTGACTGGAACCACAAGTTGGTAGTCAGTTGTTAATAATCTGGGTTGCCCTTCTTCAAGCTCATCATCTTCAACAATAACTGAATCAAATGCAATTCCGTCGTGATCTGGGTATTCATACCCCCACCACCATGTGTAGCCTGTTGCTTTGATAGTCATATCGATGTTGGTGAAATCATTTTGATTATACAATAGTCTAAAAGATGGAATAGCTATTACAACAAGGAGAAGTACAGGAATGAGTGTCCATGCTATTTCTAGAGTTGCATTGTGGGTTGTTGTAGACGGTTTTTTATTATTTTTAGCGCTAAATCTTACACAAACGTAAGCTAGAAGCAGAAATACAAATACTGTGATTGCTGTTATTATCCAAAATACAAAATCGTGGAAATCGATTAATTGTTGCATTAAAGGTGAACCTGCTTCTTGAAAACCTAACTGCCATTCGGTTGGTTGACCTTTTGCAAAAATCTGGTTAGCTGTAAAAAGAGATGTTAAAAAAGTAAAAAATTTCATATTTCCACACATATAATAATAACTTAATATAATGATCATTTAGAAAAAAACAAATAATTATTCATTAAAAATTAATAAAAATTCTTTACATATAATATATATTAGTGTTTTTTTTTAATCATTAATATATTTACAATTAATCTTATATATCGAGGTAAAATGAAAACTATAAAAAAAGACTGGAATGAAGAAAAAATAAAATCATCAGTCAATGAATTATTGGATAATTTCGACGAAGGAGAATTGTTTGTTGAAGAAGTTTACTCCGAAAATATTTTTTTTGACGATAATAAAATTAAAAATGCAAGTTATGACCAAGATAAGGGGTTCGGTCTGAGAACAGTAAACAATGATTCTGTAAATTTCGCACATAATACAGAATTGTCAGACGAAGCTTTTTCAAAAGCAATGAAGTCAGTAAAAGAACAACAAAAATTAAACCCCAATCCACCTAAATTCAAAAATTTAAACAGTAATTTATCTCTTTACACAAATGAGAACCCTATTGATAAAGTGACTTTAACTCAAAAAATTAATTTTCTTAATAAAGTTAATACATTCGCAAGAGAAATTGACGAACGAGTTAAAGAAGTTTCAGTAAGTTTGAACGGTAATCACCAAAATATAGAAGTTATTACAAAAAATGGAGATATTTTCTATGACTCTAGACCTTTAGTAAGAATGAATATTAACATTACAGTTCAAAAAAAAAATAAAGTAGAAACAGGCTCTTTTGGAATGGGTGGCAGATATTTATACGATGAACTTTTAAATGAAAGTAATTGGAAAAACGGAGTAAAAAAAGCCTACGAACAAGCAATAGTAAAATTATCAGCAAAAGAAACACCAGCTGGTGAACAAATTGTAATACTTGGACCTGGCTGGCCAGGTATTCTTTTACATGAAGCAATTGGTCACGGACTTGAAGGAGACTTTAATAGAAAAAAAACCTCTGCTTTTTTTGATCTTGTTGGGAGCAAGATTGCTTCTGATCAAGTTTCAGTAGTGGATGATGGTACAATTAACAAAAGAAGAGGGTCTCTAACTATTGATGATGAAGGTACACCCTCTCAAAACACAATGTTAATTGAAAATGGTATATTAAAAGGTTTTATGCATGATCGATTAAATGCAGGATTAATGAATCAAAGTCCAACTGGAAACGGAAGACGTCAAAGTTATTCTCACTTACCAATGCCAAGGATGACTAATACCTACATGTTAAATGGTAAATATGAACATGATGAACTTATAAAGTCTACAAAAAAAGGAATTTACGCATCTCAATTTAGCGGTGGACAAGTTGATATCACGTCTGGAAAATTTGTTTTCAGTGCATCAGAGGCTTATGAAATAATAGACGGTAAAATTTGTAGTCCATTAAAAGGAGCTACTTTAATAGGTAATGGTCCTGAAATACTTAAAGAAGTTACAATGGTCGCCAACAATTTAAAATTGGATGACGGTATTGGAACCTGTGGCAAAGAGGGTCAAAGTGTTCCTGTTGGAGTAGGTCAACCAAGCTTAAAAGTTAGGAATTTAACAGTCGGAGGAACAATCTAGTTCTTTGATTTATCAAATAATTCTTCCTCATATGAGATAAATGATTGAATCATACCTTCCCAAAGCTTTCTTACTAATGCTCTTGGTATTCCTCTTTTAGACGCTTCAGCATCCAAACTTTCTAGTATTTTTGAAATTCTTTCTTGATCAATAATTTGATTTCTATTTTTAAATTTGACAATTTCAGTTACAAGATCTTTTCTTTCAGAAATTAAGTTGAGGATTTTAAGGTCTATCTCGTCTATTTTAGTTCTTATATTTCTTATTTTCTCAGATTTATTCATAAACTACTTAAAATAATTATTTGTATATAACATATCAATATTATTAGACCATTGATTTAAATATAATTTTTTCCATTTTAATGCAGGCGACTCGCCAGATTTTATAATCTCAATTAATGGCTCCAAAAAAGAATCCTCAGTTTTGCCAGCATTTTCTATGTTTCTTTTTTTAAGTCCGATTGACGACAAATCAATAATTTTTTTTGAAAAATTTTTCAAATTTTCTTTATCAGGCGTATAAGAATTAAAACCATTAATTCTTACTTCTTTGTAGAAGTTTTTAACCTGATCATAGCTCCAAGATTTAATAATACTAGATACTTGATCAAGTATTTCTTCATCATATAAAATTCCTGTCCAAAATGCAGGAAGTGCACAAACTCGAGACCACGGTCCTCCGTCTGCACCTCTAAGTTCTATAAATGATTTCAGTCTAACTTCTGGAAAAACAGTAGTTAAATGGATTTCCCAGTCTTTCATTTCTGGTTCAATTAATTTATCTAATTTAATTTTCTTTTCTAAAAATTGTTTAAAATTTTTTCCTGAAAAATCAATATACTTGTTGTTTCTAACTATAAAATACATTGGAACATCAAGCAGATAGTCAACATATCTCTCAAACGAAAAATCATCCTCATAAATAAAAGGCAGAAGCCCACACCTATCATTATCTGTTTTAGTCCATATATGAGATCTGTAACTAAGAAATTCTGTAAGTTTTCCTTCAATAAATGGCGAATTTGCATATAAAGCAATTATTACAGGCTGAATAGATTGAGCAACTCTAAACTTTTTTTTCATATCAGACTCAGATGCAAAGTCAAAATTGGCCTGAATGGTGGTTGTCCTTTTCATCATATCTAAACCCATTTCGCCAACTAGTGGCATATATTTACTCATTATTTCGTATCTTTTTTTTGGCATTAATTTAAGATCTGATAATTTCCATTTCGGAAGCACCCCAATTCCCATAAACTCGATTTCATAATTTCTGCAAACAGCATTAAGCTCATCTTGATGTAAATTTACTTCTTTGCATGTTTCAAATAAATTTTTAACTGGTGCTCCAGATAGTTCTATTTGTCCACCTGGCTCCAAAGTGATTGAGGTCGCATCTTTTTTCAGACCGATAATTTTTTTGTTTTCAATTATTTTTTCCCATTTGTATTTTGAACATAATTCACTGAATATTTTCTGAATGTCGTCGAAAGTAATTGGTCTGAGATCTTTTTTTTTAAAACCAAATTTCTCATGTTCGGTTCCAATCCTCCAGTCTTCTTTAACCTTGCATCCGCTTGACAGTTTAGCGATCAAATTTTCTTTACTTAAAACGTCTGTCACTCTAATAAAGCCCTTACACATGATAAAGAATATATTGCTGCCGTGTCAGCTTTTAAAATGTTTTTTCCTAGACTTATTTTGTAAGTTTTTTTATCCTTAAAATGTTCCCTATCTGCAAAAGACCAACCACCTACCGGACCGATAAAAATTGCAAATTTTTTGTATTCTTTAATAATTTTTTTTGCACTCAATATTTGATTTCCCCCTGTTTCATCACACAAAAAAATAATCCTTTCGTTATCCCAGTCTTCAAGAAGCTCGGGTAAGGACACAGGATGAGATATTTCAGGTAAAGATAATGAATCACTTTGCTCAACTGCTTCAATTGATATTTTTTTAAATCTGTTAATATTTATTTGGATTCTAGAAGAGAACTCGCTGAACAGTGGTACAATTTTCTTTACTCCAATTTCAGAAATTTTTTCAACAAGATTATTCATATTTTTAATTTTTATCAAAGCAAAACAAAGCCAAATGTCAGGTAAAATAATTTTTTTCCTTAATAAATTTACAGGTATTATCGACTTTTCAACATTTAAATCAAGCTTACACTCCCATTCATAATTGGAATTAAATGCAATTATAGAATCCCCAGTTCTCTTTCGCATAACATTTTTGAGATAATGTATTTGTTTTGAATCAAGTAAAATTTTATGATCTTTTACAATTTTTTTTTCAAAGTATATTCTAATTTTGGGCATAACTTTATATGAAGATTTGAGCATAATGTTTAAAAAAATTACAAAAAAAAGCAAGAATTTATTAATTCTCGGACGATATAATAACCCTGTGGGAGCTTTTCTACTTATGTGGCCTTGTTATTGGGGAGCTTTATCGAATTCTAGTCTTAACGCTAGTTTGCTCCAGTGCCTAATTCTTTTCACCTTAGGTTCGTTTGTGATGAGAGGAGCTGGTTGTTGTATTAATGACATTTTTGATAAAGATTTTGATAGAAAAATCAAAAGGACAAAAAAAAGACCACTTGCATCAGGTTCATTAAATGTCCTTGAATCAATAATATTTACTGTATTTCAACTGCTTTTAGGTTTGATTATTCTGTTACAATTTGAAACAAATGTAATAATTTTAAGTTTGATGATTATGCCTTTAGTTTTAACCTACCCTCTATTCAAAAGATTTACCTATTTTCCTCAAATAATTTTAGGATTAGCTTTTAATTGGGGTGTTTTAGTAGGATATCAGAGTCAAACCGAAAATTTTAATTTTTCAATATTGTATTTATATTTTGCTGGCGTTTTTCTTACAACAGCATACGACACAGTTTATGGTTTTCAAGATATAAAAGGAGATAAAAAAATAGGTCTAAAGTCTTTGGCAATCCTCTTTGAAAAAAAAAGAAAATCTTTACGTATAATATACGTATTAAGTTCAATCTTTTTTTCGATATTTTTTTTTGTAACTTACGCTAATACTTTTTTAAGTGTACTCTCAAGTTTAATCGTATTTTCGTTGCTTATAAAACAGTTTTTAAATTTTGAAAATGGGATAGAAATTAATAAGATATTCAAATCAAATGTTAAAACTGGCGGGATTATTGCTTTTCTAATAATTCTGCAGAACTATCTGTGAGGTAAAATTATATATCTTACGTTACAATTATCTACGTTTTCCCATGAAATTTTTTCCCAATATTTTTTTGCGTCTTCATAAGATTCGAAAGGACCATACCTTTCTTTTTTAGAATCATCTACAAATTCATTGAAAGATGTATTTTTATAAAGCCCACCTACGACAAAGTAACTCATAAAAAAAATACTATTCTCATATTGTATTTATAGCAAATTAAAATATAAATTAAGATTCTATGGATAAGAATTTTCTAAAAACGATTCTCAATAGACTGAGTAAAATGGGATGTCATGAAGCTGATGTGTTTTTTTCAAAATCAAAAACATCAAGTTGTTCCTCTAGACTTGGAAAAATTGAAAAAAAAGAAGAATCATCCACTAATGAAATTGGGATTAGAGCAATTATTAATAAGAAGCAGTCCATTGTGTCAACAACCAATCTAGAAAAACAGAATGTTTATAATCTAACTGAAAAAGTTGTTGAAATGGCAAAAGTTGTACCTGAAAATCAGTATTGTGGTTTAGCTGAATCAGATAAAATTAAACAAGTAAGTAAGCAAGAGGTTCAAAAGTTAGAAATTTGTGACACTTATGAACCGACAATGAGTTTAATTGAAAAAGAAGTTATTAAACTTGAAGAAAGTGCTTTAGATAATAAAGAAATTACAAATTCTGAAGGAGCTGAAATAGCTTATTCAAAAAATTCAATCTGTCTTCTTGGGTCAAATGGACTTGAAATTGAGATGGAAAAAACTCATAGTGATTTTATAATTGCAGTCCTTGCAGGTTCAAAGGATACAATGGAAAGAGAATATGATTATAAATCTAAAGTGTTTTATAATGAATTAGGTGATTTTGAAAAAATTGGAAAAGAAGTTTCACAAAATGCAATAAAAAAATTAAATTCTAGAAAATTAAAAACTTGCAAGTCAGATGTAATATTTGACTCAAAAGTTTCTTCGAGTCTTCTTAGAAATTTGTTTAGTGCCAGTAACGCCCAGTCAATTGTAAAAGGAATTAGCTTCCTGAAAGATAAAATAAACAACAAAGTCTTTAATGATCGAATTTCTATAATTGATGATCCATTAATGCCAAAGAAATTAAGATCGAAAATTTCAGATTGTGAAGGCATTCAATCAAAAAAGAAATTTTTAATTGAAAACGGATATTTAAAATTTTTCTTCAATTCTCTGGCATCAGCTAAGCAAATAAAACATGAACCATCAGGTCACGCTACTAGATCTGCTTCCTCAATACCCTCTGTTTCCTATTCTAATCTATATATGGAGAATGGAGAAGTATCGAAAAGTGATATGATAAAATCTCTAAAAAAAGGTCTTCTCATAACAGAACTTATGGGGAGTTCTATAAATTATTCTAATGGAGACTACAGTAGAGGAGCATCAGGTTTTTGGATTGAGAATGGTGAAATTTGTTATCCTGTTTCAGAAATTACTATTGCAGGTAATCTTGCAGATATATTTATGTCTTTAATTCCGGCAAATGACCTGGAATTTAATTTTGGAATAAACGCACCTTCATGCCTTGTAGAAAACTTAACTCTTGGTGGAAAATAATTGTCTGAATCAATTTTTACCCTCCTTTCTTGAGGATGTCTCAAAAAAGGTAATTTTAGAGGCTGGCAAAATTGCAATGTCACTCAAAAATAATATTACGGTTAAGTACAAATCAGAAAATCAGCCAGTTACTGACGTGGATATAAAAATTGATGATTTTTTGAAATCTTCTTTTAAAAAAACTACACCTAATTATGGTTGGATATCTGAAGAGACAGTTGACGATGGCTCAAGGTTAAGCTCTGATTATTTTTGGTGTGTAGATCCAATTGATGGAACAAGATCCTATATTAACAAAAAACCAGAATATACAATCTCTGTTGCTCTAATAAAAAAGAATGAACCTGTTTTGGGCTTAGTCTTAAACCCTGAAACAAAAGAACTTTTTTCAGCAGTGAAAAATAAAGGTGCATTTTGCAATGAAAAAAAAATTAAAGTAAATCAAAATATAGATCTTTATTCTTCAAAATATGGAATAAGTAGTTCTGAAATGAATAAATTAAAGAAATATGAATGTTTTAATCAAGACAATACAATTAAAATGGGTTCCATAGCGTATAAAATTGCTTTAGTTGCAAAAGGTACAATGGATGTAGCGATAAGTTTTACAAAAAAAAATGATTGGGATATTGCTGCAGCTGATTTGATTTTGAAAGAAGCAGGTGGATATCTAAAAAATATTTCTGGAAACAAACTGATTTATAACAGCAGTCAAATGCAGGTAGATTCTGTATTAGCTAGTAATAGCATATTAATTGAAAAATTATGTACTGAATTAAATGAATGTAAAAAATAAAAACACAATCAAATTACTGAAACGTCTTTTTGCAAATTATGTAAGAAAACACCACTCTAAATTAATTATCTCTATTTTTTGTATGATTGTTGTTGCAGGTGCAACTGCGTTAAATGCTTGGATGATGCAACCAGTCCTTGATGAAATATTTATTAATAAAAATAAAACATTAATTGTTCTTATTCCAATTGCTGTGATAACAATTGCGACTTTTAAAGGGATAGCTTCATACATCCAATCAATTTTTATGAGTTTTATTGGTTATAGATTAGTCGCAGATGTACAAAATCAAATGTTTAGGGCAGCAATCAGATGTGATTTGTCCTTCCATAATGAAATTAATTCCGGAACAATGGTATCAAGGTTTATTGCAGATGTAGGTGCTTTATCGAGAGGCGTTCACAATGTCATAATAAATATAATTAAAGATTCATTTACATTTGTTTTTTTAATTGGCGTTATGTTTTATCATGACATAAAACTTGCTTTTTTAGCTCTTTTTGTTTTTCCTATAGCTATCTATCCTATTAGAAGAATTGGTAAAAGATTAAGAAAAATTTCTAAAAGCACTCAAGTAGGATTTGGGATGCTTACATCAAAATTATCAGAATCTTTTTCTGCAATAAAAACAATAAAGGCATTTGGTTCCGAAAACTTTGAATCAAAAAGAATCGATAAAGAAATAATAAATATTTTTAACCTTACGTATAAATCAACAAAGGTTAATTCAATTGCAAGGCCTTTGATGGAAATTATCAGTGGATGTGCTATCGGAGCAATAATATTTATTGGGGGAAGCCAAGTTATTCAGGGACAAACCACCCCAGGTACTTTCTTTTCATTTTTAACAGCTTTACTAATGGCGTATCAACCCGTCAAATCGTTGGCAAGTTTAAATGCAACATTACAAATAGCGATGGCTTCTGCTGAGAGAGTTTTTGAGATTTTGGATAAGAAGCCCTTAATGAAAGAAATAAAACATCCAAAAGACAATATGATAGATTTAAAGGGAAAAAATAATATTAATATATCAAAAATTTCTTTTAAATATCCTAATTCAACAAAACTTATTCTAAAAAATATTAATTTAGAAATCTATAATGGTGAAAGAGTTGCTTTGATCGGGTATTCTGGTGCTGGTAAAACAACTCTCTTAAATCTTCTACCAAGATTTTTTGATCCATATAAAGGTAAAATTGAAATTGGTGGAATTGATGTTAAAAATTTAAGTTTTAATTTTATAAGAAACTATTTCTCCTTAGTTAGTCAAGATATCGTTTTATTTGATGAAACGATCAAATATAATATCTGTTACGGCTCAAATAAATATTCAAAAGCAGACCTCCAAAACGCTTGTAAAAAATCTCACTGTACAGAATTTATTAAAAAATTTCCTAAAGGATTTAATGAGATAATTGGAGAAAACGGTTCTAAGCTTTCTGGGGGACAGAAACAAAGAGTTGCAATTGCTCGTGCTTTTATTCGCAACTCACCATTCCTTCTTTTAGATGAAGCGACTTCTTCATTAGATTCAAGGTCAGAGAAAAAAATTCATGATTCTTTGGATAAACTAATTTCAAATAAAACAGCATTAATTATAGCACATAGATTATCAACTGTGATTGATGCCGACAGAATAGTTATAATCAATAATGGTGAAATTGTAGATATTGGAAAGCATTCCACTTTAATAAAAACTTCTAAAATTTACAGACATCTCCATGATTTACAATTCAAAACGAAAAATGAAAAGAATTTTTAAACATAAATATTTTCAATTATTTTTAGGTTGGACTATATCATTCTATTTAAAGCTTTGTTTCCAAACCTCTATTTGGTTAACAAAGAACTCAGAAATTGTGGAAAAGCATATTAAAAAAAATAAGAGCTTTATAGTCTGCTTTTGGCATAATAGATTGCTTATGACAGTTTTTTGCTGGAAATGGTCTAAAGAATTTAAAATGCTTATTTCTGGACATGCTGACGGAAAAATAATTTCCAACGCGATATCCTATTTTGGAATTCAGACAATAACCGGGTCCTCGAGGAAAAATAATTTATCTTCCTTAAAAGAGATATTAAAACAAATTAATAATGATAGTATAATAGGAATCACTCCAGATGGTCCAAGAGGTCCTAATGAGGAAGTAAAAAAAGGGCTTATCTCACTTTTAAAAAAAACAAATGTTCCAGTTTTACCATTAAGTTATTCAGCTAAATTTAAATTTACACTAAATACATGGGATAAATTCATTTTTGTAACGCCGTTCAATAAATTTGTGGCAGTTTGGGGAAATCCATTTCAATTTGATAAAAATAAAACACTTGCTGAAAATAAATTAATTTTAGAAAAAGAAATAAAAAGAGTAACGATGTTATCAGACAATTTCTCGAATTAGTTATGTTGTTATTAATTTATAGATATTTATCAAATTTGTTTTTTATTCCTATCTTATTCTTTTTTTTTCTTCGTTTTTTAGTCTCGAAAGAAACTGTTTCGAGTATTCTTGAAAAATTTTCAATTTCAAGAAAAAAAAGACCTAAAGGAGATTTAATCTGGATTAATGGTGTTAGTGTTGGTGAAGCAAAGACTGGAATCGCAGTTGCTAGAGAAATAAAAAAAATAAAACCCAATTCGTCAATTTTATTTAGCACATCAACTCTTAGTGCGTACAATTTATTATCTAAGTCAAAAAATAATTTTGTTGTTATTTTTTTCCCGATAGACATAAATTTTTTAATAAAAAGATTCTTAAAATATTGGAATCCAAGTTCAGTAATTTTTATTGAGTCTGAAATTTGGCCAAATATATTTAATATTTTGAAAGAGAAATCTATCAAACTCTCTATTTTAAATGCTCGAATATCAAATAAATCTTTCATTAATTGGAAAAGAATTAGTTTTTTTTCTAAATCTGTTTTTCCATTAATCGATCAGTGTTACACACAAAATAATGACTCATTAAAAAGGTTTAGAGAACTTGGCACAAAAAATGTTAAAAGAATACAAAACTTAAAATATATTTCTCAAGGCTTAGAAGTTGATAGTGTTGCTTATAATAAAATTTTTAAACAGCTCAAATCAAAAAGAGTTGTAACTTTATTTAGTTCGCATGCAGAAGAAGAAAAAATGTTTGCAGATATTTTCAGAGTTTTATCAAAAGATATTAGTAATTTGTTTTTTATTATTATTCCTAGACATACTAACAGAATAAAAAAAATTACAGATCAATTTAAAAAAGATAAGTTTTTATTTCTTTTAAGAAATGAAAGTAATTTCAAAATTTCTAATGAAAAAATTTTGTTAGTTGATACATTTGGTGAATTAGGAATTTTTTTTAAATTATCAGAAATTGCAATTGTTGGTGGTTCATTTAGCAACCATGGCGGACATAACCCAATAGAAACAAAAGATTTTAATTGTTCATTGATCTTTGGTCCGCACATGGAAAACTTTGAAGATATAAAAGACGACATTATTAAATTTAAAGCGGGGTTTGAAGTCAAAAATTCATCTCAGCTTATTCAGATGATTTTAAGACTTTTAAAAAATAAAAAATTAAATAGAGAAACTAATCGAAAATTTAAAACTCTTTGTAAAAGTCAGTTTTACAAGTCAAAGTCTATCCTAAGAAGTGTTATAAAATGATGCAAAAAATTTGGAAATCTAATAATTTTTTAAACTTATTACTCTTTCCTTTTTCAATATTTTACTATTTATTTTTTGTTATTTACAAGATAAGTAACAAAGAAAAGAAATGTAACATTCCAGTTTTATGTGTTGGAAATATTACACTTGGTGGAGCTGGAAAAACTCCAACAGTAATAGAAATGAGACAAATTTTAACAAACAGTTTTAAAAAAATATTTGTTTTAACAAGAGGTTATAAAGGAACAGCGAAAGGTCCTTTGATAGTCTCAAAGGATCACTCATTTCACGAAGTTGGAGAGGAAAGTCTTTTACATTCACACTTTGGCTTGACCTGTGTCTCCAAAAAAAAATTTTTAGGGGCTGAGTTCTGTGAGGCTCAAGGTGGAAAGTTAATAATAATGGATGACGGTTTGCAGAGCATAGATATAAAAAAGGATTGTAAAGTTTTAGTTATTGATAGTGATTACGGTTTTGGTAATAAAAATATTTTTCCGTCTGGTCCTTTAAGAGAACCTATTAATAGTGGTATTAAAAATTGCGATCTAATTTTAATTATTGGAAACAATAGTAATATTTTTGAAAAAAATATGATTCCAAAACAAAAAGTTTTTATGGCAAAAAAAGAAATAAGTATCGAATCATGCAAAAATAAAAACTTATTTGTGTTTTCAGCACTTGGAAATAATACAAATTTTCACAATTCACTTTTACATTCTGGTTTTACAATCAAAAGAATAAAAAGTTTCTCCGATCACTACATTTTCAAAAAAAATGATATTTTGAGCATACTAAATTTAGCAAAAAAAGAAAATCTCACAGTTGTCTGTACAAAAAAAGACTATATAAAAGTTCCTGAAGAATTTAAGAATAAAATAAAACCTGTAAATCTAAATTTGAAAATTGAAAAGAAAAAGAAATTTGAAAAGAGAGTTTTGGAATGCCTTCGTGCTAATTAAGTTCGTATTTTAAAAGGACCTCTGGGTCAACAGATGTATTATTCAAATAAACACCCCAATGAAGATGAGGACCTGTTGCTCTACCTGTCATACCAATTGAGCCAATTTTTTGGCCTTGCAACACTTTTTCTCCTTTTTCAACAAAAACTTCCTTCAAGTGAGCAAAAATTGAAATTAGTCCTAAGCCATGATCCATTATCACAGTATTTCCAGTGAAGAACATATCCTCCTCCACTAATTTGATAATTCCTGAAGAAGGGGCAATCACACTTGTACCCTCCTTTGCAGCAATATCTATTCCAGCATGAGGTCTTCTTGGTTTGGAATTAAGGATTCGTTGACTTCCATAAAATCCTGACATTCTTCCTTTTGAAGGTAATATAAATTTTTCATTAAAAAGTCTTGTTTTGTAACCAATTAATTTTGCTTTTTTTATTTTGTTCTGATCAGATATTATTTTGTTTAAATCCTCTTTCGATGGTTCGACCTTTTTCCTGGGAAGACCTTTAATATTTTCAATTTTGTATTTTTTTTTTGAAACTGTGAATTTTTTTACTTTATCATTTATTTCAATTTTTACATTGTCTTTATATTTTCTCCCAAATGCATAGATAAATCTTCCTTTTTCAAAAACTTCGACTTGTTTATTGTCAATTTTTAATTTACTTCCATTCTCAAGATTTCCTGTTATCACTCCCCCCTCGCAAAAACAACCGAAAATTTTAGGAAATGTTTCAGCTTTAAAATTTACTGGAAAAATAAGAATGATAAAAAAAATTAAAAACATTATATTTTTTTAGCTTTAGTTTTACTTGTTGCAAACTCTATCTCAATTTTATCATTATGTTTAATCTCTAAATCATTTTTGATTATAACATCTTCTTTTCTTATAACAGCAAAACCCCTCTTCAATGTTTGTTTATATGACAAAATTGAAAGTTCTTTAGATTTTGAATTAAATCGTTCTTTTTTAGTATCAAGATTCTGATTTATAAAAAAAGTACTTTTTTCAAAATTATTTAAAACTTTAGATAACTCTAGTTTCACCATATTAGATAGATTACTAGGTGAAAACTTTTGGATAACTCTGTATAAATTTATCTTCATATTTTTAAAAACTGAGTTTAAAAAATTTTTTAGACCTTGTTCATGGTAATCTAATTCCTGAAAATGATTATTCACTGTTTCTAATAATTCAGGTATTTTAGACGATAATAATTTAAGACTTAATTTGTGGTTATCAAAAAAATGAGCAAATATCTTTTTTAATTTACTTTCTGAATCCAATAATCTAATAAGAATTTCCTTTCTATTAGGTAATATCATTTCAACTGCAGCTGAAGGTGTTGGAGCTCTGAGATCAGAGACAAGATCACACAAAGTGTAATCTGTTTCGTGTCCAACAGCAGAAACAATTGGTATTTTTGACTCAAAGATTTTTTTTACCAATAATTCTTCATTAAATGGCATTAAATCCTCTAAACTACCGCCTCCTCTGGCAATTATTATAACATCAACTGAATTGTCTTTTTTAATATTAAAATACTCAATCCCTCTAATTATGTCATCTAAGCATTTTTCTCCCTGAACATTTGAGGGATAAATTAGTAATTTTGTTGGAAATCTATCAGATACTCTGTGAATTATATCTTTGATAACTGCTCCCGATTCTGATGTGATAACCCCAATTGAATTTGGAAATTTCGAGATTTCTTTCTTTTTTGATTCATCAAAAAAACCAAGTTCAGCTAATCTTCTTTTTCTTTGTTCAAGAAGTTTTAACAAATTGCCTTCGCCCTCAAAAACTATTTGCTGAACAATCAATTGATACTTGGATTGTTGTGAGTATGTTGTAACTTTCCCTTTGATTTCAACTTTTATACCATCTTCTAGATTTATTTTGAGACGGGGAACAACTGATCTCCAACAAATAGCAGAAATAAAACTTTCTTCATCCTTCAATGAAAAATAGATATGACCAGAACCATGTTTCTTCACTTGTGACACTTCTCCAATAACTGAAACAATTTGAAATTTATTTTCTATCAAATTTTTGATAGAATAGTTTAATTGAGAGACTGTGAATTTTTCAATATTTGAAAGAATATTCATGTTTCAAATTTAGTTTAAAAAAATCAAAAAAGGAATAATTTCTTGAATATTTTAGTCTTAGGTGGTGGTGGAAGAGAACATGCAATATGCTGGGCTGTAAGAAAATCCAGAAAATGTCGTTCTTTATTCTGCATCCCAGGCAATGCAGGAATATCAGAAATTGCGGTTTGTAAAAACTTAGATTTAAATAAAAAAAATGAGTTAATAAGATTCTGTAAAAAACAAGAAATAGATTTAGTAATAATTGGTCCTGAACAATTTTTAGAGGACGGTCTAAGTGATTATATAAGATCAAAAGGTATACCCGTTTTTGGTCCTAGTAAAAAAGCGTCTAAGCTCGAATCATCGAAGTCTTTTGCAAAAAGATTTCTAATAAAAAACAAAATTAATACAGCTAAATACAAAGAATTTAAATCGTTTAATTCAGCTGTTCATTATGTATCTGTAACAAAATACCCAATTGTTATAAAAGCAGATGGATTAGCAGCAGGAAAGGGCGTAATTATTTGCAGAAACAAACGCGAAGCAATCAATGGTCTAGATGAAATAATGAAAAAAAAAAAATTTGGTTCAGCCGGAAAAAAAGTAATAATTGAGGAATATTTGTCAGGTTTTGAGGTAAGTTATTTCGCTTTCTTTGATAAAAATGGTTTTGCTAAACTAGGTTACGCGCTAGATCACAAAAGAGCTTTTAACAATGATGAAGGGCCTAATACCGGGGGAATGGGCTGCTTTAGTCCAACGAGAAAAATGACAAAAAAAATCCAAAATCAAATCGAAAAAAAAATTTTAATTCCAACATCATTAGGACTTAAAAAAGATAAATTGGTATACAGAGGCATACTTTTTTTTGGTCTAATGATAACCTCACAGGGGCCTTTCGTTATTGAATATAATGTAAGATTCGGAGATCCAGAGTGTCAAACTTTATTAAGAAACTTACAAACTGATATTTTAAAAATTATTGATTATAACTTGAAAGATAGGCTTTCTGATTTGACCATAAGAAATAAAAAACAATCTGTTGTCTGCGTTGTAGTTGCTTCCAAAGGATATCCTGGCAACTATAAAAAGAATAAAGTTATTAGTAATCTGTCAAAGGCACAATCTATTAAAGGAGTTGAGATATTCCATGCTGGAACTGCATTAAAAAAAGAAAAAGTAATTTCTTCAGGTGGAAGAGTGCTAGCTGTCACTGCACAAGGTAATTCAATCGCACATGCAAGGAAAATTGCATATAAAGCTGTAGAAGCTATTGGTTGGAAGGAAGGTTTTTTTAGAAATGATATCGGTCAAAAAAATGTATGATTATCTTTTTTTCTCTAAAGCATTAATTATTAAATCTGAACACTCTTTTTCTTTAAATCCTCCAAAAAATTCATAATTATTATTACTGGAAAAATAATTTTTTATTTTTCTCTTATGAATTTTTACATTATCTGAAAAAGCACCAAAATAAATTTTTTTTATGCCAACACTTATAATTAACGATTCACACATCAAACATGGTTCTAACGTTGTATAAATTGAGAAATTTAAAAGTTTTGTTGTTTTTAATTTCTTACATGCTTTTCGTATTGCAACTATTTCAGCATGCGAAGTTGGGTCATGATTCTTTACCATGGAATTTGAAGCACAACTAATTATTTCATTTTTATCGTTTACTAAAACGCAACCAACAGGTATTTCATTTTGTTTAAATGATTTTTTTGCTAAATCTAAAGCAAGTTTCATAAAATATTCATTCATATTATATTCTACTCTTTTCGACCAATACTTTTTCACCTTGACGAACATTAACTAGTTTTTTTAAATCAAAACTAGTATTAGCCCAAACATTACATTTGGATGCAAGTCTAATTTCATCTCCGAGAGATATTGGTGTCTTCCCAAAACCGATTGCAATAACTTTTCCAGTGGGCCAATAAACTATTTCTCCTAACTGAATAACTTCTTTAGCTTTTTCTTCAATTTCAACACTTACAGAAGTATCAAAATATATTTCATTTCCCCATGTATGAATATCAGAAGAAATAGGGAGTGAGTTCCAAATTTGAGATGCGGTTAAAGAGTTATTTAAATCAGCAATAATCTCGTAATTATTTATAAAAATTTTACAACATCTTCGCATATGTTTAATATACTAACATTAAGTTTAATTTTTAAAAGATTAATGAATAAGCCTGTAATTGGAATAACGTTGGATGAGGAAGAAGAGCAAACCTATTCAAAATATCCATGGTACGCGGCTAGAAAAAATTATTCTGAATCTATCGAAATTGCAGGTGGCATATCTATTTTTTTACCAAATAATGTAAAAGCGATTAATCAATATTTAAACTTTATAGATGGACTTCTTGTAACTGGGGGAGATTTTGATATTGATCCACAAATGTATGGTCAGGAGAGAAAACCGACATTGAGAATTAAAAATGGAAGAACGAATTTTGAATTTAAGATAACTAAAAAGCCATCCAAAAAAATTCCGGTGCTTGGAATTTGCGGCGGACAACAGTTAATAAATGTTGTTCTAGGAGGAACTCTTCTTCAACATATCCCTGATGTAATAGACTCTGATATAAACCATGAGCAACCAAATCCCAGAAATGAACCTAGTCACTTTGTTCATATAAAAAAAAATACAATACTTTTCAGTTTTGTAAAATGCTCGAAAATGTTTGTAAATTCAGCACACCACCAAGCCGTTGATAAGTTGGGGAAAAACCTTATTGTCTCTGCAGTTTCAGAAGATGGTGTTATTGAAGCAATAGAAAGTACAAGGTCCAATTATTGTCTGGGCGTCCAGTGGCATCCAGAATTTCTTATTGACAACAAGGACATTAATGTCATTAAGTCATTAATAACATCAGCCAAGAAAAAAATTGACAAATAAATTAATTCGGTTGTCTAAATTAATTTCACATGCGGGAATCTGTTCAAGGAAAAATGCAGAATTTTTAATAAAAAATGGTGAAGTTAAAATTAACGATAATGTCTTTAAAGAATTTTTTATTGAGAAAAGTCTTATAAAATCCATTAAAGTAAAAGACAAACCATTAACTAATATTAAAACGAGGGTTTGGATTTTAAATAAACCTGTAGGTTATGTTTCGTCTAATAAAGAACAATTTTCGCAAAAAAGCCTGTTTAGATTAGTTCCTAAAGATCTTCCAAGAGTTGTTTCCGTTGGAAGGTTAGATATAAAATCCGAGGGTTTATTACTATTAACTACGAATCCGAAGCTTTCTTCGTATCTTGAAGATCCAAGTAATAAAATTGAAAGAAGATATATTGTCAAAGTTTCGGGAAAAATTCCTGAAAATTTAGATAAATTGGTTGAGGGTCAATTTTTAGTTGATGGTATTTTGTATAATGAAATTAAAATAAAATTATCGAATAGTGAAGAAAAAAATATGATGGAAGTTAAATTAACTGAAGGTAAAAATAGAGAAATAAGAAAAGTTCTTAATTACTTTAATCTCAAAGTTCAAAAATTGAAAAGGATAAGTTTTGGACCTTTTGAATTAAATGACATTGGAATTGGAAATTTAGTTGAAATAGAAATCAAATTTTTAGATAAATTACTCAATTCAATAGGGTTTACTGATGAGAATAATTTCAGGCAAATTTAAAACACGATTAATTAAAACACCATCTAATAATTCAATTCGTCCAACATCTGACAGAGCAAGAGAAATGATTTTTAATACACTAAACTCTCTTCTCATAAAAGATAAAAAAAAAATTACTGGACAAGCGATAATTGATTGTTTTTGCGGTACTGGTGCCTTAGGGATAGAAGCTCTCTCTAGAGGAGCTGAGCATGTAACCTTTATTGACTCTTCAAATGAATCATTAAATTTATGTAGAAAAAACTGTCAGGAATTGAAGATAATTCAAAATGTTAAAATAGTTAAACTAGACATTATAAAAGATAAATTTCCCAAATTTAAAGATAAATTTGATCTTTTTTTTTGCGATCCACCCTATCAAAAATATTCACTGGAATTAATTATAGAAAAGATAAATTTTTTAATGAAAAAAAATTCTTTTGGCGTACTTGAGTTCGGAGAAAAAATAACTGATTTAAATTTTGATTCCTTTGAAATTATGAAGACGAAAAAAATATCAAAATCGAAATTTCTTTTTGTAAAAAAAATATAACTTATTTTCTTCCGAATAATTTTTCTATCTCTACGATATTTAATTTTATAAAAGTTGGTCGTCCATGATTACATTGTCCAGAATTTTTAGTATTTTCCATTTTTCTTAATAAGTCGTTCATTTCTTCAACTTCAAGCTTTCTTCCGGATCTTATTGAACCATGACATGCAATTGTTGAGCAAATTTTATTAACTTCTGTTTCCAAATAATTTAAAGAGTTCTCATTTGCCATATCATTAATAACAGCATCTACAAGGTTTTTGACGTTACAATCTGAAACTAAGGCTGGTATTTCTCTCACAATTACCGAATTTGATCCAAATACATCTATTTTTAATCCAAACTTTCCTAGGTTTTCCAATTTTTTTTCATAATCTTTTATTACTAGATTGTCTAAATTTAAAATAATAGGAATTAATAAAAGTTGAGTTTTAATTTTATTTTCATAATAATCTTTCTTTAAACTTTCATATACAATCCTTTCATGAGCTGCATGCTGGTCTACTATTATTATTCCCTCTTCAGTTTCTGATATAATATAATTAGCATGAAACTGACTTTTAGCGTGTCCTAAGGGATAGAACTGCTCAGGCTTATTTGACTCCTGCAATGAATCATAATTATTATTTATTTCATAATTAGAATAATTTGTTTCTTTTAGTTTTATTTTCTCCTGAAAACCATTTACATTGTTTTCCTCAACTAGCGGTGTTGATGATTTTAATTTATTATTTTCATAACCTATTTTTTCAAATGAATCTCTAAATGTTTTAATAATGAATGATTTAAGTAAATTAAAGTCACTAAATCTCACCTCATTTTTCATCGGATGCACATTTACATCAACCCAGTCGTGTGGACACTTTATATTTAGAATAAGCTGCGGAAATCTGTCATGAAACATTACATCTTTGTATGCAACCCTGAAAATTGTATTCAAAGTCTTGTCATTAATTACTCTTCCGTTAACAAAAACAAATTGATTATTAGAGTTTGAATAATTAAAAGTTGGATATCCAAGGAGACCAGAGAGTGAAATAAATTCAGAATGTGCTTCGAGATCGATTGAATTTTCAACAAAATCTGTCCCTAATATCTGATTTACCCTATTAAAAAATCTGTTTTTTACTTCTCTATCTTTTGATAAAGATGTCTTGATTGTAATTTTGTTATTTAAATAAAGATTAAATTCTTTATCAAAATGAATTATAGCAAAATTTTGAATAAGTCTTTTAATAAGAATAGATTCGTAGTTTTCAGATTTAAGAAATTTTAATCTTGCTGGTGTTGAAAAGAATAAATTTCTTACTTTAACACAAGTTCCCTTTTTCTGATTTATAGGTTTTACATATTTAACTTTACCTGAAACTATTTTAATCTCGTAACCCTCTGAATTATTTTTCTGATTAGAACTTATGGAAAAGTCTGAAACAGATGCTATCGAAGACAATGCTTCACCCCTAAAGCCCATTGTTTTAATACAATTTAAATTTGATGAATTTAGTTTCGAAGTTGTGTGACGTAGAACGGCTTTTTCTAATTCATCTTTTTTTATACCCCGACCGTCATCTAAAACTGTTATGTTACTTTTACCGCCGTTCCCTATAAAAATATCGATTTTCTTGGCCCCAGCATCAATACTATTTTCTACCAATTCTTTAACAGCCGATGCGGGTCTTTCTAAAACTTCTCCAGCTGCAATCTTATTAATTAAACTGTCTGATAATAATTTGATCTCACTCATTATATTTAAGAAATCTTTTAGTTAATTTTTTCCCCTCTTCCACCGCAGGCTGGTCAAATGGATTTACCTCTAGCAAGAAACAACTAAAGATTGTTTCTATAAAAAAAAACATCATTAGACTTCCAATGTATTTCTCATTGTAGGACTCCAAAGTTATTCTTCTAATAGGTATTTTTTTATTACTGATAGTTTTAATGGTTGCGTTCATCTCTGCATTGAGTAGTTCTTCTAATGATTTCTGATGAAGATCTTGAAATGTTTTAGATTTAGAATAATGACAATCTAATTTTGTAACACTCTTGTCTCTTGCTTTTTCAATAAATGTAAAAAACTTATCTTTTGGACCATCTAAATAAAGTTGTAGCTGACTATGCTGATCAACTGTTCCTAAAGCATTTACTGGAGTTATACCTTTACCTTTTTTTCCAATACTTTCAGCCCATAGTTGTCTGTACCAAAATGATAAATTGTTTAATGAATCATGGTAAGGCATTACTATTGACATATTCACACCTTTTTTTTTTAGATTAATTAAATTTGAAATAGGGGTAAAGTAATAATCAAAATTATTTTCATTTTCTATTTCCTTTAAAAAACTTTTACCTCCATTACAAAAACGCTTTATGTCAAAACCAATGGTTTTTGATGGAATTAAACCAACAATTGAGAAAACAGAATATCGTCCCCCAATATCAATCGGATGCGGATAAAAATCTAAATTTTCACTCTCCTGAATTTCTTTCAGTGTGCTTTGTTTATCTTCAGTGATAATGAAAAATCTTTTTTTTATAGAAATTTTTTTTTTCTTAAATTCATTTAATACAAAGAAAAACTGCGCAATTGTTTCAATTGTTTCACCTGACTTTGATGTAACAACACAAGCTGAATTTTTTAAATCTATATTTTGTAGCAAACCATGTATTGACGATGAATCAATATTTTCTACAAAAAAAACTCTAGGTCTGGTCGCATTTATAAAAATATTATCCATCAATGAAACTAGTGTTTTGCCACCTAGGCTAGAACCACCTGTTCCTAAAAATAATACGTTTTCGAATTTTTGAAGTTTTTCAGAAAATTGATAAATGTCTGAGAAATCTTTTTGATGCAAATCTTGAATAAAACCAAAAGATTTTTTTTTTATTAATTCTAATATTTTGATTTTTGACTTTGTATATTTCTGTTTTTGTGTTTTTTTTACTTTTTTTTCTAAATTAAATGTCTCTTGTAAAAAAATCATTTCTTTTCTGGCTCTCCGACAATCATAAAAAACAATTTTTCGTTTGAGAAATATTCTGAAATTATACCATTTACTTTTTCTAGATTTAGACTATTTATGATTTTCTCTCTTTTAATAAAATAATCGGCTCCAAGCTCATAATATTGAACAACTTGTAATAATCTTGCTATCGATAGAGTGCTTGTAAAATTCCTCGTAAAAGATCCATTAAAATAAGCTTTAGCATTGTCTAACTCGCTTTTTGTAATTCCACGTTTATTAAGTTTTTTCCATTCATTTTTTACATTTTCAATAGTTTGAAAGACAGATTTGTTCCTTGTTTGAAAGCCCCCAACAATTACACCATCATTTTCGTAAGACAATAAATATGAATAAATTGAATAAACAAGACCTTTTTTTTCCCTGATATTTTTGTATAGACGAGATTGAAATCCACCACCACCCAAAATATAGTTCGCAATTCTAAGTGCAAAAAAATTTTCATTATTTCTTTCTAATCCAGGGTGACCAAATAAAACACTAGACTGTGGTGTTTTCATTTCAAACATTTTTTGCCCAACAGATAGAGCCTTAAATTGTTTAATAGAATAATTTTGTTGATTGTCTTTTAATTCCCCAAAAACAAGTTCAATATATTTTTTTATTTTATTAACATTTATATTGCCGGCAACACCAATTACTAAATTATTCTTTACAAAAGATCTTTTATGAAAGTTTACTAAATCAGTTCTTGTAATGTTTTTAATTGATTCTTCCGATCCTTTTATGTTGTTTGAGAAAACATGATCTTTAAAAAAGTGTTGATTAAATTTGTTTGAAGCTAAAGTTGATAAATCAGATTCATCAATTTTTATACTAGATATAACTTGTCTCTTAACTCTGTTAATATCCACTTCATTAAAGCTTGGATGATTTAAAGCTTCGTAAAATAAATCAAAACCATCCTTGGCCTGAGCTGAAATAATTTGAAATACACCATCAATCTTATCTTTCTGTGTACTAAAGCTTAACTTCATTCCATTCATTTTCATTTCGTTTTTGAATTGCTTTGAAGTTAAATTACGAGTTCCTTCGTCTAGAAGAGATGTCATCAAATTTGAAATACCATTTTTATCTTTAATATCAATTGAACTCCCTCCCCTAAAACTAAAACTTACACTGACAATTGGTATTGATTTATCCTCGACAAACCAAAATTCAATTCCAGAATTTGTTTTAAGATTTTTATATTCAAAAGCATCTAAGTTTTTGAATATTAATAAAAAAAATAAAAAAATAAATCTCAATTCTTCAAGTTTCCTGTAACAAAATTTCTATTTTTTGAAAATTCTTTTAATTCTTTTTTTACCATTTCCAGATTTATCTTATCAAGTTTGTCATTCCAATTTTCAATATCATCCAGACTTAAACCAATAGTTAATGCTTCTCCTATAATTTCAGCAGGTTTTAAAATTCCGTCCATGCCGTAAATACTATCAAAGTAATATTTCTTCTTTTCTAAGATTAATTTTTCTTCGGAGATACCCTCATCTATGGCTTGAACTATAAATTTATCCAACAAGTCACTTATTTCAGACTGTTCAACTTTCTTATTGGGTATTGCGTAAAAATAAATATATCCGTTTCCTTTTGTTAAACCTTGAAAAAACCTCCCACCATTGAAAAATCTTTTTTTATTTACAAACTCTTCGTACAATAAACTAGAAGTCCCTCCGGCAAGAATTTTCATTCCTAAATCTAATGCAATTGACTGAGTCATTGAGTCATTATAAGACTTTGTTCTATATATTCTCTTCCATATTTGTTGCTTCACATTTTCATTGCTTAGCTCGACATTTGTAGAAGTTTTTAGATCAGGATTATTTAATTTATTAAGTTTAATCTTTTGTGAAGATTTTATAGATTTGTAATATTTATTTACTAATTTTTTTGCATTTTTAAATTTTATATCTCCTGACAAAATTAAAATAGCGTTGTTGGGGTTATAATTTTCTTTATAAAAATCGATTACATCATCATAAGAGAGATTTTCGATTTCGTGCTTCCAACCAATTATAGGTCGACCATAATAATCATTTGGAAATAATACGGTTCTCATAGATTCGTCAAGTTGGGCAGACGGATCGCTCTCAATTCTTTGAAATCTTTCTTCTAAAATTACTTTTTTCTCAATTTCCACATTCTTTTTAGTTAGAGTTAAGTTGTTCATTCTGTCAGCTTCGAGTTCGATAATTTTTTCCAAATGTTGACTTGGAAAAATTTGGTAATACGCCGTATAATCGTAACTTGTAAATGCATTCTCACTACCACCTATTTTTGAAAGATAATCTGAATAGTAACTATTTGGGAATTTCTTTGTTCCTTTAAACATAAGATGCTCCATAAAATGAGCTAAACCACTTTTACCTCTTTGTTCTATATTCGATCCGAAATTATACCACATCATTTGAGCAACGACAGGAGCTCTTGGGTTTTCTACAACAATTAATCTCAATCCATTTTCCAAGGTAGTTGATTTAGCGTTGAAATTTATGTTTGATTTGGATTCAAAGCAAAATAGTAGAATAAATAAAATCCCAACTATCTTCATTTAATCAATTATTGGTAAGTTTTCTAAATTCTGAAAATTTGAATCCATTGGAATGGATTCTCTTCTATTGGCATTTTCAATATATTGTTGTTGTGGTCTTAAAAAGGAAGTTATGTTTTGATCAGGTAAATATCTTCTAGAAAAGTTATAACCCTTATCGTAAATTGGTCTGTAATAAAGATTTCCTTGTTTAAAACCTTGTATATATTGTCCGTACACCCATTGTCCAATTGTAAATTTTTTATTCTCTTTAAATCTTTCGAGTGAATCAGAAGGAGTTGGTGATGATTCAATATTTATTCTAGGAGCAATATAATTTGTCACACGAGGTTGGATGCTTTGATATTGTGATTGCTGAAAATTATCACTAAAATCTGGCGTTTGATTGATAATTTTTTCATTTCTATATTTATTTCTCTTAGCAACTTTTCCAAAATCTGGGGGAAGAACCAATTCGGGCGTTTCTTCAAATAAATCTATTTCAAGGTCAGGTTTATTTAAACCGGCAAAATCTTGAAGAGTTTCACAAGAGTTTAATACAAATACAGAAAAGATAAGACAATACTTTAAGTAATTATTAATCATAATCATCACACATAAATCCGCCGTTTACGTAATCTTCTTTTACTCTAACACAATCATTTTGTATTCCAAATAATTCCATTTCTTCTTCGAGTGTAATAGTTGGTTTAACATTTTGATTTTGGTTTGTAACACCTAAATTCTGCCTAGGTGCGAAATTGTTCATATTTGGATTAAATGACCCAGGCATATCAAGGTTATTTGAATATGAATAAGGAAGTGGAGCTACTTGATCAATTGAATATTGAGGAAAAGGTGGAGGAGGTGGAGCTAGCATTGGAGTTCCATTAGGTCCAACATAATAGTATTGTCTCTGGCTCCTGTAAATTGGGTCATAGTAAGGTTGAGCATTTACTTGGGGTTGAAAGCTCTGTTGATTGCTAAAATTTTGTTCCTGACTTAACCCAGGTTCAAAGTAACTCTCATCTGGAATAGCATACTCTGGAACTTCTACCGCTTCCTCAATTATTACAGCTTCGCTTTGCTCGGTTCGTCCTCATCCCAGAAATTAACAGAATCATAGATAAAGTCACCAGCTTCACTTATTGAATCCAAGGTTGAGTCGACTGTTGACTCGATTGTTGAACATGATTGCACAAGTATAAGAACCATTGATATAGACAATGTTCTGAGTGTATGTAAGATTTGCATAATTATACTATATATAGTGTTCAATTAAACATTAATACAAACATTTTGTTGCTTGTAAAATATATAAATAACATTAGTTTATGACTTTGAAAAGCATAATTCTCAATTATTTTCTTATTTAATAAAAAATAATTTAATAAAAAATAAAACAGCTCCCGCGGTTATAAACGAGTCAGCAAAGTTAAATGCCGGCCAATGAAAATTTCTATAATAAAGATCAATAAAATCAATTACATAACCACTAAATAATCTATCAATACCATTCCCAATTGCTCCACCTAAAATTAATGACAATCCAGTTAATTCCAACTTACTTTCAGACTTTACTATCAGAAAGATTACATATAAGCTAATGCAAAAGACAATATTCCTAGCCAAAAAGGAATATTATACTCTGAAAGCATTCCAAAACTGATACCTTTATTTTCAACATAAACTATATTCAAAATGTCAAAAGACGACACTTTCATTGGAAGTAAGAACTTATAGTTTAAAATTAATAATTTTGAAATCTGATCAAGAATCACTGCAATCGAAGAAATTGTAAAAGCTAAAATATAATCTTTGTTAATTTTCATTAATTACCGACATACACCTATCACAAAGCTGATTTTTTTCATCTAGTTGTTTATAAAGTTTCCAACATCTTGGACATTTATCTCCTTCTTCTTTAAATATTTTTACCCCTAATTTCCTTGTTGTCTGAGTTAAAGAGAAATTGATCATCGTAATCTTCTGAAATTTCTATATTCGCTGAAATAAGGATCTCGCTTAAATTTTGATTCTCTGAAATTTTCTTATACTCATTATCTTTTAAATAAACAAAAGCACTTGCTTCTAAACTGGATTTGATTTCTTTTTTATTTCTTTTTTGTTCAACGGCAAAAGTAAATGCATTTTTAATTTCTAAAATTTTTGACCATTCATTATTTAAATTGATATCATTCCATTCATCAGGAAGTTCAAAATTTTCTAACAAATGACAACTCAGTTCACTGTTTTTGTTAATATCCTCTTTCCAACACTGCCATGCTTCCTCGGTTGTGAATGGTATTATAGGGGCAAGCCACCTAATTAAACAATCAAAAACGTCAGTCATGACCGTTTTAGATGATCTTACATTCAAAGAATTGTTTTTATCACAATATAATGCATCTTTTCTTATATCGAAGAATAGAGCAGAAAGTTCTTGAGAACAAAAGTTGAGAATCGTTTGAAAAACTCTATGAAAATTAAACGCATCATAAGCCTCGATAATCTCTTTATTCAAGTTATAAAGCTTATGCCTTATAAATTTCTCCAATGGTAAAAGACTTTTATGTTCTAATTTTGAATCGAAAGAGAAATTATTTAAATTTCCTAAAATAAACCTAATTGTGTTTCTAATTTTTCGATAACTCTCGGCTTGCCGTTCCAAGCTCTGATAACTTATTTTTATGTCTTCATTAAAGTTTGAATTAGCAACCCAAATTCTTAAAATATCAGCACCATACTTTTTAATTACATCTGAAGGTGAAATCACATTTCCTAACGATTTTGACATTTTTTTCCCCTTCTCATCGATTACAAAACCATGTGTCAAGACTGACTTAAATGGACTTTCGCCGTAGTTCGCACAACTTTCAATTAAAGACGATTGAAACCAACCACGATGCTGATCCGAACCTTCTAAATAAAGATCAGCTTTGCAATTAAAACCATTGTTTTTTAAAACATAAACATGACTTGAACCTGAATCAAACCAAACATCTAGAATAGAACTAACTTTTTCATATTCTTCTGAATTTGCTATTTCACTTAAAAAATAATCTTTTGGTTTAGTGAACCAAGCATCAATACCTTCATTTTTAATAGTTGATAATATTTTCATATTAATATGTTTATTAATAAGAGGTTCGCCATTTACCTTGGAGACGAAAATAGTAATTGGAACGCCCCACGAACGTTGTCTTGATACACACCAATCTGGTCGATCTTTCACCATAGATCTAATTCTATTTTTACTATTTTCAGGTATCCACTTTACTTTCTCTATTTCGTTGAGAGCCTTACTTCGAAGATCTTTTCTTTCCATTGAAATGAACCATTGAGATGTTGCTCTATAAATTAATGGTGCCTTGGACCTCCAAGAATGAGGATAGCTGTGAAAATAATCATCTGAACTAACTAGAGTATTTGAATTTTTTAATTCATTAATAACAGCCTCATCGGCTTTGTAGACGTGCGTACCTGAAAAAAAGGGAACATTATCAGTGTACACTCCAGAATTATCTACAGTAGGCAAATTATCCAGGTCATTTTTTATACCAACTTCGAAGTCTTCAACTCCATGATTTGGTGCTATATGAACTAATCCTGTACCAGCATCATCAGTAACGTGCTCAGCTTCAAATAAACTGACTGAATGATCAAATCCTAAATTTCTTAGTGGATGTTTACATTTTAGTTGCTTAAGTTTTTCTGAATCAACTGAACTTACTTTTGAAAAGTTGCTAATTGAATGATTTTCACAAAAATTTTGAACCAAATTATCGGCTAATATAATCTTGTCATTTTTATTTAATGCGAGACTTTTAATATTTTTATCAATTTCAATTAATGAGTATTTAAGATCATTAGAAAAAGCAATTGCCTTATTGCATGGAATAGTCCAAGGTGTCGTAGTCCAGATAATGACACTTACGTTTTCCAAAAAGTTTTCTACTGCAAATTTTACGTAAATTGCTTTTGATTTTTTTTCTAAATACTCTATTTCAGCTTCAGCTAATGCGGTTTGTTCAACAACAGACCACATTACTGGTTTAAATCCAAGATATAACTGTTCTGATTCCAGAAATTTCAACAACTCAGATACAATCGTTACTTCCGAGTTTTTATTCATTGTTAAATAAATTTCTTCCCAATCAGTCTGAATTCCAAATCTATTAAATTGATCTCTCTGAATACTTACCCATTTCTTTGCAAACTGTCTGCATTCTTCTCTGAATGTTTGCAAATTAACTTCCGATTTTTTTTTCCCAGATTTTCTAAACTGCTCCTCAACCTTCCATTCGATTGGGAGTCCGTGACAATCCCAACCAGGTACATATTCAACGTTCATTGCACTCTGAAATTTAAATCTGCAAATTACGTCTTTTAAAATTTTATTCAAGGCATGACCAAGGTGAAGGTCACCATTTGCATAAGGCGGACCATCATGTAAAACATACTTAATACTTTTTTTATTTTTTTTTTTTAGTTTGTCATAAATTTTATTTTTATGCCAAAATTCAAGCCATTGAGTTTCCTTTTCTGACAAGTTAGCTTTCATGCTAAAGTTAGTCTTAGGAAGATTAATTGTTTTTGAATAGTTTGTCATTTTTAACTTGATTAATGTCTTTTATAATCTGATCCTTCAATTTCTCAACTGATTCAAATTTTTTTTCCTCTCTTATAAACCTGTAAAAAGTTACTTTTACTCTTTCATGATAAATGTCATTCTCGAAGTTAAAAATGTGTACTTCAAGCAGAGGGTTTGTTTTGTTAAATGTAGGTTTAATCCCAAAGTTCGCAATGCCGAAGAGTTTTTTCTCCCCAAATTTCTTTGGAATCTTAAGTATTACTGAGTAAACACCTCTTCTAATCTGACAAAACTTATTAGTCTTAATGTTTGCTGTTCTAAACCCAATTTGCCTTGCTTTTTTTTCACCTTTTTGAATGTTTCCTGTGATAGACCACTTTCGGGTCAATAAATCATTAGCTTGATCTAAATCCCCTTTTTTCAATAATGCTCTTATGTTTGAAGAGGAGATTTCAACATTATCAGGATTTCGCACCTCAGGAACAACAATAAAATTAAAAGCTTTTGTCTTGTTTACGTAATCATTAATATATTTTACATTCCCCATTTTTTTATTTCCAAAAACGAAATCAAATCCTGTTACAACAGTATTTACGCGAAGGTTTTTAATAAGATCAATTTCAATAAAAGATATCGCAGTTTTATTTAGAAATGTTTGGTCGAATCTAATGTTTATTAAAAAATCTATTTTTGCTAATTTGAAAATTTCAAATTTTTCTCTGAATGGGGTTAACCTGAAATAATCATATTGTTTGTTAAAATAACATTTTGGATGTGGTTCAAATGTCAAAACACCAAATTTAGTGTTTTTAGTTTTTGAATTCTTTTTTGCTGTATTTATTACGGCCTGATGTCCCTGATGCACTCCATCAAAGTTACCTATTGCTATCGTAGAATTCATGTATTCTTGAGGAATTTTTGTTGTTCTAAAAACTCTCATTTAGACAAAATCTTTTTTTTTCGAAACTAAAATATCTGCTTGTCCTGTAAGAATTTTTTGTTTTGAATTAAAACATTCAGTTAATAAATTGACTTTTCTCTTTTCAATTTCGATTTTCTTAATTGTAACTATTGCAGTTATTGTATCTCCTATAAAAACAGGAGCTAGAAATTTTAGACTCTGATTCAAATAAATACTTCCAGGGCCTGGTAGTTGTGTAGCTATAACAGTTGAAATTAAACTTCCTGATAAAAAACCGTGTGCAATTCTTTTTTTAAAAATTGAGCTTCGAGCAAATTTGTCGTCCATGTGAATTGGATTATTATCACCAGATACCTCTGCAAAAAGATTGATATCGTTTTCAGAAATTTTTTTTTTGTAATGGGCTTCCTGATTAATTTTTAAGTCCTCTAAAAAATATCCATGCTTCTTGAGATAGTAACTTTTATCCATTTTTATTAAAAAATAAGTTTAATATAATTTTACTAATTAATATATATTTCTAGATGATACATGTCTTTTTTTTATTAATTTATACTTTTTTTTTTTCAATTTCTAACTGTAATGATTTTAGTGACTATAAAACTTACAAAAAATCAAAAATAAATCTCAATATTCAAAAAATTTCGCAAGAAAAATTTCACTATCCGTGGGCAATTACATTTTTAGATAGAGATAATATTCTTGTGACTGAAAAAAAAGGCAACATATTCAAGATCAATACATCTAATGGTGACCGTTTTAAAATAAAGCATAAGATTCCACACATTGAATTTAGACATGGTCAAGGTGGATTATTAGATGTCTATAAACATTCTGACGGTTACATATATTTTACCTACAGTCATGATTTCAATGACAAAACAAAGATAGGAAGATTATCAAACTACTCAAGCACTGCTGTAGCACGAGGTAAACTTCAAAATAACGAGATTGTAGACTTAGAAACGTTATTGATAGCAAAACCTAAACTTGATACCGACAAACACTGGGGAGCAAGGATTGTTATTAAGGATGATTTTTTATTTGTGGGTTTTGGTGAAAGAGATAAAGGAATGATTGCTCAAAACCCACAAAAACATCCTGGTAGTATAATTAGAATTAAAACTGACGGAACTATACCTACTGATAATCCAGCATACTTGGGTTTTGAAGATTGGTTACCCGAGATCTATCAAATAGGTATGAGAAATCCACAAGGAATGGCTATTTCCCCAAAAAATGGTGAAATATACTTTTCACAACATGGTCCAATGGGTGGAGATAATATTGGGATTGTAAAATTTGCAGGAAATTATGGATGGAAAGATATTGCTTGGGGAGGAAAGGAATATTCTGGAAGAAAGATTGGAACAAAAGACTTTAAAGATATATACAACAAAAATTTAATTACATGGGTACCATCAATCGCTGTTGGAAATATTCAATTCTATAAAGGTGAAACCTTTTACGAATGGAAGGAAAATTTAATAGTAAGTGCTACTAAAACTAAATTATTAGCTAGATTAGTTTTTGAGGGACCCAAAATAATTGACCAAGAAATAATTATAAAAGATGACAAAAGAATTGGAAGAATAAGAGATTTTGAAATTGATCATGAAGGTAATATACTTATAATATCTGACAGCAGTCCCTCGTATTTGTGGAAAATTTCTAGAGACTATTCTATGCCAAGCAAAGCAGAGCAAAATTGATCAGCATCAAATTGCGCTAAATCTTCTTTTGATTCACCGGTTCCAATAAAAGAAATTGGAATCTTAAGTTTCTCAGCTATTGGAATTAAAGCACCACCTTTGGCTGATCCATCTAGCTTCGTTACTATCAAACTGTCAATATCGCAAATTTCTTTGAAAACTTCAGCTTGTCTGATCGAGTTTTGACCAATGTTCCCATCGAGAATTAAAATTGTTTCACTTGGAATTGATTCGTCAATTTTTTTTATTACTCTAATTATTTTTGATAACTCGTTCATTAAATCAGTTTTATTATGTAATCTTCCAGCTGTATCAATAAGAAGAATATCAAGTTTTTTTTCTGTTGCTGTTATCACCGACTTGTATGCTAGAGCTGCAGGGTCAGAAAGTTCTTTTGCTGAGAAAAATTCAGATTTCGTTCTGTCTGCCCAAATTTTTAGCTGCTCCACTGCTGCTGCACGAAAAGTGTCAGCTGCGACCATTCCTACTTTTTTTCCATCTTTTAAAAATTTATCAGCAAGCTTTCCTATAGTAGCAGTTTTTCCAACTCCATTAACCCCTACGACTAAAATAACAAATAAATTTTTTGTTAAGTCAATCTTTTTTTCAAGAGGGGCAAGAGTCTCTTTTAGTTTTTTTTTTATAATCTCTTTTACTTTTTCTGAGCTAGGATTGAGTAATTTTGATTTTTTCAATTCTTGAATAATTTTTGATGACGACTCCACTCCAAGATCAGAAGAAATCATTAGTTCTTCTAACTCTTGCAAGGTGGATTCATCAATCTTTTTACTTTTTAAGATTTTTTTTATTCCACCAGATATCTTATCTGATGATTTTGATAAACTTGTCTTTAACTTTTTAAACCAACCAACAACCATGTTTATTTTAATTCAGCAATTAATGAATCTCCTTGTCGCGAGACAATCTTCACATTAGCCATTGAGCCCGGCTTAATAGAATTTTTACTTTCCTTAGTTTTAACCTTAAAGTATCCATCAGAATAACTCATTTTGTGGGATTCAAAAAGGATGCTTGAAGACTTTCCAATTTCTTTATTTAATTTTTGATGGAGAATGTCTTTGCATTTATTCCTAAGAATCTCTACTCTTAATTTTTTCTCTTCTTCCTTTATCTGTGGCATTTTTGATGCCGGAGTTCCGTCTTTAGGTGAATAAGGAAAAATATGAACGTTTGTAAATTCACAAGTTTCTATCAATTCTAATGTATTTTTAAACATTTGGTTTGTTTCAGTAGGGAATCCAACAATTATATCAGCTCCAAAAGTGAAATCAGATCTTACGAGACGTAAATCATGGCAAAGTTTTATAACCTCTTCTCTATTATGCCTTCTTTTCATTCTTTTAAGAATTAAATTATCTCCTGACTGAAGGGATAAGTGAAGATGAGGAAGTATTCTTTTTTCTTTCAATAGAAGATCCATCAAATCGTCATCAATTTCTGCTGGATCAATTGAGGATAATCTCAATCTTCTTAATTTAGGTTGAAAATTTAACAATCTCCTCAAGATATTCCCAAGTTTAGGCTTTCCTGGAAGATCAATGCCATAGGATGTCAAATCAACCCCTGTCATTACAATTTCACTATAACCACTTTCGATCAATCTCTCAGCTCGTTTATTGATCTGATCAAATGGCAAACTTTTGGAGTCACCTCTACCATAAGGAATTATACAGAAAGTACATCTGTGATCACATCCCTGTTGTATTTGTAGCATTGCTCTTGTGCGGCTCGATGAAAAATCTTTTAAGAAAGGAAAATTAAAATCTTTTTCTTCTTTTATTTCTTGATCAGTGTAACTTTCAGGTAAAGTTTTTCTTTTATTATCAACAATTTTATGAACGTTTTTTAAATCTGAGAATACTTTTTCATTAACTTGACTCGCACAACCTGTTACATAAATTTGATAGTTAGGGAATTTTCTAGATGCCTTTTTGACTTCATTAATTGATTTTCGAACAGCTTGATTTGTAACAGCACAAGTGTTTATGACAATCTTTTTTTCTAAGTTTTCCTGATTAAGAATATTCTTAATAACTTCTGACTCAAAAAAATTGAGTCTACAACCTAGATTAATAACTTTTGTATCTTCTTTTTTCATAGTACATAGTCCTTCAAATTAATTTGACCTACAAATACATCTTTTGCCTCTCCGATAGTTAAAATATGCTCATCTCTTGTTATTTCAACAAATAGATTGCCTCCAGCCATTGATACCTCAACATTTTTATCACAAAAATTTAATTTATTGGAGGCAAAAACTGAAGCTCCAGCTCCCGAACCACATGCATCTGTAATTCCAACACCTCTTTCATATGTCAGGATATTTACCTTGCTTCTGGATAAAACTTTAACAATACTAACGTTTACCCCATTTGGGAAAAAATTAGTTTTAATGATTTTTTCCGAGTCTTTCTTTAATTCGCTTTCATTAAGGTTATCACCAAAAAAAATTACATGTGGATTTCCAACATTTACAGCAAAACCTCCTTTGAGATAGTCAAAATCAAAATCTAAATTTTGAGTATCCACATCAATTTTAATTGGAATCTTTTCCCACGAAATATTAGGCTTTCCAAGATCAACTGATATTTTTTCACTGATATTTTTCTCAACATCGATCAATCCTGAATTTGTCTCAACAGTCACATTTTTTTTATTAAATTTTTTAAAGTAGTAATTTCCTATACATCTCAATGCATTTCCGCAAACTTCTGCCTCTGATCCATCCTTATTGAAAAATCTAGCAACCAGATCAGAATAATTATTTTCTGATTTATTCAAAAAAACGGTCAAGTCGCAACCCACTCCTTTTTTTCTATCGGATAAAAACTTTACTAACTTCTTTGAAATATTTAATTTAGAATGTTTTGTAAAAATTACAAAATCATTTCCCAGACCATGTGCTTTTAGAAACTTAAATTCAGTCATTGTAATTATAAATAAATTACTTTAAGGATTAATTGTTTTTTGATATAAACACAATTAATAAATTCAGTCAGTCCACGAGTATCGTGCACTGGCTTTTTTTGTTTGAAATTATTAGAGAGAAATGTTTGAAAATCTGACAAATAAAATATCAAATATTTTTGATAAAATTAAGGGAAGTGGTGTCATTGACGACTCAACCTTACAAAATGTGATGAGGGAAATCAGGATTGCCCTACTTGAATCAGATGTATCTCTTTCTGTTGCAAAAGATTTTATAGAAAATGTCAAATCCAAGGCAATTGGTCAAGAAGTCATAAAAAGTATTTCTCCAGATCAAATGATTATAAAAATTGTGAATGACCAACTTACTGAACTTTTGGGTTCCGAAAACGACAGTTTAAAACTAAACGCTAAAACTCCAGTGCTTTTTCTTATGGTTGGTCTTCAAGGCTCGGGAAAAACAACAACATCTGCTAAGCTTGCAAGGTGGATAACTAAAAACAATAATAAAAAAATAATGATGGCATCGCTCGATATATATAGGCCAGCTGCACAAGAGCAACTTATAAAACTTGGAGCAGATAACGACATAGCTACATTAGAATCACAAGAAAACAAGTCACCACTACAAATAGCTCAAATTGCTATTGAGTCTGCTAAAAAATCTAACTTTGACATTTTAATTCTAGATAGCGCTGGAAGAAATCATATAGACACTAAAATGATGAATGAAGTAAAAGAAATTTCAGAAAAATTTAATTTTTCTGAAATATTATTGGTTTCAGATTCTATGACAGGTCAAGATGCAGTTAACACAGCAAAAAACTTTTCAGAGCAAGTAAATTTAACTGGAATAATTTTAACAAGAATTGATGGTGATTCAAGGGGCGGTGCTGCACTTTCAATGAGACATGTTACCCAAAAACCAATCAAATTTATGGGTACTGGAGAAAAAATAGACGACATAGAAATATTTCATCCAGATAGAATAGCAAACAGAATTTTAGGAATGGGAGATGTGGTCACTTTGGTTGAAAAAGCTTCCGAAGAAATAGATGAACAAGAAGCTAAACAAATGCAACAAAAATTTCTGAAAGGAAGATTTACTTTACTCGACTATTCAAAACAACTTGATCAATTGACTAAAATGGGCGGAATTCAGAGTGTGTTAAAATACTTACCAGGTCTCTCTGGACTAAAAGAAAAGATGGAAGAAAAAATGGAAAATAATGATGTTTTTAAAAAACAAAAAGCGATTATTAATTCTATGACTCCTAGAGAGAGAATACACCCAGAGTTAGTTAAAGCCTCAAGAAAAATAAGAATCTCAAAAGGATCCGGCACCAATGTTCAAGATATTAATAAATTGCTTAAACAATTTAAAAAAATGAGTCAAATGATGAAAAAAATGGGAAAAAATAAAAACATGGATAGTATTATGAATAGTGGTCAATTTGGCGACATTCAAAGCTTAATTAACAAAAATAAACCAATACAATAGAAAGGAAAATTTAATGTCAGTTTCACTAAGATTATCAAGAGGTGGTTCAAAAAAAAGACCCTATTACAGAATTGTTGCTGCAGATATAAGATCGCCTAGAGACGGAAGATATCTTGAAAGACTAGGAACATACAACCCAATGAAACAAAAGAACGACCCTGAAAGAATAAGTTTAAATATTGAAAGAATAAAATATTGGCTTTCTGTGGGTGCCAAACCTACAGATAGAGTAACAAAGTTTTTAGCCAACGAAGGATTAGCAAAAAAACCTTCGATTCCGAAACAAACCAAACAAGACAAACCAAAAAAGAAAACACTTGAAAAATTAAAGGCAAAAGAAGAAAAACTTAAATCAAAACAAGAAGTAAAAAATGCAGTTGAAGAAACTTCAGTTACAAAAGACGAGGCAGCAGCACAACCCGCTGATCCACAACCAAGTGCTCCTGAAGAAAAAAAACCAGAAGCAGCAGCACAACCCGCTGACCCACAACCAAGTGCTCCTGAAGAAAAAAAACCAGAAGCAGCAGCACAACCCGTGATCCACAACCAAGAGCACAACCCGCTGACCCACAACCAAGTGCTCCTGAAGAAAAAAAACCAGAAGCAGCAGCACAACCCGCTGATCCACAACCAAGTGCTCCTGAAGAAAAAAAACCAGAAGCAGCAGCACAACCCGCTGATCCACAACCAAGTGCTCCTGAAGAAAAAAAACCAGAGGCAGCAACACAACCCGCTGATCCACAACCAAGTGCTCCTGAAGAAAAAAAACCAGAAGCAGCAACACAACCCGCTGATCCACAACCAAATGCTTCTGAAGAAAAAAAAACGGAAAATGCAGGAGACAAACCTAATGAAACAAAATAGCTATTTAATGTAAGTTTAATTTTAGTTATTAATAAAAATAGAATCTAGGAACACAAGTCATCACCTTAAAGTCAAAAATAATTGTTGCAAGATTTGGGAAAACTTATGGCATTAACGGGGAAATAATCATTCATAGCTACTTAACAGTGAAAAAAGATATTGTTAATTATAAAAATTTTTATGTTGATGGAAAAGAAAAAATTATTGCTAGTTTTGTAGTTAAATCAAATAAGATTTTATGTAAAATTAATTCTGTCAGTAATCCAGAAGAAGCTAAAAAATACTCTGGAAGAATGATTTTTATAGATAGAATTGAATTACCAAAACTTGATAAAAAAAAATTTTATTACAATGACCTAATTCATATGAAAGCATATATTAAAAAAAAACAGGTAGGTGTTGTTATGAACGTTAAAAATCATGGAGCTGGTGATTATTTAGAAATATTAGATAAAAAAAAAGAAATATTAGTACCCTTCAACGATGATCATATTGAAGAAATTGATATTAAAAAAAAAGTGCTTTTTCTAAATCCGTCTTATTATGAAATTTAAGATTCTTACTTTATTTCCTGAAATGTTTCCTGGGCCATTAGCTCACTCGATTTCAGGAAAAGCATTATCAAAAAAGTTATTTGAGATAGAGGTAATAAATATCAGAGATTTTTCAGATAATAAATCAAATTCTGTAGACGAAAAACCCTTCGGCGGAGGAGCAGGAATGATAATCAAACCTGATGTTATGCAAAATGCTTTGGATTATGCAACAAAAGATAATATTAAAAATAAAAAAATTATATTTTTATCTCCAGGGGGTCAGACAGTAAACACTGACGTAGTCAATAAATTAGTTACGTTTGATGAATTAGTAATTATATGTGGAAGGTATGAGGGAATTGATGAGAGATTTTTAAAATATAATGCCATAGAAGAATATTCAATCGGTGATTTTATTCTATCTGGAGGAGAAATTCCCTCAATTATTTTAATTGATACTTGCGTAAGATTAATTCCTGAAGTATTAGGTAATAAAAATAGTTTGAAATTTGAAAGTTTTCAAAACCATTTATTGGAATATCCACAGTATACCAAACCAAGCAATTGGAAAGGTCTTAGTGTTCCAGATGTTCTTCTTAGTGGAAACCATAAAAAAATTTCAGATTGGAGGTTGATAAAATCAATCGAAAAAACTAAAAATGTGAGACCAGATTTGTACAAGCTATACTGTAAGAAGAATAAGGGGGAAAAATGAACACACTTGAAAAATTTGAAAAAGGACACTTAAAAGAATTACAATCAGACAATAAATTACCCAAATTTAGCTCTGGTGATACAATTAAAGTTCACTTGAAGGTTAAAGAAGGCGAAAAGGAAAGAATTCAAGTTTTCGAGGGTGTTTGTATTTCCAAGAAAAATGCAGGTATTAATTCTTCATTCACGGTAAGGAAAATTTCTTATGGTGAAGGTATTGAGAGAATACTTCCTCTATTTTCTCCCCAAATAAATAAAATTGAAGTAGTGAAGGTTGGTAGTGTAAGAAGATCAAAACTGTACTATCTTAGAAAAAGAAGTGGTAAATCAGCCAGGATAGCTGAAAAAAACGTTAGCAACTCCTATTAATAAAGAGTTAGAAAAAAAAAATAATACCTCTCCTAAACAACAATCTAACTTAAATAAAGTATCAGATGATAATAAGGCAACTAAGGATATTGTTAATGACACCAATATTTCTGTAGAAGAAAAAGAAAAAGTTGATGAAAAAAAATAATACTTTTTAGACTTTTTATGGGTTATATATTTATTATATGAAACCTAAAACTTTATTTGATAAAATTTGGGACAGTCATTTAGTTGAAAAACAAGATGACGGAACATGCCTTATTTACATTGATAGACATCTTGTTCATGAAGTGACTAGCCCGCAAGCCTTCGAGGGACTAAGAAATACTGGCAGAGTTGTAAGAAAACCAAGTCATACCTTTGCTGTTGCTGATCATAATGTACCTACAAGTGATAGATCCAACGGTATAAAGAACAAAGAAAGTAGAATTCAAGTAGAAACGTTAGAGAAAAACTGCCAAGAATTCAAGGTTAACTTTTTTCCTTTAATGGATAAGCGACAAGGGATTGTTCATATAGTTGGTCCCGAACAAGGAATAACACAACCTGGCATGACTATTGTTTGTGGTGATAGTCATACTGCAACGCATGGGGCATTTGGGGCTCTGGCATTCGGTATTGGAACAAGCGAAGTTGAGCACGTTTTAGCAACTCAAACATTGATTCAAAAACCAGCAAAAAATATGCGAATCAGCGTTACCGGAAATGTGAGCCCTAGCATTACTTCCAAGGACATCATTTTGAAAATAATTGGAGAAATTGGAACTGCTGGCGGCACTGGCTTTGTAATTGAATACTCTGGCGAAGCCATTTCAAAACTCACAATGGAAGGCAGAATGACCATTTGCAATATGAGCATTGAGGCTGGTGCGAGAGCTGGTCTAATTGCTCCGGATGAGAAAACATTTGAATATATAAAAGGTAGACCATACGCTCCTACAGCAGAGAACTGGACTAAAGCAATCAAATATTGGAAAAGTCTCACATCAGAACCGGATGCAATTTATGACAAGGAAGTAAAAATCAAAGCAAGTTCCATAGAACCTAAAGGTTACTTGGGGAACTAGTCCACAAGACGTTGTTTCGATAAATGGCAAAACTCCTGACCCAAAAAAAATTTCAGATTCCAAAAGACGAGGCGCTGTGCAAAGATCGCTAGATTACATGGGGTTAACGCCTAATCAAAAGATTAAAGACATTGAAATTGACAGAGTGTTTATAGGATCATGTACCAATGGAAGAATAGAGGATCTAAGAGAAGTTGCGAAAGTTGTTGAAGGCAAAAAAGTAATTGTCAACTCCATGATTGTTCCTGGCTCTGGACTTGTTAAACAACAAGCAGAACAAGAAGGTATCGATAAGATCCTTATAGATGCTGGCTTTGACTGGAGGGAACCAGGGTGCTCGATGTGTCTTGCTATGAACCCCGATCAACTTAAACCAAAAGAAAGGTGTGCTTCAACATCAAACAGAAATTTTGAAGGAAGGCAAGGTAGAGAGGGCAGAACTCATCTTGTTAGTCCGGCTGTAGCAGCTGCCACTGCACTCAAGGGTAAGTTGAGCTTGGTAGAAGATATATAAGTGAAAAAATTTGATAAAATAAAGGCAATTGCAGCCCCACTTCCAATGATTAATGTTGATACAGATATGATTATTCCAAAACAGTTTCTCAAAACTATTAAAAGATCAGGTTTAGGTAAAAATCTATTTCATGAACTCAGGTATGACATTAATGGCAATTTAAAAAATGATTTTGTACTTAATTGGGAGTTTTATAAAAATGCTAAAATACTAATTACTGGAGATAATTTTGGTTGTGGGAGTAGCAGAGAACACGCACCTTGGTCATTATTAGATTTTGGTTTTAGATGCATAATAGCCCCTAGTTTCGCAGATATTTTCTTTAATAATTGCTTTAAAAATGGAATTTTGCCTATAAAAGTAAATAATTCTGAAAATGATATTTTAATTAAACAAGCAGAGAATAAAAATTTACTCACCGTTGATTTGCCTAAACAAGTAATTTCGTGTGGGAGCGAAATCAATATCAATTTTGATATAGATCCTTTTAGAAAAAAATGTCTTTTAGAGGGTTTAGACGACATTGCTCTTACTTTAAAAAAATCTGAGAAAATTGATGATTATGAACTGAAACTCAACAAATCCAGATCATGGTTAATGATTTGATCTTAAAAAATAATTCTTAAATAAAATGCAAACGGAATCTTATAATATTTCTATTCTTCCAGGTGATGGAATCGGAGAGGAAATTGCAAAAGAAGCAAGAAAACTTATTGATTGGATTTCTAGCAACGCAACTTTTAATATAAATTTAGTTGAAGAATATGTTGGTGGTGCATCAATTGATAAATACGGAACTCCTTTGTCAGATGAAACATTAAAAAGAATTAAACAATCTGATGCTATTTTATTGGGAGCAGTTGGAGGACCAAAATGGGAAAAAATGGATTTTGAAAAAAGACCTGAAAGAGGTCTTCTGAAAATCAGAAAAGAATTAGATTTATTTGCAAATTATAGGCCTGCAATTGTATTTGACCCTCTCATTGATTCATCGAGTTTAAAACCAGAAGTAATTAAAGATTTAGACATTTTGATTATAAGAGAATTGACAAGCGGCATATATTTTGGAGAACCAAGAGGAATTGAAAAAATTAATGATCAAAACTACAAGGGATATAATACGCTTGTATACACGAGTAAAGAAATTGAGAGAATAGCAGAGGTAGCTTTTGAAACAGCCATGTCTAGATCAAAAAAATTATGTTCTGTCGATAAAGCAAATGTTCTGGAATCAACTGAATTATGGAGGGAAGTGATGATAGAAACTTCCAAAAAATATCCCGAAGTTGAACTTTCGCATATGTACGTAGATAATGCCTCAATGCAGTTAGTAAGAAATCCAAAACAATTTGATGTAATTGTTACAACTAACATGTTTGGGGACATACTCTCAGATTGCGCATCAATGCTTACAGGATCTCTTGGCATGTTGCCGTCAGCTTCGATTGGCATCAATTCGAAGGGCCAAAAAAAAGCAATGTATGAGCCAGTTCACGGCTCGGCACCCGATATTTCAGGACAAGGCGTATCTAATCCTTTGGCAATGATTTTAAGTGTTGGGATGATGTTTGAATACTCATTGGATAAAAAAGTCATTGCAGAAAAGATTAATGATGCAGTTAGATCAGTTTTAGAAAAAGGATTTCGAACAAAAGATATATACAGTGAAAATAAGATTCTTTTATCAACCAACGAAATGGGAGATAAAGTCTTGGAGGAAATGAAAGAATGAAAAAATATAATGTTGCAGTTGTCGGTGCAACTGGAAATGTTGGGAGAGAAATACTCAATATTCTAGACGATAGAAATTTCCCCATTAATAAAATCTATGCAGTTGCGTCTTCAAGATCTGAGGGATTAAAAATACCTTATGGAAATGGAAAAGAGTTAGAGGTACAGTCACTTGATAAATTTAAATTTAAAGAAACAGAATTAGTTTTGTCGTCACCTGGTTCCAAAATTTCAGCAAAGTTTGTGCCTAAAGCAACCAGAGATGGTGCTATTGTTATCGACAATACGTCTCATTTTAGAATGAAAAAAGGAATACCCTTAATCGTTCCAGAAGTAAATCCAAAGGATATACTTGACTTAAAAAAAAAAATTGTTTCCAATCCAAATTGCTCAACAATTCAGATGGTTATGGCACTCAAGCCAATACATGATCTTTTTAAAATAAAAAAAATTATAGTTGCGACTTACCAGTCAACCTCTGGAGCAGGAAAATCTGCAATGGATGAACTTTTTCACCAAACTCTTGATGTGTATAAAAATAAACCACTTGTTGCCAAAAATTTTACAAAAAAAATTGCATTTAATTTAATTCCACATATCGACGAATTTTTAGATGACGGTTCAACAAAGGAAGAAAAAAAAATGATAGAAGAAACTCAAAAAATTTTTAATGATAAATTTGAGATTTTCTCAACTTGTGTCAGAGTTCCAGTTTTCGTTGGTCACGGTGAAGCCATTTATTTAGAAACAGAAAAAACAATTGATCTTAAAAAACTTATATCTAATATTAAAAAGTTTCCTGGCTTATCTCTAGTTGATAAAAAAATAGATGGAGGATATGTAACTCCTGACGAATCAGCTGGAGAGGATGACGTGTTTATTAGTAGATTAAGATTAGGAGCAAATAAAAAAACAATTGGCTTATGGGTTGTTGCAGATAATTTAAGGAAGGGTGCTGCTTTAAATACAGTTCAAATTGCGGAGTTAATTATTAAAAATAAAATGAAATAGAAATGAAAAAAAACTTTAAAAGTAGATATTTCGAAGATTATAAATTGAGTGAAGAAATTAATCATAGTGTTCCACGAACGATTACTGATGGTGATGTTGCAATATATCTTAGTACAACGGGTAGCAGATTTCCTTTGAATTATTCAGCTGAATTTTCAAAAACTTTAGGACTTAAAAAAATCCCAATAGATGATATTTTATTGTTTCATATGGTTTTTGGAAGAACAGTCCCTGATTTATCTCTGAATGCGATAGCAAATTTAGGTTACGCTGGTGTTAAATTTCATAAACCTGCGTTTGTTGGGGACACTTTAAATGCAAGCTCCAAAATTATTGGACTAAAAGAAAATTCAAATGGAAAAACTGGAACTGTTTATGTAGAATCAGTTGGTAAAAATCAAAATGATGAGATTGTTTTAACTTATTACAGATGGCTTATGATGAGGAAAAGAAATGAAGGTATGATAAAATCATTCCAAAATACTATTCCTGATCTACCAGATAAAGTTAAAACTAAAGATTTTAATCTCATTGAAAATTTTGACATTGATAAATGGTCATCTTCAGTGTCTGGAAGTAGTTTTTATTTTAATGACTATGCAGAAGAAGAAGAAATACATCATCTGGATGGTCAGACAATTGAGGAAGCAGAACATCAATTAGCTACTCGTCTTTATCAAAATAATGCGAGAGTTCATTTCAATCAGCATATTGAAAAATCTGGAAGATTTGGAAAGAGAATAATATATGGTGGTTATATAATATCTCTTGCAAGAGCGATTAGTTGTAATGGTCTTGCAAATACTTTTAAGCTGGCAGCAATTCATTCAGGAAAGCATTCCGCTCCAACCTTTGCTGGTGATACCATATACGCTTGGTCAAAGATTTTGGAGAAAGAAATTATCCATAAAAATGTTGGTGCGATGATGATCCGAACTTTAGCATCGAAAAACGATTCAAAAATGAATTTTCCAGACAAAAAAAATCTTACTGATAATATAGTCCTTGACTTAGAATATTCTGTTTTAATACCTATAAAATGAAAAAACAAGACCTCCCTCTTTCACCTCATCTGCAAATTTACAAACCCCAAATTACCTCTTTGCTCTCAATTTCTCACAGAATTTCTGGTGTAGCATTAAACTTTGTGTTGGTAATTGTAGTACTTGGTCTCCTCTGTATTACTTTGGGAGAGAGTTACTTTGAGTTGTTTATTTCTTTCATTAATTCTTTTCCAATAAAAATTATAATATTTTTAGCTATTCTTGGTTTTTCATACCATTTTTTAAATGGTATTCGTCATATAATTTGGGACTTTGGTTTTCTTCTTGGAAATAGATCTTCAGCAATTTTTGGATATATTATTATCGCGACCTCCTTCATTTCCAGCATTTTTATTTCTAGGTTATTGGGGCTGTTTTGATGAATTTTACTTACACATCAAAATGGTTATTTCAAAAAATTTTTGCAATTTTGTTTTTAATTGCATCCTTTTATACAGTCTATTCTTTATATGGCCTAGAACTTCAAAACTATGACGTGATTACGGGATGGTTCAAAAACTATTTAAATTCATTTTCGGTTTTAGTAATGCTTTCTGCAATCATACTGCATTCAAATATTGGGCTCTCGTCAATAATAGATGATTATATTCATGAGGAATCCTTAAAACAAAAAATAATTTTAATTAAAAACTTTTTCTTTGTAGTTCTTTTTTTTATAACAATATTTAGTTTAGTAAAGTTGAATTTATGAATAATATTAAAACACATAATTTTGATGTTGTTGTAGTCGGCGCAGGCGGCTCTGGACTAAGAGCGGTTATGGGATGTGCGTCTCATGGATTGAAAACTGCTTGTGTATCAAAAGTTTTTCCAACAAGAAGTCATACAGTTGCCGCTCAGGGAGGAATAAGTGCTGCACTTGGCAATATGGGTGAAGATGACTGGAAATGGCATATGTATGATACTGTCAAAGGTTCGGACTGGCTTGGTGATCAAGATGCAATTGCTTTTATGTGTAAAGAAGCACCAGAGGCTGTGATTGAACTTGAACACTTTGGTGTCCCATTTTCCAGAACAGAAAAAGGAAAAATTTACCAAAGGCCATTTGGTGGTATGACAACTCATTTTGGAGAGGGTATTGCGCAGAGAACATGTGCAGCTGCAGATAGAACGGGCCATGCAATGCTTCATACTTTATATCAACAATCCCTTTCAAATAATGCCGATTTTTTTATTGAATATTTTGCAATAGATCTAATTATGAACGATAAAAATGAATGCTGTGGGGTGCTCACTTTCAATCTGCATGATGGAGAGTTTTATATTTTTTCAGCAAAAATGGTAATTTTAGCAACCGGTGGTTATGGAAGAGCTTATTTTTCATGTACTTCAGCTCACACCTGCACTGGAGACGGAGGTGGGATGGTTCTAAGAGCAGGCTTGCCACTTCAAGATATGGAATTTACACAATTTCATCCAACAGGAATATATGGTGTTGGTGTTTTGATAACAGAGGGTGCTAGAGGAGAAGGGGGTTATTTGACAAACAGTGCTGGGGAGAGGTTTATGGAAAGATATGCTCCAAATGCTAAAGATCTAGCCAGTAGAGATGTTGTATCTCGATCTATGACAACAGAAATAATGGAAGGAAGAGGTTGTGGTTCTAGAAAAGATCATATTCATCTAAACTTACATCATCTCGACCCTAAGGTCCTTCAAGAAAAGCTCCCCGGAATTACAGAATCAGCAAAAATTTTTGCCGGCGTCGATGTACGAAAGAAACCAATTCCTGTTCAACCTACAGTACATTATAATATGGGAGGAATTCCAACCAATATTCATGGAGAAGTACTAAATTTGGATTCTAAAGATAAGAAGTAGTTGTGCCTGGGTTGATGTCGATTGGAGAAGCCGCATGTGTATCAGTCCACGGAGCTAATAGATTAGGATCTAACTCTCTACTGGATTTAGTTGTGTTCGGAAAGTCAGCAGCCAACAGATGCAATAGTATAATTGATAGGAAAAAGAAAAATCCTGAGATTAAAGATCATACAGTTAATAAATTAATAGAAGACTTCGAAAATATTAGGAATTCTAATGGAAGAAAGAGTGTTGCTTCTATAAGACTTGAAATGCAACATACTATGCAAAACTTTTGTCCTGTATACAGGTCTGAAGAAAAAATGCTAGAAGGCAAAAGTAAACTATTATCCCTTTTAAATGATTTTAAAAGTATAAAAATTAATGATCAAAGCTTAATATGGAATACTGAAGTGATAGAGGCCCTTGAATTAAAAAATCTATTATCTCAAGCAATTGTAAGCGTAGAGAGTGCTTTAAATAGAAAAGAAAGTAGGGGGGCCCATTCAAGAATAGATTATTCTAAAAGAGACGACAAAAAATGGCTTAAACACTCTCTAATTTGGGCTAATAAAGACGGAAAAACAGAGACTAGATTTAGAAAGGTTAATCTTCAGACTAACTCTAAAGAAATAAAAACTATTGAACCAAAAGCAAGAGTTTACTAATTTATAACTATGGTACAATTATCATTACCTCAACACTCCAAGGTTTCAGAAGGAAAAACTTTCGGAAAAGACGGAAAAAATAAAATCGTATTCAATGTTTATAGATGGAATAGAGAATCTGGTGAAAACCCAAAAATAGATAAATTTTTTATAGATAAATCAAAGTTAGGACCAATGGTTTTAGACGCTCTTATGTTTATAAAAAACAAGATAGATCCATCACTTACATTTAGGAGATCATGCAGGGAGGGTATATGCGGATCATGTTCAATGAACGTAAATGGGACAAACACTCTAGCTTGTTTGAAACCAATTGTTGGCAAAGAAATTAATATTTACCCTCTCCCGCATATGAGAGTACTAAAAGACTTAATCCCAGACATGAGCGACTTTTATAAACAATATGAGTCTATCCAACCATGGCTTAAAAATAAAACAACTTCAAAAAAAGAAAATTTGCAATCTCCCGAAGACCGAAAAAAACTGGATGGATTATATGAATGTGTACTCTGTGCTTGTTGCTCAACATCTTGTCCAAGCTACTGGTGGAACGGAGACAAATTTCTAGGTCCAGCTATATTGCTTCAAGCTTACAGATTTATTGTAGATAGTAGAGACAAAAATAAAAAACAGAGACTTAATGAACTTAAAGATAAATTTAAACTTTATCGATGTCATACAATCATGAATTGCACAAAAACTTGTCCGAAAAATCTGAATCCCGCAAAAGCTATCTCAGAAATAAAAAAGCTTCAAATCTCATCATAACTTTGAAAAATCTAAGTTCTAAACTTATATCACATTTAACAAACGTAATTAAAATACATCCAAATTCTTGTCAGCTAGATGTCGTCTCAAAAATTCAAGAGTTTATCTCTGATTTTTCAAAACCTAGACTTCTTACATTAAAAAAAAACACAAAAAACGGTTTATATATTCATGGCTCGGTAGGGGTAGGAAAATCCGTAATTATTAAAGCTTTAAAAAGAATATATCCTCAATCAGAGATATTGCACTTCAATGATTTAATTTTTAAACTTCAGTCGAGAAGTGAGAAAAACTTAGGTTATCTAAAAAATATCAAGAGAAAAAAGCTAATATTAATCGACGAGTTCTTCATAAATAATCTTACTAGTTTTATTTTATTCAGAGAATTTGTAGAAGAAATTAAATTTAATAATACTAAAATTATTATGAATGGAAATAAAAGCCTTGAAACCGTCTACAATGACCTTGTAAATCCTAAATTATGTGAAAAAATAAAAAATGAATTAAAAGCTTTTTTTTTAATTTTCAAAGTAAAATCAAGAAATGACTACAGAGCTGGAAAAGCTATAGATCATGATTTTTTTCTAATAAAAAAAAAAAATAAAATTATAAAACAAAATTACATCGTTAGTGAATTTTCAAGTGAAAGATCATCAAAACAGATCGAATTTAAGCGAAAAGGAAATTATTTTAAATTAACAAAAGTTTATGGAAATCTGATAGATTTAGAATTTGATGATTTTTTTGAAAAAAATCTAGTGTTTCAAGATTATAATTTAATAGCAAAAAAGATTAAAATCTTTGTACTCAGAAATATCAAACAAATAGATGAAAATAAAAAAAATATTTTAGCAAGGTTCATTTCTTTTATTGACGTTTTGTATGAGAATAAAAATATACTTTCTATCTCTTCCAATGTAGGATTAGATGAATTATATATAGGAAATACAAATTCCTCTGAATTTAAAAGAACTATATCTAGGCTTAAAGAAATGGGAACCAATAAATATATTAATACAAATTTAATGTAAAATTAGTAAATTAATGAAATCTTTACAACAAAATTTTAAAGATATTGAAGATGAAATAAATTTCTTAAAAAAGAAAAATAATGCTATTATTCTCTCTCATTTTTATCAAGATGAAGATATACAAGATATAGCTGATTTTATTGGTGACTCTCTTGATCTATCAAAAAAAGCTCAAAAAAATGATGCTGATGTAATCGTTTTTTGTGGAGTTAGATTTATGGCTGAAGTAGCTAAAATATTAAGTCCTCATAAGAAAGTTATTCTTCCAGATATCAATGCAGGTTGTTCTTTAGAAGAATCCTGTCAAGTAAAGGAATTCCGAAAATTCAAAAAAAAGTATCCAAATCACATTGTGTTATCATATATAAATTGTTCTGCAGAAATAAAAGCTGAATCAGATATAATTGTAACATCATCTAATGCTGGAAAAATTATAGAGAGCATACCTGCTAAACAAAAGATTATTTTTGCTCCAGATAAACATCTTGGAGGATACCTCAACAAGATTACAGGACGAGATATGGTTCTCTGGAACGGCACTTGTATAGTTCACGAAACATTTTCTGAAAGAGAGTTAATCAAAATGAAAGTTAGAACAGATGATGCAAAAATTATAGCCCATCCAGAATGTCCTGAAAATATTCTTAATCATGCTGATTTTATAGGTTCAACCTCTTCCCTACTCAGATTTATTTCAACGAACGAAAGTAAAAGATTTATAGTTGCAACAGAACCTCATATTATCCATCAGATGAAAAAAAATGAGCCTAACAAAGAATTCTTAATAGCTCCAGGCAATGATGGAAAATGCTCTTGTTCAAATTGTCCTTACATGGAACTTAATACTTTAGAAAAACTTAGAGATTGTTTACTAAACTTATCACCAGAGATTAATATTGATAACGAATTAATTCTGAAGGCAAAAAAACCTTTAAACACAATGTTAAAATTAAGCTAAAAATATTGTGCCTAATAAGAAACTTCTCAAAGAATCTTTTGAAAAACTTTGCAATGAACTAAAAAATGATCTGAATGGAAAAAGTATAAAAAATGATATTACTTCAAATAATCTTCTAGATGATAGTTCTGAATTTAAATGTGAAATATCGAACAGAGAAAATATTATTTTATGTGGAGCAGAGTTCGTTAGATACTTCTTTAAAAAGAAATTTCCCAAAATTAAAATTCGATCTTTTTATAAAGATGGGAGCAAAATTAAAAAAAAATTCTAAAATCTTCAGTATATCCGGCAACTCAAAAGTGATTCTAGCAACTGAACGAACAGTTTTAAATTTTCTACAACACCTCTCTAGCATTTCAACACTTACACATAAATTTATTTTGGCGATGAATTCAACTAACACCAAATTAAAAAATACGAGGAAAACAACTCCTGGATTAAGAGTATTCGAAAAATATGCAACAGTTGTTGGAGGTGCCATTGATCATAGGATGGGGTTGTTTGATCAGATTCTTGTAAAAGATAATCATATAAAGGCATTAGGAAAAATTGAAACTGCACTATCAAAATTAAATGAAAAAAAACAAAAATTTCAAATTGAATGCGAAAATATTGATGAAGTTAAAAAATCAATTGGTATGGGAGCCAAATATATTCTTCTCGATAATATGAGGCCTAAAGAGATACAAAACTGTATAAAACTAAGAAATAACAAGAATATTGAATTTGAAATTACTGGTGGTATTTCTATTAATAATATTTCAAAATTTTCAAATTTAGGTGCAGATTATATTTCTACAGGAAAAATAACCAATTCTGCTAATTCAGTGGATATTGGTTTGGACATAATATAAAATCTTATCAAAGGTGGAATTTTGAACAAAATCAGTCTAATAGGTGCTGGAAATATTGGGACAATATTAGCCTATAACTTAAGTCGTAAACAAATTGGTCCTATAACAATGGTTGATGTGGTGGAGGGACTTGCAAAAGGAAAGTGTCTTGACCTCTCCCAGAGTCTTCCAATTGAGAATTTAAACATAAAAATCGAGGGAACAACTGACATTTCAGCAATTAAAGATAGTTCAGTGATCATTATAACAGCTGGGATTGCAAGAAAACCAGGTATGAGCCGAGATGATTTAATAGAAACAAATTTTTCTATCATGAATGAAATAGGAAAAGCTATTAAGAAATTTTCTCCATCGTCATTTGTTATTTGTGTAACAAATCCTTTAGATGCGATGGTATGGAGTTTAAGGGAGATTTCAGGAATAAAACCAAAAATGATCACAGGGATGGCAGGAATTTTAGACTCAGCCAGATTTAGGTTTTTCTTATCACAAGAGTTAAATATTTCTGTAGAAAGTATTCAAACAATGGTTCTTGGAGGACACGGAGACACAATGGTACCTCTTTTAGATTTTACTTCTGTTGGAGGTATTCCAATTAAAAAATTTATTGAAAAAAGTAATATTAAAAAAGAAAAATTAGAACAAATTGTTGATAGAACACGAAATGGAGGGGGGGAGGTTGTATCATTAATGAAAAATAGTTCAGCTTTCTATTCACCTGCATGTAGTGCTATTGAAATGCTTGAATCTTATCTTTACGATCAAAAAAAAATATTACCTTGTTCTGCTTTTTTAAATGGGGAATATGGAGTTAAAGGACTATTTGTTGGTGTGCCAGTTATAATAGGTGAAAAAGGTATTGAAAAAATCATTGAACTGGATTTATCAAATCAATCCAAAAAAGAATTTCAAAAATCAGTTGAGGCAGTTGAGCAATTGGTTAAAAAATGTAAAAAATTACTGGTGTAATCATCTAAATTCAAATATGCTAGCCGCTTATGTAACAAACTTATATGCTTTGAATTTTAACTTTTTTGGAAATTAAAGAATGGACATTCACGAATATCAAGCAAAACAACTGCTTTCTAAATTTGGAGTAAACGTACCTCCAGGCGAAGTGTGTATCAAACGCACGAAGCAGAAAATATAGTATCTTGGCTTAACGAAGATAAAATTGTTGTAAAAGCCCAGGTTCATGCTGGAGGTAGAGGAAAGGCTGGTGGCATTAAAGTATGTTCTGGAGACGAAGAAGTTGTAAAAACAGTTGACAAAATGATTGGAATGAAAATCATTACACCCCAAACGTCAGAATCAGGAAAAACAGTAAGAAGAGTTTATTTAGAAAAAGGGTATGATATCCAAAAAGAACTTTATCTATGTATCACTGTAGATAGAGAAACAGGAGGAAACACTATTATTTATTCCAGAAAAGGTGGAGTAAATATTGAAGAGGTATCAGAAAAAACTCCTAATGAAATTCATAATATGAAAATTGCTCCAGGTTCTGATTTGCTTACCCATCATGCAAGAACGATAGTTTATAACCTTGGTCTTAAAGGAGCAATCGCTAAAAAAGCTCAAAAAAATATACTCTCAGTTTATAAAGCATTCGTATCACTGGATGCTGCTATGATTGAAATAAATCCGTTTGCTGTTACAAAAAATGAAGATGTAGTAATTCTAGATTGCAAAGCTTCTTTTGATGATAACGCACTTTACAGACAAAGAACTGTAGCAGAAATGAAAGATGAAAATGAGTATGACCCGTTAGAGTTAGAAGCAGCACGTCATGATTTAAATTATGTAAAATTGGATGGAAATATAGGATTAATGGTTAATGGAGCCGGGTTGTCAATGGCTACGATGGATATTATTAAATATTATGGAGGAGAAGCTGCAAACTTTATGGATGTTGCAGGTGCTGCGACACCTGAAAGAGTTGCAGCTGCCTTTAAACTTATTTATAAAGACCCAGATGTTCAGGGTATTTTAATCAATATTTTTGGTGGAATGATGAGGTGTAACGACATAGCAACTGGCTCGTAAATGCTTCAAAAGAAGTTGGACTAAATAAACCGCTTGTAGTAAGGCTTGAGGGAACAAACGTCGATATGGGTAAAGAAATACTAATAAATTCTGGATTTCCAATTAAACCTGTTGATACTATGGAACAAGCTGCACAAGATGTTGTAAAAATGGTTGAGGAAAATAGATAATGGCTGTTTTACTCACAAAAGAATCTAAAGTAATCTGTCAGGGATTTACAGGAGCTCAGGGAACATTTCATTCAGAAAGAGCAATAGATTATAACACAAACATTGTTGGTGGCGTTACACCTGAAAAAGGTGGTACCAAACACCTTAATGTTCCTGTATTCAATACAGTCGCAGAAGCCAAAAAAAAAACTGGATGTAATGCAAGTGGTGTTTTTGTTCCTCCTCCTTTTGCAGCTGACGCTATACTTGAAGCAGTTGAAGCAGAACTTGATTTGGTTGTTTGTATTACAGACGGAATTCCTACAAGCGATATGCAAAGAGTAAAAAGAGAGATGAAAGGGTGTAAGACAAGGTTAGTCGGTCCTAATTGTCCAGGTGTTCTAACTCCTGGTATTGGAAAAATTGGAATTATTCCAGGGCATATTTGTAAACCTGGAAGAATTGGCGTAGTTTCTAGATCTGGAACATTGTCATATGAATCAGCTGTTCAAACAGCAGAATTAGGACAATCAACAATAATTGGTATAGGTGGAGACCCCGTTAATGGTACAAATTTTGTTGATGCCTTAGAGTTGTTTTTAGATGACGACGAAACAGACGGAATTGTTTTAATAGGAGAAATAGGTGGAACAGCTGAAATAGATGGAGCAGAATTTATAAAATCGTGGAATGGAAAAACAAAAAAACCAGTTGCAGCATTTGTTGCTGGTGCGGCTGCTCCAAAAGGAAGAAAGTTAGGTCATGCTGGAGCAATTGTTAATAGTGGCGCAGAAACTGCAGATGCAAAAAAAGAAGCTTTAAAATCTGCAGGCGTTACTGTCGCTGACACCATTACTACTATTGGAGATGCCATGAGAAAGGCTATGAAAATTTAAAAATGAGTTCAAGTGCAATAATTTCTTTTCTTGGTGAAAATAAACCAAACCTTATCTCAGAAATAACTTCTTACCTTACAGATAAAGGTGGAGAATTTTCTGGTGTTACATTTGCTACACTTGGAAGGGTATGCGAACTTACAATGGTTTATCACAAATCAGAAAAAATAGAAATCAACGAAATTAGATCCGAGCTTGAGAAACTTCAATCAGCTAAGAATGGTGATTTCCAAGTAAAACCTTTAGAAGCTTTTTCTGACGGTGGGCCAACGACAAAAATCACGCATCGCGTTGTATTATCAGGCGAAGACCAAAAGGGTCTTCTAAATAAAATAATAAAAACGCTTAATGAAAATAATGCTTTGATAATAAGAATGAATACTGAAAAAATAATTTTCAGTGAAAAAACCCAATATATTTGTAGATTCGCTATATCTATAAGAGATGAAAACGCTCCTCAATGTTTATCACAAATGGTAAAAGTTGCCGGTGAGATGAAACTCACCTTTAGATACGAAACTTCATAAGCTAATCTGTACTTGGATGATTTTTTTCAAGGATTTCTCTCAAGTAATCCTTGTTTACAGAAGTGTACTTTTGAGTTGTAGATAATGAAGAATGACCAAGAAGTTCTTGAATTGACCGCAAATCTACAAAACTTTGTAAAAGTTCTGTCGCAAAAGTATGCCGCAAAGAATGAGGGGTTGTATTCTCAGGTAATACTAACCTATATCGAATTTTTCTAACTAGTCTTTGAATTATCTCTGGCTTTAATTTTCCTCCTTTTTTCCCCAAAAAAATAAAGTCGTAAGGTTTCAGCTCGTATGGACATTCCTTTATCATTTTTTTAATAAAGATATTAATCTCCATCGCAACTGGTATTACTCTAATTTTTCCACCTTTACCAGTTATTCTGAAATCCTCCATACAAATATCCTTTAATTTCAAGTCAAGAACTTCACTGATTCTCAAACCATATCCCCACATAAGTGTTAACACTGAGAGATTTCTCATCATAATCCACTTCTCTTTTTCAGTTTTTATTTCATCTAAAAGTTTTAAAGTTTGATTTCTCAGTCAAAGGTCTAGGCAAAGACTCTAAAAATTTTGGTCCTTTAATTCTTAATATTTTTGAACCTTGAATTAGTTTTTTTGCTATTAAAAAAGGTAAAAAAACTTTTTAATGAAGATAAAGCTCTCGCGTTAGATCTATGGCTTAATCCTTTTTTTAACCTTTCATAGAACCAGCCAGAAAGGTCATCCTCATCCACATTGATAATTGTTTTAAGGTCAACATTTAAATTATTGTGATTACTCAAAAAATTTAAAAAAGATTTTAAATCAATGCAATAAGACTGAGACGTTTTAAAAGCAAGTCTTTTCTCATTTTCTATCCACGATTTCCAATTATTAAAAAATAATTTTATTTGTTTATTCATTAGAAAATTGTTTTAGCTTTTCTTGAACAACATTCGAAAAAAATAAAATAAAATCGTAAGCTTTATTATTCAAAAAATGTTTGTCTTTACTTCCAAAAACTAATAGAGAAGAACTTTCAAAGAATTCATGACCAAGAGAATAAATCGCATTAGAGTAAATTTTTTGGTTAAAATCTTCAAATATTTTTAATTGATTATCAACAGCATCCATTATGAGTTGATTTTTTTTCCCATAGATTTTTTTAATTATTTCTTCATCTTTAAAAATAAGACTATATTTTCTTGAGATAATTTTATTACTTGTAACGATATTAATTACCTCTAGATCAAATTTACTTGGCAACCTATTTTTCAAAAAAACAAATACATCTTTGACGTTATCAATTTTGAGAATTTCTATTACAGACTCATGTATTTTTTGCTGAGTTAAAAAGTTGTGGTGAGCATTTTCTATAATATTTTTTTGAACATCTTTTAAATTTTCAATAATCCAATCTTTAAAAGGAACAACTTTTGATTTGTCATCGTATTCAGCATAATTTTTTAATGGAAAATTAATTTTTTTTAATGCATTTGGATTATTAACAAAAAAATCTGGATTTTTTTCAAGAAAGTCGAGGACTTGTTCATTTTTAATTTTTTTTCTAATCATTAGACATAATAATATTTCATTAAACATATTAAACAATATATTGATAAAAAATTTTGTTATAATTTTTATATGATTTTTGAAGTTTTATTACCTCTTCCAATTAAAAAAACTTTTTATTATACGGGAGTAAAGTCTCATAAAGCGCACAAAGCTGTAGTTAAAGGTTCGCTTGTTGAGGTTAACTTTAAAAACAGAGTGCTTGTTGGTGTTGTAATCAATTTGATAAAATCAACATCCTTAAAAAAACCACTTAAAGAAATTAATAAAGTACTTCATCCTTTATCCTTTAATAATGAAATTATGAAAAGCATAGATTTCATTTCACAATACAGCTGCAATCAATCATCAATGATTTTAAAAATGTTCTTATCAAATTTTCCAATGAGAGAAACTAAAACACACTTAGAGCAGAATAAAGTCATTGGAAAAAATTTAAAGAAAAAAAAATAAAACTTAATTCAAATCAAGAGGAAGTTGTGCACAAAATAGATGAAATAACATTTAAAAAATTTAAAGTAATTCTTTTAGAAGGAGTTACAGGTTCAGGTAAAACCAGAGTTTATTTTCACAAAGTCAGAGAAGTAATTAACAAAGGATATCAGTGTTTAATTTTGGTACCAGAAATAATACTTACAACTCAATGGGTAGAAGATATCAAAAATGATTTTGATATTAATCCCACTGTTTATCATTCATCTATAAAAAAAAAGATAAGAGAAGAAATTTGGGGAAAAGTAAATTTGAATCAAGAGAAACTCATTATAGGAACAAGGTCTGCTCTCTTCCTACCCTTCAATAAACTCGGTTTAATTGTAATTGACGAGGAACATGATAGTTCATATAAGCAAGAAGAGCAATTGATAATCAACGCCAGAGATTTTTCGATAGTCAGAGCAAAAAATGCCAATTGTATGGTCATCTTAAGTTCAGCTACTCCTTCATTGGAATCATCGCATAATTCAAAGTTAAAAAAATATGAATATTTTAAACTTTATAGAAGAGTAAATAACGTTCAACTTCCAATTTTTAAAATAATTGATATGAAAAAAGAAAATTGCATCATTTCTGACGAACTTTCAAATTCAATTCAAAAAAATATTGATAGTAATCATCAAACTTTAATCTTTATTAATAAAAGAGGATATTCTCCATTCATAATATGTAAAAATTGTGGGTACTCGAGGGTTTGCCGAAAGTTGTAATACATCTTTGGCACTTCATAATCATTCTAAAAATAAAAGTTATCTACTTTGTCATCACTGCAATCACAAAGAGGTATTTAAAAATTCTTGTCCATCTTGTGAACAAAAAAATACTTTTATTTTTCCAGGTTTGGGTATTGAGAAAATCGCAGAAGTGGTATCAAACAAATTTCCAGTTGCAAAAAAATGTATTTTATCTAGCGACATCATAAATAGTTCGTCCAAATTTCAAAACGTTGTTTCAGACATTGTTTCAAACAAAGTGAATATTATAATAGGAACTCAGCTTATATCAAAAGGTCATAACTTCCCATCCTTAAAAACCGTTGGAATCATTAATATAGACAATTTGATGAATGATTTTGACTTTAGGTCATATGAAAAAACTTTTCAACAAATCGTTCAAGTTGGAGGAAGAGCCGGAAGAAGAAATCTACATGGTGAAGTATTAATTCAAACCTTGCAACCGGATCATCCTGTAATCAAACTATGTACAGAAAAAAGTAATAATTTCTTTATAGATTGGGAACTTGAGTCAAGAAAAGAGAACAATCAACCTCCTTATTCTAATTATACGTCATTAATTTTTTCTTCTAAAAAAGAAAAACTAGTCATTGAATTTTCAAAAAAAATTTACAAACAAATTAACGAAAACTTTAAAAATATAGAAATATTTGGTCCTGCGCCAGCAATTCTTTATAAAAAAAACTCTTTCTTCAGATATAAAATCTTAATAAAAATGAATAAAAATATAACATTACAAAAAAGAGTTAAGAACTTTTTTGTTAACATTAAATGCCCAAGTAATCTTAATTTATATATTGATGTTGATCCAATAAACTTTGTATAATAATTTCAAACATTGATCAGAAACTTTTCTTATGCTAATAACAAATTTTAATTTAAGAGATAGACTTGACTAAAAACGTTGAAAACATAAATGAGATTTGTAAAAGATATGCTAATGCTCTTATTTTGTCATCTGAAGATAGAAACGAATTAAAAATAATTACTCAGAATTTTGAGCATTTCAATAAAGTTTTAAGAACTTCCAACGATTTATCAACTTATATAAAAAACCCTCTCATTAACTCGCAAAAAAAGTCACTTGTTTTGAAAAAAATTTGTAAATCTTTTTCATATAATCAGTTTTTCCAGGGTTTCATTTATGTTTTAACAAAGCATGGTAAAATAAACCTACAAGAAAAAATTTTAAATGAATATAAAAGGATAATTGATTTGAAAGACGGCTTAACAGAAATAATTGTCACAACCTCTGAACCGTTAGAAAAAGAAGTAGAAAAAAAATTAAAAACAAAACTGTCTGATTCTCTAAAATTGAAAATTAAGCTCACAAAAATAATAGATAAAGAGATTATAGGGGGAATAAAAATTAAAATTAAGTCTATAATGATTGATAATTCTATTAAGTCAAAACTAACGGAATTTGAAATTTAATGAAAGGTAAAATTAATGACAATTGATGCATCTGAAATCTCAGCAATATTAAAATCTGAAATCAAAAATCTTGACAACGATCCAACAATTTCTGAAGTTGGCACTGTTTTAACAGTAGGCGACGGTATTGCAAGAGTTTATGGATTAGACAACGTGCAAGCTGGAGAAATGGTTGAATTTCCAGGAAAAGTAAAAGGAATGGCCCTCAATTTAGAGGATGATAATGTTGGAGTTGTTATTTTCGGTAGTGATAAATCCATCAAAGAGGGGGACGTTGTTAAGAGAACAAATTCAATTGTTGAAGTGCCAACTGGAAAAGATTTATTAGGAAGAGTTGTTGACGGACTTGGAAACCCTATTGATGGAAAAGGTCCTCTTAAAGACGTTGTATACAGGCGTGCAGAATTAAAAGCACCTGGCATTATTCCGAGAAAATCAGTTCATGAACCAATGCAAACTGGAATAAAAGCAATAGACAGCTTAATACCAATTGGAAGAGGTCAACGAGAATTAATTATAGGTGACCGTCAAACCGGAAAAACATCAGTAATAGTCGATACAATAATAAATCAAAAAGAAATAAACAATTCAGATGATGAATCAAAAAAATTATATTGTATTTATGTTTCTATAGGACAAAAAAGATCTACAGTTGCACAGATAGTAAAGACGCTCGAAGATAATGATGCAATGAAATACTCTATTGTGGTTGCTGCAACTGCATCCGATCCTGCTCCACTTCAGTTTCTCGCACCTTACACAGGCTGTGCTATGGGAGAATATTTCAGAGACAATGGAATGCATGCTGTAATTTTTTACGATGATTTATCTAAACAAGCTGTAGCTTACAGACAAATGTCTCTTTTACTTAGAAGACCTCCTGGAAGAGAAGCTTTCCCCGGTGATGTATTTTATATTCATTCAAGATTACTAGAACGTGCTGCAAAAATGGGAGAAAAAAGTGGTTTAGGATCATTAACTTCGTTACCCGTCATTGAAACACAAGCGGGTGATGTTTCTGCTTATATTCCAACGAACGTTATTTCAATAACTGACGGCCAAATTTTTTTAGAAACCGAACTGTTTTTTAAAGGCATCAGACCTGCCGTGAATGTAGGTTTATCTGTGAGCCGTGTTGGATCTGCAGCTCAAATTAAAGCAATGAAACAAGTTTCAGGTTCAATTAAACTTGATCTAGCACAATTTAGGGAAATGGAAGCGTTTTCGCAATTTGCGTCTGATTTAGACCAATCTACAAGGAATCTTCTTGAAAGAGGAAGAAGATTAACTGAAATTCTTAAACAACCACAATATGCTCCTTTAAAAGTTGAAGAACAAGTTGTTGTAATATTTTCAGGAGTAAGGGGCCATCTTGATAAAATTTCTATTAATGATATTACAAAGTTCGAAAAGTATCTTCTAGAAAAAATTCGAAATGAAGGAAAACAAATTTTAGAATCAATTAAAAAAGAACAGAGTATTAGTGACGAACTTGACAGTAAGTTAGGAAATTTCGTTGAAAATGTAGTAAAAAAGTTCTTGGAGGAAAATAATGCCAAGTCTTAAAGATTTAAGAAACAGAATATCCAGTGTTAAGTCAACCAAAAAAATTACCTCTGCAATGAAGATGGTTGCAGCAGCTAAATTAAAAAGAGCACAAGATAATGCAGAGAAAACAAGACCATATGCAAGAAAAATGAGTGAAATTGTAAATTCTTTAGTTGAAAATAATAAATCAAAAGAATTTAAGTTTTCAGAAAAAAAAACTAAAAAAACCAGAAATATACTTCTTATAGTGTGTTCTGCTGACAGAGGGTTATGTGGAGGATTCAATGGTTCAATAATAAAATTTTCAAAAAAACTATCAGAGAAAATAATTAATGATGGGGGGCAAGTCAGTTATATATTTGTAGGGAAGAAAGCTTACCAATCTCTTCAAAGATTTTGCGGTGAATCTATTCTGGACTTCTTTTCCGATATTGCTAATCCGTCTATTAAATTTGAATTAGCCAGTTCTATAAGAGATAAAATTTTGGAACTTTTTCTTAATGATTCAATGGATGAATGTCATTTAATATATACCGAATTCAAAAGTGCAATTTCTCAAACTGTACAATCTCTCAAGCTTCTCCCATTAAACGCATTAGAAACAAACGATAACAATAGTTCAAATAAATCTTATGATTTTGAACCAAGTGAAGAGGAAATTTTGAATGAAATAATTCCTAAAAATATTGCAATACAAATACATACTGCTCTACTTGAAAACTTAGCAAGTGAGCAAGGGTCGAGAATGACTGCTATGGATAATGCAACAAGAAACGCAAATGACATGATAGACAATTTAACGCTATTCTATAATAGGTCGAGACAAGCTCTTATTACAAAAGAGTTAATTGAAATAATTTCTGGTGCAGAAGCTGTTTAATAAAATGAAGGAGAAATAAATATGAGCGCAAATGAGGGAAAAATTAAACAAGTGTTAGGAGCAGTTGTTGACGTTAGTTTCACAGATCAACTACCGCAGATATTAGATGCACTTGTTGTTAAACATGAAAATAAAAACTTAGTTTTAGAAGTTGCACAACATTTAGGTGAAAATACTGTCAGAACAATTGCAATGGATTCTACTGATGGTCTTGTAAGAGGTCAGAAGGTTGTTGATACTGGAAATCCTATCTCCGTTCCAGTAGGTCCTGAAACGCTTGGAAGAATCCTGAATGTGGTTGGTGAACCTGTTGATGAAAGAGGTCCATTGAAAACAAAATTAAAATTTCCAATCCATAAAAATGCTCCTGAATTTACAGATCAATCAACTGAAACTGAGGTTTTAGTTACAGGAATAAAAGTCGTAGATCTTTTAGCTCCTTATTCAAAAGGTGGAAAAATTGGTTTATTTGGTGGAGCAGGTGTTGGAAAGACAGTTTTAATTATGGAATTGATAAACAATATAGCTAAGGGGCATGGAGGTTACTCAGTTTTTGCTGGTGTTGGAGAAAGAACCAGAGAGGGTAATGATCTATATTATGAGATGATAGAATCTGGTGTTATAAAACTTGATAGTGATGATTCAAAAGCAGCACTTGTTTATGGTCAAATGAATGAGCCTCCTGGCGCAAGAGCTAGAGTTGCATTAACTGGTTTGACACTTGCAGAATATTTTAGAGACGAAGAAGGACAAGATGTTCTATTGTTCGTTGATAATATTTTTAGGTTTACACAAGCAGGTTCTGAAGTCTCAGCACTATTAGGACGAATACCTTCAGCTGTAGGTTACCAACCTACACTTTCAACAGATATGGGTGCTCTCCAAGAAAGAATTACTTCAACTAATAAAGGTTCTATAACTTCCGTACAAGCTATTTATGTTCCTGCTGACGATCTTACAGATCCCGCACCTGCTACCTCTTTTGCACATTTAGATGCAACAACCGTCCTTTCAAGGCAAATTGCAGAACTAGGGATCTACCCTGCAGTTGATCCTTTAGACTCAACATCAAGGATACTTGACCCAAGAATTATAGGCGAGGAACACTATGGAGTAGCGAGAAGAGTTCAAGAAACACTCCAGAAATACAAATCTCTCCAAGACATAATAGCAATTCTTGGAATGGATGAACTTTCAGAAGATGACAAGCTAGTAGTTGACAGAGCACGAAAAATCCAAAAATTTTTATCCCAACCTTTTCATGTTGCTGAAGTATTTACTGGATCTCCTGGAGTTTTTGTTAGTCTTCAAGAAACCATAAAAGGCTTTAAAGGATTAGTTGAAGGAGAATATGATAATATTCCAGAAGCAGCTTTTTATATGGTTGGAACTATAGAAGAGGCAATAGAAAAATCAAAAAAATTATCCAATTAATAAAATGAAACAATTTAAACTTGAAATAATCTCACCTAATGAGATTGTCTTTGAAAAAGAGATTGATCTTGTTATTTTTCCTGGAAGCGAAGGTGACTTTGGTATTCTTAAAGATCATATGCCATTTTTAACATCTTTGAGAGTTGGGATAGTTTATATTTATCTAGAAAAGAAAATAATTGAAACTTTTTTAGTAACCGGTGGCATTGTTGAAGTTTCACAAAACAGATGTTCACTTTTAACTGAAGAAGTAATTAATACTAATTCTGTTAGTTCAAAAAATAAGACTGAAGAATCATCAAATAAGGATGAGATAAACTTGAAAAGATTAAAAGATAAGGCATTAGAAAAACTCTATTACTCTTGATAAAGATTTCTAAAATTTTTAAGTACTTTTTTATATAATGTTCTTTTGAATGGAACAACTAAATCCAAACAATCAATTGGGTTTATCCATCTCCACTCACAAAACTCAGGGTTTTTAAACTTTTTTATATCTACTTGATCGTCATTACCAAAAAATCGGCAGGCAAACCAAATCTGTTTTTGTCCAATATACTTTCCGTTCCAGACTTCATTTACCAGTTCTTGAGGAAGTTTATACTCTAACCAGGAACTTGTTTTGCTTATTATCTTATAACTCTTATTTAATCCAGTTTCCTCCATTAGTTCCCTTTTCATTGCATTTTCAGGTGATTCTGGTCCATCTATTCCACCTTGCGGCATCTGCCAATATTCATTTTTGTAGTCAAATCTCTTTCCTACCCAAAGTTGATTTCTTTTGTTTATGAGAAAAATACCAATACCTTTGCGATATTTTTGTTTCATGAAATTTTAAACAATTAGTTTGAAGATTTTTATTTACTAAATTTATAGCAAGTATCAAGTCAAAAGCTCTTGTAAGTTGATAATCGTCAGTCTTTTTCTTCATCTTTTTTGAAGAAGACTTATTCTCATTTGTATTGGAATTTTCTTGATCGTTGTCTATGCACCCCTTAGATCTGATTCTTTTCTGCTACTTGGTTCATCAACCTTTTTAAGTTCAGCTTGTTCAACTAAAATATCAGGGTCAATTCCTGTTTTCTGAATTGATCTTCCTAGAGGTGTGTAATATTTTGCAGTGGTCAATTTTAATGCAACATCTTCTCCTGAGGGTATAATAGTCTGGACAGATCCTTTACCAAAAGATTTTGTACCCATAATAATTGCCCTTTTATGATCTTGAAGTGCTCCAGCAACAATTTCAGATGCAGAGGCGCTTCCTTGATTTATTAAAACTATTAAAGGCAATCCTCCAGTAAGATCATTCTTTACAGCATTATATCTACTTCCTTGCTTCCCATTTTTTCCTCTAGTTGAAACAATTTCTCCCTTATCCAAGAATATGTCTGTAACATTAACAGCTTGATCCAATAAGCCGCCTGGATTATTCCGAAGGTCTAAAACATAACCTATTAGTTTCTCTTTTTTAAAACTCTTTATTGAATCTATTATTTGTCTATCAACCTTTTGATTGAATGAAGATACTCTTATATATCCAATATTATTTTCCACTCTAGCTTTAACAGCTTTTAACTGTATAATTGCCCTAGTTATAAAAATTTGAAGATTTTCATTTTCATTTCTATTAATAGTTAGTTTTATTTTAGATCCAACTTTTCCTCTCATAATTGACACTGCTTCAGACAAGGTCATTCCTAAAACAGGCTCATCATCTAGATGTGTTATTAAGTCACCAGACTTTATTCCAGCTTTATCAGCAGGAGTGTCGTCAATTGGAGCTATTACCTTTACAAAACCATTTTCAAGTGTAACTTCAATACCTAATCCTCCAAATTCTCCTTTCGTCTGCACCTTCAACTCATTAAGTTCATCATAATTTAGATATGTTGAATGAGGATCAAGCGAACTTAACATTCCTTCTATTGCCGATTCAATCAGATCTTTTGATGTTACATCTTCTACATAATTATTTTTTATTTTCTCGAAAGCCTCACCAAATAGATTGAGATATTTGTAAACATCTTTTTCTTCCTCTGTTTTCAATGAAAAAGGGAGAATTAAAAGTGACAAAAATATAAATAAATTCTTCATAATAATAATATAGTGTTGATTATGCAGTTTTTTTATAAAATCTCAACTTTTGATTTAGGATCAACAATTTTACCATTTTCTCTTAACTCAAAATAAAGTTGACTTTGCAGCGTTGAGGAAATTTTCGCAATCGGCTCTCCTACCAGAACTTCGTTTCCAGTTGAAATCAATAAACTTCTCATACCAATCAACACTGAGGTGAATCCTTTGTTATCTTTTATCATTACTAAATTCCCAAAACTCTTAAACTTATTAGCATACACGACAGTACCATCCATTGGCGATGTAACAAATGAATCTTCGTTAACCTTAAAAACCAATCCATTTTTTAGTTTATGTTGGTCTTTTCCTTCTCCATAATCTGAAATTATTTCACCTGAAACTGGCATTTTAATTCTTGATTTTATTTTTGATATAATTTTCCTTTTGGTTTCTGCGGCTTTAACTAAGTCATTCAAATTTTTTGCTTTTTTTCGGAGATCTTTAGCTTTTTCCTTAAGTTTTTTATTAGTTTTCATTTTCTTTTGAACTTTAGCTACTTCTTCAATTTTTTTTTCAAGCATTAACAGTTTTTTTTTTAGATTTTTCTTTTTAGTTTTATAATTTTCTAATTCTAAAGCCAACTCATTATCGATTGACTTTAAATTTTCTAAATTTAAAAAGTAATCATTAATTCCAGTTTTTACCTTTTTTAAAAAAAATTCTCTTATTATCTGCTTTGTAATTAATTCCTGCGATGAATTATCAAGATTCCTAACAATTCTTGTAAATTGATTGGTGTAAAACTTGTCTTGTAGTAAAAAAATTATTCTCCTACCCAACAAATCCTTATTTTTTATATATCTATTAATAATAATTTTTTTTTGAGTATTTCTATCTAAATCAATTTTTATTTTTTTTAATTCTTTATTGTTTATCAAAATTTCGTTGTGAATTTTTACAGTTTGTTTTTTTAAACTGTTTAATTTAACTTTCAAATCTGTGTTTTTGGCCAATGAATTTGATAAATTCAAAGATACTAAAATTATTATAAAAATCTGCATCATTTAATAAGTGGTTTTCCTTTCATTTCAGTTGGAATTTCAAGACCAAGAAGCTTCAATACTGTTGGAGCAATATCTGCAAGCTTACCAGTTTTAATTGAATAATTAATTTTCTCACAAATAGTAAAGGGAACCAAGTTTAGTGAATGAGTTGTACATGCTATATTTTTTTTCTCATCGAACATATTTTCAGCATTACCATGATCTGAGGTAAGAATAAGTGAATATCCGTTTTTTTTACATTGTTCAAAAATCTTTCCAATACATTCATCCACGGCTTCGATTGCTTTCACAGTTGCTTCAATATTACCTGTATGTCCAACCATATCTGGATTCGCAAAATTTGTTATAATTAAATCGTATTTTTTTTTTTTTATATTTTCTATAACATGATCTCTTACCTCAAAAGCAGACATTTCTGGTTTCATATCGTAAGTCTTTACTCTTGGAGATGGGATTAAAATTCTATCCTCGCCATTAAATTTTTCTTCAACTCCGCCATTGAGAAAATATGTTACGTGAGCATATTTTTCCGTCTCAGCTACTCTTAACTGTTTTAGTCCAAAACAAGAGACAACTTCGCCTAATGTTTTTTTGATTTGAATTGATTCAAAAATTGGTTTAATTTTTTTTTTCAATCTTTTTGAATATTCAACCATACTTATTGGATTAAAAAATTTTGGTCTTTTGTTTCTCTTAAAATAATCAAAATCGTCATCAAATATTGATGATAGAATTTCTCTTACTCTGTCGGCTCTATAATTTGTAATAAAGAATCCATCTCCATCTTTAGCTCCGTTATAACCATTGAAATTAGTTGGTTCAAAAAACTCGTCAGTGATGTGCTTTTCGTAGCTTTCACTTATTGCAGATAAATACTTTCTCTTTTTTGGACCTGAACCTTCTATAATAGCTTTATAAGCTTTCTCAATTCTTTCCCATCTGTTATCCCTGTCCATAGCAAAAAAACGACCAGAAATACTTGCAATTTTTATATTTTTTCTTTTACCTATTTTTTTTATTAATACGCGTAAATTTTCTTTACCCCCAATTGGGGAGCTATCCCTTCCATCTAAAATACAATGAATATAAATATTTGGTTTATTTTTATTAAGAATATCAATTAGATCAAAAAGATGATCTTGATGCCCATGAACCCCTCCTTTTGATATCAGACCGACAATGTGAATCCTTTTGCACTTTTCTAAAATATTTGTTATTGAAGATTTATTTTTTATTTCACCATTGCTGAATGATTTTGAAATCCTCATTACATCTTGAAGAATGATTCTTCCAGCTCCAATATTTGTGTGTCCAACTTCAGAATTTCCAAATTGACCAGTAGGTAATCCCACATCATTTTCTGAAGCTTTTAATTTTAAGTATCCGTATTTTTTAGTTAAATAATCAAAATTTTTTTTTTTTGCAAGAAAAATAGCATTATGGGAATTATTCTTCCCTAATCCCCAACCATCTAAGATACAAACTAGTACTTTTTTTCTCATTTTATAACTATTTGTGATATCGAGAATTTTTTATAATTTCTAAACCTCTATATATTTGTTCAATTAACATGACTCTAACAAGAAGATGGGGCCATGTTTGATTGCCAAATGAGATTGTCAAAAATGAATCTTTAAAAAAGCTGTCAAGCCCCTCCTCGCTTCCAATTATAAAATTTAACTTCTTACAACCTGAATTTATTTTATTGTTTAAAAAATCTGCAAACTCTAAACTCGAAAAATTTTCTCCACTTTTATCCAAAACAAAAACATTATTATGATCTTGATTTTTTAAGAACTTAAGAATTTCTAGTTTTTCTAACTCTTTCTTTTTGTTTGTTTTATAGGTTTTTAATTCTATTAAAACTGTCTTGAACTTAATTCTTTTTTGGTAATATTCAAAAATACTCTTGAATTTTTGATTCACTTTAAATTTACCTAAAGATAGGATATTAATTATCATATCTATCCAAATCCAAATTTTTCATCTTCTAAATCATTGTTTTTCCAAATTTTTTCAAGTGAATAATGTTCCCTTGTTTCTGGTTTAAAAACATTCAAAATAATATCACCAAAATCCACTATTAACCAATCTGTAGAGTTAATACCTTCGGTTGAAAGAATGTGAGTTTTATTCAATTTTACAATATTGGAAACAATAGAATTTATATGTCTAGAAGATGTTCCACTTACAATAATCATATAATCTCCCAAGGCACTTCTATTTTTTATATTTATAATTTGTATATTTTTTGCTTTAACATCTTCAAGATCTTTGACGATTTTATTAAGGAGAGTGTCAACTTCTGCATTTACTTTCATTTTGACTTTCTAATAAATGAGGAGGATAAATGATTTTTCAAACCACTTATAAAAGTCCAACTTGGAGGTAAGATTGATTGTGACTTTGCCAAAAGAATATTTTTAATTCTTGCCTTCCTGAAAAAAAATAATGCTTTACTTTTTGTAATATTTAAAGAGTAAGACGGTCTATCAAAAATTGCAATGGGAATATTATAAAATATTTTTTTCCATTCCTTCCATTCGTGAAGATTTTGAAGATTGTCAGTTCCCATTAGCCAAATAAACTTTTTATTCTTAAATTTGTTTTTTATATATAAAATTGTATCGATTGCATATATATTTTTGTCTTCTCTAATCTTTAGTATTTTAATTCTTCTAAATTTTATAAAGTTTTTTACCTGTTTAAATCTGTGATTGTAACTATTACTTTTTATTTTTAAAGGATTTTTATATGTAACAATCCACCAGACTTCTTGCAAATTTAACCTCATCAATGCGTATTGACTTATAAACTTGTGTCCATCATGAGGAGGATCAAAGGATCCACCAAGAATTCCAATCATTTTCCTAGTAGATTTGTTCAAACTATGGTCTAACTTGTCCTTTCCCTCTCACTTTATATTTAAAACTCGTAAGTTGAGCAACTCCTACTGGTCCCCTTGCATGTACTTTTGAAGTTGAAATTCCTATTTCCGCTCCCATTCCAAATTCGCCACCATCTGCAAATTGTGTTGAAGTATTGTGCATTACAATTCCACTATCTACATTATTTAAAAAAAATTCTGTAGCTTTTTTATCATTAGAAATAATTGCATCTGTATGCCCAGATCCATAATGATTTATATGATCAACTGCTTCTTCTACTCCCTTATTAACTGTTTTTATGGATACAATTTTATCCAAATATTCTGTTTTCCAATCTTCTTTTTTTGCTTTAATTATGATTGAGTTGACTTCTTTTACAAAACTATCTCCCCTTATCTCACAACCTAAGTCAGATAAAGATTTAATCAATCTTGGTAGATGAGTTTTCACTACCTCTTTATCACAAAGAATTGTTTCTGTTGCTCCACAAATTCCAGGTCTTCTCATTTTTGCATTTAATGTAACGTTCTTACTTATTTCCTCGTCAGCAGATTTGTGAATATAAGTATGACAGATGCCATCCAGATGTTTAATTACGTGGACTCTACTTTCATCTGATACTCTTTCAATTAGAGATCTTCCTCCTCTAGGGATAATAACATCAACATATTTATCCATTTTAATTAAAGCTCCCACGGCCAATCTATCTTTTGTTGGAATATTCTGTAAAGTTCCTTCAGGAAGTTGAAATTTTCTAAGCGATTGATTTATTATCTCTACTATCTTTGATGAAGAATGATAACTTTCACTTCCTCCTCTTAAAATAAGTGGATTCCCAGACTTTAAACACAAGCCTGCTGCATCTGCAGCAACGTTGGGCCTTGATTCATAAATCACCCCTATAACACCCAGTGGAATTGATACTTTTTGTATTTTTAAACCGTTTGGTCTTTTCCATTCTCCTAAAATTTTTCCGATTGGATCATCCAATTCTGAAATTTCAACTAAGCCCTTGCAAATACTATCAATTCGATTGGAATCTAACATCAGTCTGTCAAGAAGTGACGAATTTAATTTTTTTTTATTTTCTTCGATATCTATTGAGTTATGTTCAATGATTAGTTTTTTATTTTTTTTTATATTGTCAGCTGCATCTAATAAAACATCATTCTTTTTTTGAGAAGAAAGTAAAGAAATCCTTAAGGAAGCTTCTTTGGCCTTAATACCAATTTTTAAAACTTCTTCTTCAATTTGTTTTTGTTTATTCATTTAAAGTTAAATAATCTCTATGAACTATTTCATTTCTTCCGTCATAACCCAATGATTTTTTTATTTCTGATGTTTTTTTACCTAATATTTTCGAAAGCTCTGAAGAATCATAGTAAGAGACGCCTTTTCCAATTTTTTTTCCATTTTGATTTTTAATATTTATTATATCACCTTTAAAAAATTTTCCAGATATTTTTTGAATACCACTTGGTAAAATACTTGCACCTTTTGAAATTGCTTCAACAGCTCCATTATCAAGAAAAATATCTCCTTCCACTTTAATAGTTCCAGCTAACCATTTTTTAAAACCTTTATCATTATTAACCTTTCCTTTAAATATTGTTCCCATCTCTTTTTTTAAATATTCGCTGATTGGGTTTTTTTTTGTTCCTCTACAAATTATTGTATCGCAGCCAGATTCAGAAGCAATTTCCGCAGCTTCTATCTTTGTAAACATTCCACCAGTACCATGATAATTTGTTTCCGCACTTGCCATTTTAAATATTTTCTTATTAATTTTCTCTACTTCTCTAATAAGCATTGCATTCTTATTTTTTTTTGGATTTGCAGTGAACAATCCGTCAACGTCACTGAGAAGTATGAGAACATTTGCATCTATTATCTGTGAAACTCTGGCAGCAAGTCTATCATTGTCACCAAATTTTAATTCATCTACTGCTACAGAATCATTTTCATTAACAATAGGAATTACGTTTACATCTTAACAATTCAAAAATAGTTTCTCTTGAGTTCAAACTTTTTTTTCTGTCCTCAGTGTCAGAATAGGTAAGAAGAATTTGTGCTACAGCCAACTTTTTCTTTTCAAATGTTTTTTTAAAATTATTCATAAGAATTGCTTGACCGCAAGCTGCGCACGCTTGCTTTTCATGAATTCGAAGCTTTCTTTTTTCTATATTTAAATAAATCTTACCCAATGAAACTGAACCGGACGCAACTATCAAAATATCAATATTTTTTTTTCTGAGGGAAATTACATCTTCTATCAACGAATCCAACCATTTTGAATTAAATTTATTATTTGAAAATAGCAAAGATGATCCTATTTTTATTACAATTCTTTTTGCATTTAAGATTGATAAATTATTCATTAGATTGAGTTCACACAAGATTTTTTTAATTCTTGCATTCCTAAGTTTGTATGACTTGAAATTGCAATAATACTAGAAGGTGTTAATTTCTTAAGCAATGTTATTATTTCTTTAATATCTTTTCCTTCAATTAAATCACATTTACTCAAAAGAACGATTTCTTTTTTTTTTAAGGTCAAAGGATTGTAAGCTTTAATTTCATCTCTAATTATTTTGTAGTTACTAGCTATTTCATTAAAATTATTAGTTGATACATCACAGACATGCAAGAACATTCTACATCTTTCAATATGTGCAAGAAAATTAAGCCCTAGTCCTACTCCATTTGCAGCTCCTTTTATCAATCCTGGTAGGTCAGCAATTATGACATCTTTTTGATCACTTCTATAAACACCTAATTGAGGTTTTAAAGTAGTAAAGGGATAATTTGCTATTTTCGGATTTGCATTTGATAGTTTTTTCAGAAGGGTGGATTTACCTGCATTTGGAAGTCCTACTAAACCTATATCAGCTATTAATTTTAACCTTAGCCAAATCCATTTATCTTCACCTTCGATTCCAGTGTCGAACTTTCTCGGAGCTTGATTTGTTGAAGATTTAAATCTTGCATTTCCTCTTCCTCCCATTCCACCATGAATCAAAATGAACGAATCCAACTCTTTTGTAAAGTCTTTGATAACCAACTTTTTGTCTTCTGACAAAATTACTGTCCCCACTGGGACTTCGATTATTAAATCTTCCCCACTCGCTCCAGTTCTATTTTTACCTGAACCGTCTTTACCTCTTTGAGCCTTAAAATGTTGTTTATATCTAAAATCAATTAATGTGTTGAGATTCGAAACAGCTTTAAAAACAATATTTCCTCCTCGCCCACCATCACCTCCATCCGGTCCTCCGAATTCAATATACTTTTCTCTTCTAAAGCTTACGCAACCAGAGCCACCATCACCTGCCTTTAAGTAGATTTTGGCTTCATCTAGAAACTTCATCGAATAAGTTTAAGTTTATTTTTTTTGATCTACGTTTACGAAAGATTTGTTGCCAGATTTTTTTTTGAAAGAAACCACTCCTTCTTTAATAGCAAAAATGGTGTGATCTTTTCCAATAGAAACATTTTTTCCAGGATGGTATTTTGTTCCTCGTTGCCTAATTATAATGTTACCGGGAACTACAACTTCCCCTCCAAACTTTTTTACACCTAGTCTTCTTCCTGCGCTATCTCTTCCGTTTCTTGTGCTACCACCTGCTTTTTTATGAGCCATTTGATTCTCCTTTGGTCGGTTTAACTTTATTTTGAGGTGAGCTTAAATTTTTCTGATGTGTATTAGATTGATCCGTAGTTTTTATTTCTTTAATTTTTAAAAGTGTGAGATCTTGCCGATGACCAATCTTCCTTCTATAATTATGTCTTCTTTTTTTTTTGAAGACAATAATTTTTTTGTCTCTAATCTGCTCAATTACCTGGCAAATAATTTGAATTCCGCTGATTAATGGTGATCCTATAATAGTTTGACCTTTATCATCCTTCATAAAAATCACTTTATCAAAAGTAACAGAATCATTTTTTTTAAGTTCACTTAATTTTAGGAAGTTTTAAAAAATCTCCAATTTTAGCTTTGTATTGCTTGCCCCTATTTTCAAATATAGCTATCATTACTTTACCTAATTTTCCGATTTTTACAGTTAATTTATATTTGTTAAGAAATTTTTGTCAATTCATTACTTTAAGTAATTTTTGTTGTTAAATTTATTTATTATGTTATTAAATTTACATATTGGTGATTCATATGGATGAAATAGTTATAACTACAGCTAAAAGGCTTCCCATTGGAAAATTCATGGGAAGTTTATCAAACTTTTCAGCCCCTCAGTTAGGAAGCTCAGTCATAGATTCAGTAATCTCGGAGTCAGGAATTTCAAAGGATTTAATAGATGAAATTATAATGGGACAAGTTTTAACTGGTGGGTCTGGACAGAACCCTGCAAGACAAGCATCCATGTTATCTGACTTACCCGAAAAAGTAAGTGCTCTTACAGTAAACCAAGTTTGTGGATCTGGTCTGAGATCAGTTATGATAGCTTGTCAATCAATATTATCTGGTCAAAGTGAAATTGTGATTGCTGGAGGTCAGGAAAGCATGTCAAATGCTCATCATACAATAAATATAAGAAATGGACTAAAAATGGGTGATGGTAAAATTAAAGATAGCATGATTGTTGACGGACTTTGGTGTGCTATGAAAAACTATCACATGGGAACTACAGCAGAAAATATTGCAGAGAAATTTAATATATCCAAAGAGGAACAAGATAAATTTGCAACAAACTCCCAAAATAAGGCTGAAAGTGCACAAAAGAATAATTTTTTTAAAAATGAAATAACTTCGATAACAATTTCAAAAAAAAAAGAAGAAATTTTATTTGAAACGGATGAATTTCCTCGACATGGAACTACTTTTGATAAATTAAGTTCTTTAAAACCTGTCTTTGACAAAAATGGTACTGTTACAGCAGGAAATGCATCTGGATTAAATGATGGAGCAGCAGCAGTGCTGGTTATGAAAAAAGAGAAAGCCAACGAGTTAGGACTTAAACCACTTGTAAGTATAGTATCATCTTCAACAATTGGAGTTGATCCTTCGATTATGGGTATTGGCCCTGTTCCTGCTGTAAAAAAAGCTTTAGAAGAAGCTAAATGGTCTATCGAAGAACTTGACTTGATTGAGGCAAATGAAGCTTTTGCAGCTCAATCTTTAGCAGTTTCTAAAGAACTTGATTGGGATATGAATAAAGTTAATGTGAGTGGAGGAGCCATTGCATTAGGTCACCCAATAGGAGCATCAGGAACTAGAATATTAGTCACTTTAATTCATGAACTAGAAAGACAAAATAAAAAAAAGGGAATTGCAACTTTGTGCATTGGAGGAGGTCAAGGAGTTGCAATGTGCGTTGAAAGAAAATAATGACAAAAATAGCAATTGTTACAGGAGGAACCAGAGGAATAGGTGCCTCAATTTCCAAAAAATTAAAGTCATCAAACTTTAAAGTCATTGCTAATTATACAAGCAATGACGATGCTGCGGAATCTTTTTCAAAAGAAAATAATATCGAAGTAATTAAGTGGGATGTTAGTAATTATGACGAATGCCAAAAATCCATTAATAAAATCTATGAGGATAATAAAAATGTTGATATTCTTATAAATAACGCAGGAATAACAAGAGACGCACCCCTTCATAAAATGAGTAAAGATAACTGGCAAAAAGTTATTGATGTTAACTTAAATTCAATCTTTAATATGACATCATTAGTAATTAATAAAATGAGAGAAAATAGCTTTGGAAGAATAATTCACATTTCTTCTGTAAATGGACAAAAGGGGCAGTTTGGTCAAACCAATTATGCAGCAACAAAATCAGCCCTTATCGGTTTCTCAAAATCTTTAGCACTTGAAAGTGCTAGTAAGGGTATCACTTCTAATGTAATCTGTCCTGGTTATATTAATACGGAAATGGTTGCGGCCATTAGAGAAGACATCTTAAAATCCATTATCGAAACAATACCAAATAAGAGATTAGGTGAAGCTGATGAAGTTGCAGAAATGGTAGATTATCTTGTTTCAGATAAAGCCAGTTATATAAATGGCTCTACCTTTTCTATAAATGGTGGCTTATGGATGGATTAAAAATTATCTTTCATTATCCTAATCTTTTTGAAATTTTCTGCATTTGAAATATTTTCAATTTTTATAGAATCTAAATACTTCTGGTTGTCAAATTTCATAAATGGATTTAGCTTTTTTTCTTCTTCCAGCGTTACCGGAATTGTCGGTTTTGATTCCAACCTATCTTTCTTAATATTTAATATTTTCTTTTTTAATAAATCATCCCCAGAGTCAAGAAACTCTGCAAATTTTGCGTTAGATTCTGTATACTCATGTCCACAAAATATTTTTGTACAATCAGGCAAGGAACGGATTTTCAAAATTGATTCTGTCATTTGTTCATATGAACCTTCAAACAGTCTTCCACAACCTAAAGAAAAAATTGTATCTCCACAAAATAAAAAATTTTGATCCTTAAAATAAAAGCAAATATGCCCAATCGTATGACCCGGCGTATCAATTACTTTAAATACGCTTTCACCCATATTAAATTCCTCACTATTTTTAAGTTTGATGTCTATTCCTGGAATTCTATTTTGATCATCGTAACAACCAATAATTTTACAGTTATATATTTCTTTGAGTTCTTGATTTCCTCCAACATGATCATGATGATGATGAGTATTTAAAATGAAGTTAAGATCCATTCCTCTATTTTGTAATACATTTACTATATCCTTTGCAACTGAAGGATCGATGCAGCCTGTAATATTAGTGTTCTTATCTATAATTATGTATGAGTAGTTATCTGATAATAAGGGAATTTGAATTATTTCTATCATATCTCATCTCTATCAATTTTTGTTCTTTTTTGATACACAAAAAATTACCTGATACGCTAATAAATTTGAAAGGTAATTTGTCTTCATCTCAATTCCTTTTTCGCTAAGACACATAAATTTTTCAATTATTATATTATTGTTCTTACAAAATATTTTGAAATCCTTACATGAGCATAAATGTATATTTGGCGTATCAAACCATTCATATGGAAGGATATCATTTTTTGGCATTTTTCCTTTTAACATTAAATCCTTCCGAACTTTCCAGTAACCAAAATTTGGGAATGAAATTATTGCTCGCCTTCCGATCCTTATTAAATTTTTTATAACTGTATCAGGAAAAATCATAGCTTGTATTGTTTGACTTAAAATTACAGTACTAAATGCATCATCAGGATAGTCATCTAAATCATAGTTAGCATCTCCTTGAATAACTGAAAGTCCCTTCTTTACACAATCATTCACTCCGGATTGACTTATCTCAATTCCTCTGCAGACAGCTTTTTTTGTTTTTAAAAGAAAATCTAAAAGATTCCCACTTCCACAACCCACGTCTAATATTTTTTCTTTATCATTTATCAACTTAGAAATTACGAATAGATCTTTTCTTAAATTTTTTCTCATATTTCGTGCTTTCCAATCTGTCCCTGTATAAAACCTTTGAGTGTTGCGTGAAACTCTGGTTCTTCTAAAAGAAATGCATCGTGACCCTTATCTGTTTTTATTTCAACAAAACTCACCATTGCATTTGAACTATTAAGAGATTTTATTATTGTTTTTGTTTCTGAAGTTGGAAACAACCAATCAGATGTAAATGAAAAAAAAACAAAAATTTACATTTGAATTTTTAAAAACCTTTGAAAGTCCGCCTTTTTTAACTGACAGATCAAAATAGTCCATTGCTTTTGTTATATAAAGATAACTGTTAGCGTCAAACCTCTCTACAAATGAACTTCCCTGATGTTTTAAGTAACTTTCAATTTGAAAATCTGTATCAAAATTAAAAGAAAAGAAATCACTATTTTGAAGATTTCTTCCAAATTTTCTTTGAAGCGCACGCTCTGATAAATAAGTTATATGAGCTATCATTCTTGCAACTGACAGACCACCTATAGGTCCCTTTCTTGTCTTATAATAGTTTCCTTTTTCCAGACTGGATCAGCCATAATTGCTTGCCTTCCAATTTCGTGAAATGCAATGTTTTGAGCAGAGTGTCTGTAAGAAGTCGCGATAGGAATTGCAACATTAACTTTGTTGCTGAACTTAGTTGCCCATTCTAAGTTTGCATACCACCCATAGACCCCATTACAGCAAATAACTTTTTATGCCGAGGGCTGAGACTAGTTTTTCTTGTACTTTAACCATATCTGAAATCGTAATGACAGGAAATTTTAATCCGTAATTTGTTTTAGTTTGAGGATTAATTGATGAAGGACCTGTACTTCCCATGCACCCACCTAAAACATTACTGCATATTACAAAAAAATGTTCGTATCAATAACTTTACCTGGACCAATTAAAATATTCCACCAGCCTTGTTTTTTGTAAGTGGGTTAATTCTGAACAGAACTGATCACCAGATAAAGCATGGCATACTAAAATTGCATTAGTTTTTTTTTTATTCAAAGTTCCATAAGTTTTAAAAGCAACTTCACATGAATCTATATATTCTCCAGAATCAAGTTTAATTGGATTTTTAATTTGTAATTTATCAATTGGAATTAAAGATTTCATTTACTTTTATATTAATTTATTTGACTTAAAACGCATCATAACTATGTTGATTAAGTAGTCAAAATAATTTTATTTTGAAAGTAAAAGTTTATGGTTAGTTTCAATTTTAAAGACATAGTAAAACCTTCTATAAATGAAATAGAAAAGTACATTCCCGGTGAATCATTAAGTACAAACAGAAAGAAAAATATCCAAACTTTCTTCAAATGAGTCGCCTTTTAAAATTCCAAGAAAAGTAATAAATAAAGTAAATAGTTTAGTTCTTTCTTCAAACCTCTACCTGATGGTGATTGTAATCAATTAAAGAATCAATTAGTAAAAACTTTCAATTTAAATTTAAAAATATAATTTGCGGAAACGGATCAGACGACGTCTTGTCTGTAATAGCGCAAACTTTCTCAAAAGAGGGCGGCGAGGTAATTTGTAGTAAATTTTGGGGTTTTTACCTACTATCCAATAATTGCAAGAGCTTCTGGGTGCAAAGTTGTTATAGCAAATCAGATAAACTAAGATTTCATGTGATAATATTTTAAAAGTATAACTAAGCAACAAGAATAATTTTTATAGCAAACCCAAATAATCCAACAGGAACAATAATTTTTAAAGAAGAACTGTTAAACTTTTTACAAAATGTGCCTAAAAATATAATAGTGGTTTTAGATGGTGCATACTCTGAGTTTATTACAGACAGAAGATATACTGATGGATTGAGTTGATAATAAATTTCCAAATATTATTGTTACGCGAACTTTCTCAAAAATTTTTTGCTTTGGCCTGGGCTTAGGTTGGGTTGGGCATATTCAAATGAAAAAATAATTGAGCTTTGGAGAAGGTAAGAGGACCATTTAATGTCAATACACTATCTCAGAACATAGGAACTTTAATATTGAAGGAGAAAGATTTTTTGAGAAAGTCAATAATTCATAATGATAAATGGAGAAAGATTCTTCCGACTGAAATAAAAAAGATTGGCCTTGAGTCATATGAAAGTTTTGCAAATTTTGTTCTTATAAAAGTTAATGAAAAAAAATACTCGAAAGCAAAAATTTTAAGTTTCTTAAAAAAAAAAAAAATCTTGGTTAGAGATTTAAGTAATTATGGAATGAAACACTTTTTTAGAGTTTCAATAGGCTCCACAAGTGATCTAAAAAAATTCTTAAAAGAGCTAAGAAATTCAATCAATACAAAAAATGCATAAAGAAATCACAATTATAGGCTCTGGACTAATTGGAGCCTCACTTGGACTCGCTTTAAAAGAAAAAAAATATGTAAAAAATTATTGGGATTGACACATCTAAACAAAATCTTCGTGATGCTTACTTAATCAAAGCTATTGATGAAAAAAGAGAAAAATAGATAAAAGAATTAAAAAGAGTTCTGTTATTTTTATTTGCACTCCGTCAGTTTAATAGACAAAATTATATGAAATTATCAGACTATACAGAAAGAATCAAATTATTTCAGATGTCGGATCTGTTAAAAATATTTTTGAAAAAAACTCTGAAACTTAATGATAAAAATTTTCTTTAGTTCCTGGTCATCCAATAGCTGGAACAGAACATTCTGGTGCCAAAAATGCTTTTAAAATCTCTTTCAGGACAAGTGGTGTATTTTAACCCCAATAAGTGATAATAAAAAATCAATACGAATTATTAGTGAAATTTGGAAAAGAATAGGAATGAAAGTTGCAAAAATGAAAGTAGATGAACATGATAAAATTATGTCCATTACTTCTCATTTACCTCATTTAATAGCATTTACAATTGTGGGAACAGCTTTTAATCTTAACATAAAGAAAAAGAATGAATTAATAAATTTTGCAGCGGGTGGGTTTAAAGATTTCACAAGAATAGGTTCGTCAGATCCGAAAATGTGGACTGATATTTTTCTGAAGAATAAAGAATTTTAAAAGATACTCTTTCACTTTTTTAAAAGATATAGAAAAATAAAAAAACTAATAGAAGATGAAAAATATTCCCAAATATTTAGATTGCTTAAAAGAACTAAAGAAATAAGAAATAGTATTATAAAAAAGAATATGAAATTATTTAGTGATAATAATAATTTTCAAGTTTTGTCATTACTTTTTTTTTATTATCTTCTTTATTTATAAGAGGGAGGATTTTTACAATAATTTTACCTTCCCTTTTATTAAACTTTTTATTAATCCAATACTTACCAGAGTTAAGTTTGATTGGAAGAATTGGTAAATTGGCAAATTTATGAATAGCAAAAACGCCTGAATTTAATTTTATTCTCTCTCCAGGCTTTATTCTTGTTCCCTCTGGAAAAATGACAAAAATACAATTATTTTTTGAGATTAATTTTTTAACAGATTTTAGAAGAATCTTTAGTGAATCAAATGCTTTATCTCTTTTAACAAATATAAATCCAAGCTTTTTGAAATACTGAGAAAATATTGGAATTTTCTTTAATTCATATTTAAGTATAAAAATTGAACCTGGAAAAAGAGAACCAAGAAAGAAGGTTTCCCATGCTGATTGATGGTTACTTGCTACAACAAAAGAACCAGATTTAGGGATATTTTCGTAACCCTCTATTTCATATTTGATTCCGAGAATTAATTTTGAGAGTTTTATTACCGATTTTGTCCAAAAAGTAGAGAGTATTACAACAAAGTTTCTAGTAAAGAACCGGACAGGAGAGAAAATTAAGAAATAAAAAATTGTTCCTGTATAAAAAAAAATATAAAAGGTAAAGCTTCTTAAAAATCTCATATTAAAGAAATTATAGTGTAAATGACTTTAAAGTATTCTAGAAATATCAACTTAATGTGGAAAAAAAAGGTTACTATCCTACTTTAATTTTATCTTCTGCAGGGGAAAGAAAAATTTTTTTTTTTTCAATAATATTGTTAAATATTACATAACTTCTAGGAAGGTGGTAATAAGAGCTTACCAAGATTAAATTGTCAATTTCTGGATTCTCAACCAACCAATTTTTTACTTCAAAAGCGTTTTCAAATGTGCTCGTAGCATTTTTATCATAAACCACACAACAGTTATGGTCGAATACTTGTCTTTCAATCTGTTGTTTTATTTCCAACTCGGACTCGTGAAATACACCCGAAATAAATAAAAAACTTCCATGATTATTTTTGTACAGATCAATTCCTTTTTGAATTCTTCCTTTTCCACCTGTTAATACAATTATTGCTGAGTTATATTTACTTGATACTGAATCGGTAAAATAATATTTTTTTAGGAAACGTATTAAAGATCAATATTAACCACCAAATCAAAGTAATAATATTGATCGAAACTAAGAAAATTAAAAATATTTCTAAAATTTATCAAAAAATCTTTTCTCAAAAAAATAAAACAAATAAGACATTAAAAAAAATAATAAAACAATTAAAAATGTCACAATAAATAATATCAGTATAATAAATGTCGTTACATTTATTTCTATAAAAAATGAAGAATTAAAAAAATCAAAATTTACACCAAATAATTTCATTAGCAGAGTACTCAATAAATAAACAAATATTGTACTAAGAATGGCACCTGGAACTATTTTTTTTTATAATGCTTTGTGAAATATTTTTTGATAAGTCAAAGCTACTGGCTCCCATGATCTGCAACATCTCTAAAAAACTTATAATTGCTAACTAGAGCAGCTTTGACAATATTCATTACTAAAAAGGCAAATAGAGTAATTATTACAAGAAACATCATAAATATTATAAGTTTAATTCTATTCACAAAAGATGAAATTTCAAAAAGCTGATCTTGATGAGAGTACTTTTCTATTAATCTATTTTCTGAAATACTTATCACAGATGCATATACTTCATCTAAAATAAATTTATCATCTGTAACAATTTGAAAAATGAATGGCAAGCTTAATCCGGACATATCGGAAAGATTTGTCAAACCCAAAACTATCTTTAATAAGGTTACTTTCAATTACATAAAATTCAATCTTCTGCGACTTTGCTGAGAGGTAATTTGTGATTCTTTCTGTAACATCAAGTGGTATTTTTTTTTCATCAACCGAATTACTAATTATAAATGTAGTTTTTTTTGATTCTAACTCTAGCCAATTACTTGAAAACTTATAAAAATTAAAATAAACAGCTATATGTATTGTTATTAAACTTATAATAATGAATGATATGCCGTGAAAAAATTTTTCTTCTTGTTTAAGAAGAGTTTTTTTTATAATTTCTTGAAAATATATCATAAATTTTCAATTCAATTCCAAGATTTTATGAGAACTTTTTATATTTATGTCTTTACTTGAAGTAATAATAATTGTTGATCCTAATTTACTTAAAGACTCCAACAAATAGAAAATTTTTTTCTTAGATACCTCATCTAAGAAAGTTTCAGGTTGATCAGCTATTATAATATTTGGATTATTTATCAAAGCTCTTGCAATTACTACCTTTTGTTTTTGACTGTTAGATAAATTAACAATTTTCTCGTTTTGGATGCCATTTAAATCCAACCACTCTGAAATCTCATTCATTCTCTGAGCAAAACTTGTTTTTAGGTTTTGAATTTGACTCGCTAGTTCGATATTCTGATAAACTGAAAAAAAGGGTATTAGATAATCGTTTTGAAGAATCACACCCATTTTTTTTCTATTTTCAATAATTTTTTTTTTAGAATCCTCTGTTATTTTCTTTCCATTTAAAAAAAAGAACCTTTTGAAGGAAGTAACTTTAAGTAAAATAATTTAAGTAATAGCGATTTGCCTGTTGAATTCGACCCTTTTATTACAAAAAAGTCTCCACGGCAGATTTTGAGGTTTATATTTTCTATTTTCTTTTTTTTAGAAAAAATTGAGATATTATCTAATAAAAAAATTTCGTTCATTATTAATTGTCTGAAAGAATAAATTTCTTTTTTTTAATGAATATTTCTTTAGCTGGCTTTCTCAAATTATATTGTGATGCCATACAAGAACTATATGCTCCAGTCGAGCATATTACAACTAAATCGTCTGAATTTAATCTATGAATTTTCATTTTTTTAATAAAAACATCACTTGTCTCGCATATAGGTCCCACAATATCGTAACTTTTCAGATTTGTTTGCTTCTTTTTTTTGACTGGAATAATTTTATGTTCTGCTCCATACAAAGCTGGTCTGATAAGATTATCCATACCTGCATCTATAATAACAAAATCTTTATTTTCTCCTGATTTTGTTCTTATTACTCTAGACAAGATTATTCCAGAAGAGCCCACTAAATATCTCCCTGGCTCAATTATTATTTCTAGATCTAAATCTGAAAATAATTCATCTATTACTTGGGCATATGATTTAATATCTAAAATTTTATTTTTGTCGTTGTATTTTATTCCGACACCACCTCCTAAATCTAACGAAGATACCTCAAAACCTTCTCTTTTAAGTTTTAATATTTGTAATTTAATTTTTTTAAATGCTTTATAAAAAGGTTCTAATAGTACAATTTGAGAACCAATGTGCATGGACAAACCTTTAATTTTAATAAATTTATTGCTTTTGAACTTTTTAAAAATCTCAAGACTTTCTTATCTGATATACCAAATTTATCTTCAGAGCGACCAGTTGATATTTTTTCATGGGTCTTTGCGTCCACATCAGGATTTACTCTTAAGAAATATATTTATTGTTCTATTTAATCTTTTGCATATGATTGCAATTTCATCTAATTCTTCAATACTTTCGACATTAATTTGTTTAATATTTTTTTTTATGGCTATTTCAATTTCTTTATTGGTTTTTCCAACACCGGAAAAAACAATTTTTTGATTATCAACTCCATTTTTTAAAGATTTTTGTAACTCACCATTAGAAACAACATCTATTCCACATCCTAGATTTGACAAAATTTTTATAATTTTACTATTGAAATTTGCCTTTAGAGCATAACAAATTAGAGGTTTAACTTTTTTAAAAGCTCTTTGTAATTCTTCAAAGTTATGTTCAATTTGTGAAACTGAATAACAAAATAAAGGTGTATCAAATTTTTCCCCCAAATTTTCTAAAGGAATATCCTCCAAAAAAAGTTTATTTTTATTGTAGGAAAGAAATTTGTTATATTCTGAAACTTTAATCATTATTTGGATAGTTTCTTGGATAATCACTTCCAGGATATCTTTCTAGACTAGATTTTTTACCACAAGATATAAAAGATATTAAACAGAAAAAAATTGTTAATATAATAAAAGTTTTGTTCTGCATTAGATTTTTTTTTTGGCTCTTTTAATTGCTTTTAAAACTTGGTTAATATTCGTTCCACCATAAGAATTTTTACTCGAAACGGAGTTTTCTAGAGATACATAGTTAAATATATCTTTGCTTATTTTAGGCTCTACAAGTTTAAATTCTTGCAACGATAACTCACTTAATTCTTTTTTTTTCTTTTCCGCCATCAACACAATCTTACCTGTTATATTATGAGCTTCTCTAAAAGTGTAGTTTGTTTTTTTTACAATCCAATCAGCAAGATCTGTGGCAGTCATGTAACCCTTTTTTGAGAGATCATACATTTTAATCTTATTTATTTTTACTGAATCTATCATTTCATTAACAATGTCTAGTAGTAAGTCAATAGTTCTGAAGGCGTCAAATAATGGTTCCTTATCTTCTTGAAGGTCCTTACTGTACCCACTCGGAAGCCCTTTTTGTATAATAAGCAAATTTAATAATGATGAATATATTCTCCCACATTTTGATCTAACAAGTTCGGCTGCATCTGGATTTTTTTTTTGTGGCATAATTGAGGATCCTGTACACAAGTTATCTGGAAATTTTAAAAACTCGTAGGCACTTCCTGACCATATTATGAAGTCTTCTGATATCCTTGAAAAATGCATACTTAAGATTGATAACAAACATAAGAACTCTATCACAAAATCTCTATCGGAAACACTATCTAAAGAATTTTCAGTCGGTTTTTTAAAGCCTAAGTTTTTAGCGAGGGCTTTCCTATCAATTTCATAAAAGTTTGTACCCGCCAATGCTCCAGATCCAAGAGGACACTCATCAATGTTTTCCAATAGCTGTTTTGCTCTTTTTTTGTCTCTCTCAAACATTTCAAAAAAAGATAATAGATAATGTGCGTATAAAATGGGTTGAGCATTTTGAGAATGTGTAAAACCTGGCATTATGACATTGAGATTAGACTCAGATTTTTTAATAATTGTTTTTTGAATTTTTTTTATCTTATCTATTACATTTTTTATTTTTTCTTTTGTCCATAACTTTACATCAGTGGCAACTTGATCGTTTCTCGATTTTCCAGTATGAAGTTTTCCGGCCAATCTTCCTACTCTTTTTCTAAGTGCCATTTCAATATTCATATGAATATCTTCATAATCATCGGAAAACTTAAATTTTTTTTTTTTTACTTCTAGGTGTATATCATCCAATGCAACATTTATGTTTTTCAACTCATTCGCACTTAGTATCTTTGCTTTAAATAATGATTTAGCGTATTGTTTATTTAATTTTATATCCTGATGAGCCAAGTTATAATCAAAACTTATTGAATTATTAATTCTTTTTAAAATATCCGAAGAATCGTACTCGAATCTTCCACCCCAAACTAAATTTGTCGTTTTTTTCATCTATGTTATAATGTGCACATGAAGTATTTTATTTTTATTATATCTTTAGTTATTTCAAATTTATCTTATTCATATGAGAACAATCAACTATTATTACACAATCCAGCTAAAAAAATTAATTTTTTTGATTTAGAAACCTTAGATGGTAAAAAAGTTGAAGTTGCTGATAAATTAATTAAAAAAAAACTAATTTTAGTCAACTTTTGGGCTACCTGGTGTCCACCATGTATCAAGGAGATTCCAGATCTATTAAATTTAAAAAAAAGATTTGAAAGGGACATTGAAATTATTTTTGTTTCAGTTGATGCAAATCCCACAAAAGTTGTACCTAAATTCTTAAAAAACAATGAGTTAGAAAATTTTCAAACATACATTGATAAAAAGCTTAATTTAACTAAAGAACTAGAAGTTAAAGTAATGCCAACCACTTTAATTATCACTAAGGGGCCATATGAACTGTCAAGGGTAGAAGGTTACATTGATTGGTTAAACAAAGAGCTTCTCACTGAACTTGAAAAATTATTATAATTTCTCCTCTAACTTTGGTAGAAGTTCAAAAAGATCACCAACTAGACCATAATCAGAAAAGTTAAAAATTGGAGCTTCTTCATCCTTGTTAATACAAGCTATAAATTTTGAATCTTTTATCCCAGCAATATGTTGGGTTGCTCCAGAAATTCCAACAGCGATGTACAAATCTGGCGCAACTATTTTTCCTGTTTGACCAACTTGCCAATCATTCGGAACAAAACCAGCATCGACAGCCGCTCTACTTGCGCCCATAGCAGCACCTAGTTTGTCTGCTATTCCCTCTAATAGTCTAAAGTTTTCTCCATTTTGCATACCTCTTCCGCCTGAAATCACTATTTTAGCACTTGTTAATTCTGGGCGATCTGATTTAGATTTATCATAACTTACAAAACTAACTGAGTTATTTTTATCGAGATTTACTGTTAAGCTTTCGACGTCAACACTTGAGTTTAAAGCACATGGTTCAAAACATGTAGATCGAACAGTGATGATTTTTATCTGATCACTGGACTTTACTTTTGCAATAGCATTACCTGCATAAATTGGTCTCTCAAAAGTATCGTCGCTAATAATCTTAGTAACATCAGAGATCTGTTGAACATCCATAAGAGCAGACAGCTTTGGAGACATATTTTTTCCAAATGTACTCGATGGCGAAAGTATGTGTGTGTAATCAGAACCTTCAGCAAATTTTTGAATTGCATTGGATAAATTTTCAGCCAATGGATTTTTAAATAACTCATTATCTATCATGTAAATTTTTTTAAGATGGTCAGATTTTTTTAATTCGTTAATTACTGAATCCAGACCTTGACCAAGAACTATTGCCTCAACTGAGTCACTTATTTCTTTAGCAGCAGTTATAGTTGAGAAACTCGATTGTTTTACAGTTTCATTATCATGTTCAATTATTACTAAAACTTTCATAATACTTTTGCCTCATTTTTAAGTTTATTTACAAGTGCTTCCACGTCATCAACCTTGATACCTGGTTTTCTCTCCGGAGGTTCATTTACCTCCAAAACTTGTAATCTATCTTTAATATCTATACCAAAGCTTCCAATTTCAAGAACATCGATTTTTTTTTGTTTAGCTTTCATAATATTAGGTAAAGATGCATATCTAGGTTCATTTAAACGTAAATCTGTTGTTACAACACAAGGAATATTGACTTTTACAGTTTCTAGTCCACCATCAACCTCTCTTGTAACTTCGAGAGTGTTGTCATCATTCTTTTTTAATTCTGAAGCAAAGGTTGCTTGGGGAATATCTAATAATGTGGCTACGATTTGACCTGTTTGATTGCAATCATCGTCTATGGCTTGTTTACCTAATATTATGAGATCTGGCTTCTCTTTGTCAGAAACGGCTTTAATTATTTTTCCTACAGTAAGAGGTTCTAGTTGTTCTTTATCTGTTTTTACTAAAATACCTCTGTCACCACCCATTGCAAGTCCAGATCTAATTGTTTCTTGAGATTTATCAGTTCCTATTGATAGTATAACTATTTCTTGAATTTGACTTTTCTCCTTCATTCTTACTGCTTCCTCTACTGCGATCTCATCGAAGGGATTCATGGACATCTTGACATTATCAGTTTCAACGCCTGATTTATCAGATTTTACTCTTATTTTCACATTGTAATCTATAACTCTTTTTACACAAACTAATGCTTTCATAACCTTTTCCTTAATTAATTTTTATTTGGAATCCAAAGTATATCACCATCTTTTTTATTCTCAAACCTAGCAGCTACAAAAAGAAAATCGGAAAGCCTATTTACATATTTAATTATATCGGTGCTTACTTTTTCTTTGTCATTTAGTTCTATAATTGATCTTTCTGCTCTTCTGACATTAGATCTTGATAAATGAAGAAATGACGAAAGTTGACCCACCGGGAAAGAATAAATGACTGTAATTTTCTAATTTATTCTTTGGTCAATTTCATTTAAAAAAAAATAATTTATCACTTGTTTTGTACATTCTTTTAATTTTCAGGGAAAACAAATCCCCCCATATCAAAGATGATTTTGAATCTAAAAGGTTTTTTTAAATTTTTTTTGGGTAGGAACACGCATATTCCTAATGATGAGTTTGCCTCATCTATGTCACCGTATGCTTTTATTCTTATGTTACACTTCTGAACCCTTGAACCATCACCTAGACTTGTTAAACCTTTATCCCCTCCTCGAGTATAAATTTTATCAAGCTTAACCAATTTGTCTCCTAAGATTTCAAGAAAAGGGCGACCGTTAAAATTGTAAGTGTCACAAATTGTATCGCTACTCTATACCTCATGAATAAGTTGATCTTATTATTTTCTTCGTTGGATCTTGCTGTATGAAATAGTCCAATCAAAAGTACAAGGAATGTTGTGATTAGACATATTACTATTATAAAGTTTAGGAAGGATTCCATTATCTGGCTAAAAGACCTTTTACTATAATTTGAGCCTGAATTTCGGCAGCACCTTCAAAGATATTAAGAATTCTTGAATCGCATAAAACTCTGCTAATTGGGTACTCTAGAGCATAACCGTTTCCACCATGAATTTGAAGAGCACTGTCAGCGTTGCTCCATGCAACTCTCGCAGCAAGAAGTTTTGCCATACCTGCCTCAATATCGCATCTAACGTCATTGTCTTTTTCTCTAGCAGAAAATAAAGTTATTTGTCGAGCAACAGTTGTCTCCATAGCCATCCAAGCTAATTTGTTGAATATTCTAGGAAATTTAAGAATTTGTTTGCCGAATTGACTTCTATCTTTCGCGTATTGTAAACCTAACTCAAGGGCGTTTTGTGCAACGCCTACAGCTCTTGCAGCTGTCTGAATTCTAGCAGATTCAAAAGTTTCCATGAGTTGTTTGAATCCATTGCCTTCTTGTTCACCTAAAAGATTTTTCTTGCTTACTTTTATATCTTCAAGAGCTATCTCGTATTCTTTCATTCCTCTGTAGCCTAGGACTTCAATTTCACTTCCTGACATTCCTTCCATAGGGAAGGGTTTTTCGCAATTTCCTCTCGGTTTTTCGACCAAAAACATGCTCAGACCTTTATAGCCTTTCTGGTTCATGTCTGTTCTAGCAAGGACTGTCATCAAATCTGACCTAGCACCATGGGTTATCCAAGTTTTGTTTCCATTTATGATGTAATCATCACCTTGAGACTGAGCTCTGGTTGAAAGACTACCTAAATCTGATCCGGTGTTTGGTTCAGTAAAAACTGCAGTTGTCAAAATATTACCTGAAGCAATTTCAGGTAGATATTTTTTTTTCTGTTCTTCTGTACCACCAAGTCTTATTAATTCACCTGCAATCTCTGCGCGAGTACCTAAAGATCCGGCAGCTAAAAAACCTCTCGAAAGTTCTTCTGTTACAACACACATTGCAACTTTACCCATTCCTAATCCACCATAACTTTCAGGTATTGCGATGCTAAATACTCCTAGCTCAGCCATTTTTTTAAGAACATCATCTGGAATCAAAGCATCCTTTAAGTGCCATTCATTGGCATGAGGTAAAATTTCTTCCTCTGTAAATTTTTTAAACTGATCTTGGATCATATCAAGAGTCTCATCGTTGAGCCCTAAACTAGGATGAATGTCTTTATCAAGTGAATCAACAATTACAGTTTTGATTTTATCAGAAAGGCCAATGTCTATTAAGTCTTTCACTGATTCGTCATTCATAAATTCAAAATCTGTTTCATCTAGATGAAGATCAGACGGTCTAACCATTTCTGATTGACTCATCATTATACCATTCTTCATTTGAGTTAAATATTCAGCGAAGGCAAACAGTGTTACAGCAGCGTCAATTTCTGAAGATTTATCGTCGTCATTAAGACGGATAAACCAATTAAGTGTTTCTCTTAGACCTATTCTATATGTGTCAAACCATGCAAAACCGTGTGTTTTAGATTGGTTTAATTCTAATAACTGGTTATCGATTCTATTATCTTTAGTTAAAGCAGATTTAAATGCTTCTCTTGATTTACTGGAAATTGTTTCAAGTTTATTTAGAATATCCTTTAATATAACGGTGTTAGACAGAAGATATTTTTTAAAACTAATTATTTCTGAATTTATGTTAACTGAACTATCCATAATCTCTATATTTAATGATTATTATTTCTTATTCAAGTATATTTATAATTCATTAAAGCTTTTCATTCCAGTCTTTTTTGCTTGAACTAAAGCTGCCATATTACCAGGAAGATGTTTATTGTTCATCATCTTCGTATGAGCCACCGGTATTTCGCTCCATTTGAAACACTCAGACATTAAAGGTTTTATTAACTTGTTAATCATCATATCATTTGCTTGTTTGGCTTGAAACAAGTTTGCAAAATGACTTCCTTGAATTCTTTTTTGTCTCATCCAAACATAACGTGCATCCATTGTTAAATTATACCCTGATGTTCCAGCACAAATCACAACCATTCCTCCAGTCTTTACCAAATAACAGGAAACTGGAAAGGTTGATTCTCCTGGATGTTCAAAAACTATATCCACATCTTTTTTTCCGGTAATTTCCCAAATGTCTTTTCCTAAAACTCTGCAATTTTTTATGAAATTAGAATATTCAGATTGATCTTTGACATCTGGAAGTTGTCCAAAACAATTATAATTTTTTCTGTTCAGCACTCCAACTGCACCAAGTTCTCTAACAAATGGGATTTTTTCATCATCTGAAATGATACCTATTGCATTTGCACCAACTGCCTTACATATCTGTACCGCCATACTTCCAATTCCCCCAGAGGCTCCCCAAACCAAAACATTCATCCCAGGCTTTAAAGCGTGAGGTGGGTGGCCAAAAAGCATTCTGAAAGAGGTTGCTAATGTTAAGGTGTAACAACCGCTTTCTTCCCATGACAGATGCTCAGGTTTTTTTAGTAGTTGTCTTGACTGAACTGTTGTAAATTGTGCAAAAGAACCATCATTAGTTTCGTACCCCCATATCCTCTGAGATTTTGAATACATTGGTTCTCCACCATTACATTCTTCGTCGTCCCCATCGTCTCTATTACAATGAATAATAACCTCATCACCAACTTTCCATCTTTTCACATTATCACCAATTGCCCAAACAATGCCAGATGCGTCTGAACCTCCGATATGATATCCTGTATCTTTTCCAATAACTGATATTGGGATACCTTGGGATGCCCAAACATTGTTGTAATTTATTCCAACTGCCATAACCATCACAAGAACTTCGTCTTTACCAGGTTTTTGAACTGGCATCTTCTCAATTTGCATGGCGTCTTCTGGAAAACCTAATCTATCCTCTCTTATAACCCATGCATACATTTCTTCAGGCACTTCGCCCAAACTTGGTATTTCACCAATCTCATAAATTTTCTTTGCAGTCATAACGGTTCCTATGATACTCTAAAATGATTTATACCACTAAAAATTAAAAAATAAATGAAATTTCTTGTTAGCTATTAAAAATAATATTATTTAAGTAAAAAATGAATAAAGTTAAAGATAAGCCATGGATGATAAGAACTTATGCTGGTCACTCATCAGCTGAAGCCTCTAACAGACTTTACAGAGAAAATTTAAAAAAAGGTCAAACAGGTTTATCTGTTGCTTTCGACTTACCCACACAAACCGGATATGATTCAGATCATATTCTTTCAAAAGGTGAGGTTGGTAAAGTAGGAGTGCCAATCAGCCATATTGGAAATATGCAAACTCTTTTTAACAAAATTCCCTTGGAAAAAATGAACACTTCAATGACTATTAATGCTCCAGCTCCTTGGTTACTAGCTTTATATATTGCTACAGCTGAGAAACAAGGGGTTGACAAGAAGCTTCTTGCTGGCACCACACAAAATGATATTACAAAAGAATATCTATCAAGAGGTACTTACATTTTTCCTCCTGAACCTAGTTTAAAGTTAACCACTGATGTTATTAAATACACAACCAGCGAAATACCCAAATGGAACCCCATAAATATTTGTTCGTATCACCTTCAGGAAGCAGGAGCAACACCTGAGCAGGAACTCTCTTTTGCTTTGGCTACTGCAATCGGAGTTTTAGAATATTTACATAATTCTGAAAAAATTAAGAAATCTCTTTTTGAAAAGATTGTAGGAAGAATAAGTTTTTTTGTTAACTCAGGAATGCGATTCGTTACTGAAACTGCAAAAATGGCATCTTTCACTGAACTTTGGGATGAAATATGTTCCAAAAGGTTTAAGATTTCAGATCCAAAATACAGAAGATTTAGGTATGGTATGCAAGTTAACTCGCTTGGCTTAACTGAATTACAACCCGAAAATAATGTTTATAGAATTTTAATTCAAATGCTTCCGGTTGTTATTGCTAAAAATTCTAGAGCAAGAGCAGTTCAATTGCCAGCATGGAATGAAGCTCTTGGTCTTCCTAGACCATGGGATCAACAATGGAGTCTTCGACTGCAGCAAATTATGGCATATGAAACAGACTTATTAGAATTTTCAGATATATTTGAAGGTTCAAAAGTATTAAAAGAAAAAATAAAACTTTTGAAAAAATCTGCTTACGATCAGTTATCAAAAATAGATAAAATTGGAGGATTGATTCCAGCAATTGAAAATGGTTATTTGAAAAGTCAACTTGTTGAATCGCAAACAAATAGACAGAAGAATATAGAGCAAGGCGAACAAAAAGTTGTTGGTGTGAACTGTTTTTCAGAGGGAGAAAATTCACCTTTAGTAAATGAAAAAGATGGTGGATTTATGAAAGTTAATGATGAAGCTGAGAAAACTCAAATTAATAATGTAAAAAATTGGAAAGAAAAAAGAAATAATAAAAAAGTCGTCTTGTGTCTTAAAAAATTGAAGGAAATTGCAACTGAGGGTGGAAATATTATGGAAGTTTCCATCGATTGTGCTCATCAAGGTGTAACAACTGGAGAATGGTCAAATGTTATGAGAGAAGTATTTGGAGAATACAGAGCTCCAACAGGAATAGTTTCGTCTCATATCTCAAAAACCAAATCGGACGACTCAGATATACATAAAATTCAAAAAGAAATTAACAAAATAACTTCCAAACTTAAAAGACGTCCTAAGATGCTGGTTGGCAAACCTGGTTTAGATGGGCACTCTAATGGTGCTGAACAAATAGCAGTTAGAGCAAGAGATATCGGCTTGGAAGTAGTTTATGATGGAATAAGATCAACACCCGAGCAACTCGTAGTTGCTGCAATAGAAGAAGGTGTTCACATAATTGGTTTATCAATACTCTCTGGATCACACGTTCATCTAGTAAAAGTTATCATGAATCTTTTAAAAAAGAATAACTTTTCAAGAATTCCTGTAATTGTAGGAGGAATAATTCCTCCCTCTGATGAAAGAAAATTAAAGTCTTTTGGAGTAAAAGAAGTTTTTACGCCAAAGGATTTTAAAATTGAAGAAATAATGAAACAAATAACTCAAATTATTAAAGAAGCATATTAATGAGTAAAAAAAAACTTTAGATTTAGCTATTCATATATTAAGACAGATCAATGATTATGATCTTTCAGAGTATATTCCGATAAAGTTTAATGACAAAAATATTGGATGGGTGCACATCTCAACTTTAAGTAGCATTCCAAATATTAAAATTCCATGTAAACACGTAGACATTAGTAAAATTATTGATTTTACTAATCAGTCCGCTTCAAGTAAGAGGGAACTTGAATATTGCCCAATTTTTGATTTTGAATCGTTAAAACCAAAGCTAAAGTTCGATCACAAAAAAAAATTTTGCAATGGAAGAAAATTCATCATAGAAAGAAAATTTCTCTCAAAATTTGGATTCCCAGCATATGGAGTACACTGTAATGTTTGGAGTAAATTCAAAAATTCAACAATTATTCATCTTGCCAAAAGATCTTGTAAACTAGACAAGTTCCCAGGTCTTTATGATAATTTAATTGCTGGTGGTCAACCAATAGATTTATCAATAAAAAAAAATTTTTATAAAGAAGCATTTGAAGAAGCTGGGTTAAATCAAAAACAAGCTTCCCATGCCAAAAAAAGTAATACTGTCCATTATCAACACAATGAAAACACAAATTTCAATTCAGCAATTATATTTAACTATCATTTAGAAAAATCTGACGATATGAAGTTTTCCAATCAAGACGGAGAGGTAGAAAGTTTTTTATCGATTGAAATTGCCAAACTTTACAAGATTTTAGAAAAAAATTCTTTGAAACCAAATTGTGTAATTCCATTAATTGATTTTTTTATATTAAAAGAAAGTGATTTTGTTCCAAAAAGCGTTATCGTTGAAATTAAAAGATTATTTAATAAAAATGAATGAAAACTTTAATGGACAAATTTTGCTGCCAGAAGAAAATAAAGTCAAAAATGCAATTGTATTTCTGCATGGTTATGGAGCAAATTCAGAAGATCTTATTAATATTGGTTTAGAATGGAAACAAGATCTGCCATCCACAGCTTTTATTTCTCCAAATGCTCCATTTAAATGTGAATGGGGAGAAAATGCTTATCAATGGTTTGACCTCACATCTATTTCCCCTGAAAAAATTGGTGAAGGTTTAAAAAAGGCAGGACCGCATCTCATAAAATTAATAGAAGATGTTAAAAAAAAATTTTATTTGGCTGAATCTCAAATTGCTTTTTTCGGATTTTCTCAAGGAGCAATGATGGGCTTATATCATTTGTGTAAAAGAAAGCAGAGTTGTGCAGGATTATTAGCTTACTCAGGACTTCTTTTTGAAGATAAAGAGTTTGAAAATGAAGTTTCATCAAAATTCCCAATAAGAATTTTTCACGGTAAAGATGATGAAGTAATACATTACGAGAATTCATTAAATTCTTATAACAAGCTAAAGAAAATGGGTTTTTCTGTTGATCATCATATTCAAGATAACCTTGGCCATGGCATTGACAAATTTGGCTTAAAATTCGGAAATGATTTCTTGAAAAAAATTTTTAAAGTTTAAAATTCGTTGTTTATTCACAATATAATATTAAAGTAAATCTTATGAATTTAGTACCTAATAAATGTCCCGCACTTGTTCTTAATGCTGATTATCAGCCATTAAGCTACTTTCCTTTATCTACTTGGTCTTGGAAAAATGCACTCAAGGCAGTTTTTTTAGACAGAGTGAATGTTGTTTCAGAATACAATCAAGTTGTTAGGTCCCCCTCCACAACATTGAAACTCCCAAGTGTTGTTTCTCTTAAAGACTATATTCCATTACCAGAAAAAGCAGCATTTACAAGATTTAACGTTTTTTTGAGAGATAAATTTTTATGTCAATACTGCTCAAAAAGTTTTAAAGTTGAAGAACTAACTTTTGATCATGTTATACCAAAATCTAAAGGTGGAAAAACTTCATGGGACAATGTTGTTACATCTTGCAGAGTTTGTAACACTTTGAAGGGAAATAAATCTTTAAAAAAAATTGGAGTAAAACTTAAATCTAATCCATACACTCCAAATAACTTTGAACTCAAAGAAATTGGAAGAATGTTTCCTCCTAATTTTCTTCACCAAAGCTGGAATGATTTTTTATATTGGGATTCAGAGCTTGAACCCTAAATTTTTTTTGAAAGCCTAATAGCTAGTCTAGTTAAATTCTTTGTTAAATTTTTAAAAATATCTACACTTTGATCGTTGAGGTTAGATTGTTCTGCGAACGACCTGTGTTCATCTTCATCAGCACAAAATTTTTTTATTTTTTTTAGCATCTCTTTTTCTGTTCCCAGACTTTCCAAATATTTTATTTGTGCATTGTAATGATCAACAATCACTTCTTCTACTGCTTCTGTGCAGGCGTGTACATATTTTTCTCCTAGCACTGATGTAACTGCACCTAAAAAATATCCTCCGTAATGCCAAATTGGACTAAGAGCCGTTGGTCTAGTTCTTTTCTTTAACATTGTCTTGTCAAAATAATCGAAATGTTCAAATTCTTCAGCAATCATTATTTCGAGCTTTTTCTTCAACTCTTTTTTTTTTGCAAAACTTTATTTGCCCAGAATAAATTCGTTGAGCTCCATACTCACCTGCGTGGTTGACTCTTATAATCTCATCAATTTTTTTTAAGTTTGGTTTTCATTTTTAAAATTGTCAGTTCAGATTCTTTTATTCTAGATCCATATAATCTCCAACAAAATATATATTGAATAATACCAGTGATAAAAAATTTTTGTATTAATATTCGCTAAGGAAAAAAACCCCTTACACTAAAAAAATATTTCATCACCTTTGTTAATGGGAACAGAGTCCAGATGCATTCTTAAATCTTCGATGCTTTCAAAATTTCCAACTGATGATGTACAACCAGAACTATATTCTACTATTCCTCTCTACCAAACTATGAAAAAAGCAATTAAGAAACTTGTAAAAGAGAAAAATTAAGTAAAATGAATATTTTTTTATATTCCATAAAAAAGAAATGATGCAGACAAAAAGTATAAAAATAAGGAATTCTCTGGTAAATACACAATTCACAAGGAGGGAAATTATAAAAATCTAGTTGTATGCCCCGGAGATTATCATCAACGATAGTGTAAAACTAGAGCGAAATAATATTTTTATAATTTCAACCATATAAACTTTAAAGATAAGTATTTAAAACAAAGTGAATATTTTTTTCATAATATGTTATTTAAAATTAATGATTAAACATTTCAAAGAAAATTCATTAAAAACCATAATTTATAAATTTTACAGATATTTTAAATATAAAATTAATTTTTTCCTTCTTATGGTGCAACTGGAGAAGATGTTTTATTAAATAAAATATTTAAAAATAAAATTGGTTTTTATGTAGACGTCGGAGCACTTCATCCAATTAACGGATCAAATACCTATCATCTTTATAAAAGGGTGGAAAGGAATTAACATTGATCTGATGGAGGATAATATAAAGCTATTCAAAATTTTTCGTCCAAATGACATTTCTTAAGTGTAGCTATTTCATCAAAGTCTGGTTTGATAATTCTTACATATTTGATAGTGGATCCGGTCTAAATACATTAGATAGAAGTTGGGCTGAAAATGGTCTAAAGTAATTAATAAAACATTTAAGACTGTCAAAATAAAAAGAAAAACTTACAAATTTTTTAAATGAATATAATTGCCCTAAAAATTTTGATCTTTTAAATATAGATGTTGAGAATCATGAAGTAGAGGTTTTAAAGGGATTAGACTTAGATTTACAAACCAAAGATTATAACGATCGAAAAAATACAAAAAAATAAAGATATATTTGTAAAATTTTTATAAGTTTTTAAAAAAAAAAAATTATGAGTTAATCCACAATATTACAAACATCTTTTTTTAAATTTAAAAAACTTAAAAGTTTTGGGTTAATTTAACATATATAAATAAAAAATTATTAAATTATACTTATAAAATTAATTATTTTCCGATTATATTTTTGTAGCATTACCATATTTAAATACAAAGTATGAAACCAAAAAAAACTCAAGAATTGATAATAAAGAGAAAAAAATAAAATGAAATATATTAAATTTCCCATTATTCCAGATCCTAGACAAGTAATTTTTATGGAAATGGTGAAAATCCCATAATAATTAAAAAATTTTCCCAACTTCAAAAAATTTCCCTTAAATTGATTTAATTTAAAAATAAAAAATTGATAAAAATTCTGTTAAAAATGGAGAAATTTTATTCCAAATAAAAATCCAATGTAATAAGCAAAAAAATCCACCAAAACGGAAAAGATACATAAATAGAAATTTTTAATATTCATTTCTTTTAGCCAAAAATATGGTAAAAAATATCCGGGGAAATAAAAAATTCTAAAACGATATTAAAAAAACATAAATTTTTAATTTTTTTTTAAAAAAAATTTTTGCTTTTATCAAATATTTTCCTTAAATTTTCATTTTTTTTTTTACTTAACTTGATTCCTTCAAATAAATAGAAGATTTTTGAATAAATCAAAATGATATTTAAATTATAAGTTTATTTATAGTAGTTTTGTTGAATTACTTTTTTTTTTCTAATTTTTAAATTATAACAAAAGCAATTTTCATCAAAAAATTTTTAATATCATCAAAAAAAAAATTTTTTAAATTTTTTTTTGTTTTTTAAATTTTCATTAAAGTATAAAATAAAAAATTTGTTAAAATGAAAATTCAAAAAACTTGAAATATTCAGATGTTACAGAAAAATTTGATACGGTCGTTGGACAAAGATTTTGATTCAAGTAGTCTCTATTCAAAATTTTCAGAAAACCCCTCTATTAAGTAAATAAAAATTATGACATTGGGTATAATTGACAAAATACTT
>BOXE01000001.1:0-270889 GCA_019650635.1 Alphaproteobacteria bacterium | reverse complement strand
AGGCCTTTAAATAAGATTAGGTAAAAGAAACCCGGAATTGATACCAATGAAAAAGCTATCAAGGTAGCAAAAGAACATGCAAGAATTAAAAATCTTAAAATAAACTACATTCACGGTGAACTTTCCAAAGTAGAGAAATGTAGTTTTGATATCGTCACCTGTATGGAGGTTCTCGAACATGTAGAAAATATTAACCAAATCATCTCTATTTCAAATGATATTTTAAAAAAACATGGAGTTTTTTTTGGTTCAACAATTAACAAAACCTTAACTTCATATTTATTTGCAATCCTTTTTGCTGAAAATGTTTTGCGAAATTGTTCCAAGAGGAACACATGAATGGAAAAAATTTTTGAAACCGAATTTTGTCAAAAAAAAATTTCTAGAAAATGGTTTTAATGATTTTCAAATTCAAGGTGTAAACTATAATCCTTTTAAAAATAGATGGAGTTTTTCAGAAGGAACTTTTATAAACTATATGTTTTTCGCAATCAAATCTTGAAAATAATAGACTAAAAAAAAAATCGTTTCTTAAATTTCTAATTCTTTATTAAAAAGTAGTCATAGATGGAATTCTCTTTCTTACATTTCTTACTAACTCAGTGTCTATCTGAGCTTCAATTACATCGATTTGATTTTGCGCCTCTGCAATCACTTTCCCCCAAGGATCTATAATTAGAGAGTGACCAAAAGTTTTTCTACCATTCTTATGAATTCCACATTGTGCTGGAGCAAAAACAAAACAGCCATTTTCAATGGCTCTAGCTCTTATTAAGGTGTGCCAGTGACTTTTTCCAGTTGTATAAGTAAAAGCTGCTGGAATTGAAAAAAAATCCGCACCTCTTTTGGTTAAACTCTTATATAAGTTTGGAAACCTTAAATCATAGCAAATGCTCATTCCAAGATTCCCCCATGGTAACTCAATAACCTCCAATTTTTTACCTGAGTCATAATTTTTAGACTCAAAATATTTCTCATTTTTACCTAATACGACATCAAAAAGATTTATTTTATCATAATGACTCAAAATTTTACCTTTGTTACAAATTATAAGTGATCTATTCAGAAATCTTTTATTTTTATTTTTATATGGAAAAGAACCTATCAAAATATTTGTGTCAAATTCTTTAGCTTTGTTTATAATAAAGTTGAGAAAAATTTGATGCCAATTGTCAAAATAATCATTAATTTTATTTTTTGAATCAGAAAAAATAGAAACACACTCTGGTAAGCAAATAAGATCAAATTTTTTTCTTTTGACTTTAGAAAAAATTTTTTCCAGCATTATAATATTTTCTTCTGGGATATCGCTACTAGTTGTTTGAAAACAAGCAACTCTAAATTTATTCATCAATTAATCTCATAAGTTCACCATTTTCATAAATCAATTTTAAATCATCATAGCCACCCACATGTTTGTCACCAATAAAAATTTGAGGAACAGTATTCCTTCCATTTGAAATGTTATACATTTCATTTCTTAAGGATGGTTGATTATCAATAACTTTCTCTTTGAATTTGAGATTAAGGTTTTCAAGTAAACGCTTGGCTGCTATACAGTATGGACAAATATTGGAGGAATAGATTAAAATTTTCTTCATTAGTAATTTTTATGACCCAAACAAGTTTAATAGATATAAATTCTTTAATTAATTCTAAAAACAAATCAAGTAAAAACTGGTATAAACACAATTTTTTATTTAATAAAATATCAGAACTATTAGGAGAAAAACTTAAAGAACTTGGAAGTAACTACGATAAAATTTTACTTCTTTCATCAGATGCTGGTGAATCACTTGAAAATACAATCAAAGTAAGTTTTTCAAAACTCATCTTCTTATCTCCCTATAGAAACCTGCTCAACAAAAAAAACAATCAGTCAAACAAAATTTTAAAAGTCGAGAGTCACTTTGAAAATTTACCTCTAAAAAATGAAAAATTTGATCTTATTATTAGTAATTTATGTATTAACAGTATAATTGATAAAAAAAGACATTTAAATGAAATCTATCAATTATTGAAAGTTAATGGTTTATTTATTTGTAATTTTTTTGGAGAAAAAACTATGTTTGAATTAAGAGATTCACTTCTCTCAACAGATGAAAAATTGTTTAATGGAGCTTTTATGAGATTACCTATCAATCTAAAAATGGTTGATATTTCTGATTTATTAGGTCAAGTAGGCTTTAAGGAATTAGTATCTGAAACAATCAGTTATAAAATATACTATAAAAATATTAGAAAAATATTTGAGGACTTGAAAGGTATTGGAGAAAATAAAATTCTTAGTAACAGAAAAAAAAGTTTGATGACAAATAATTATTTAAATACTCTTAACAACGAATATAGGAAAAAATTTAGCGATGAAAATGGACTGCGTTTAAGTTGCGATGTAGTTTCAGTGAGTTGTTGGAAAAATAAAATTATTTAAAAAAATTTTAAAACTTTCATTTGATTTTAAAAGGTTATAATTATTAAGTTCATTTGGAAGAATCCATTTCAAAGTTTGCTTTTCTTTATTTTTAATTTTTCCAAACCACCTCAGACAAAGAAAAAAATGTAAACTAATATTATGTTCTAGAATTCTATAATTATTGAGATAATAAATCTTACTAAAATCTAGTCTTATTCCTAGTTCCTCAAAAATTTCTCTATCTAAAGCTTCTATTAGACATTCATCTTTTTCTACTTTTCCTCCAGGAAATTCAAAGAAACCTGAGAAATTTTTCGTTTCAGGTCTTGAGGCAATCAATATTTTTTCATTTTTTTTTAAAACACATGCAACAACGTTTATATATTTTTTAGCTTCTATAGTCAGCATTGATTGATACATATTCTTTCGTAAAATCACAAGTCCATGTACTCCATTCATATATCACCTATGTTCAAATCCACTATTATTTCTATTTCTGATTGTTTAAGGTATTTATTTATTAAATTAATATGAGTTAGATTAAGTTTTTTTCCTTTTTGCAAAATTATAAATTTGCCAAATTTTAAAGTTAACTTTTCTGGATCTAGCTTTGCTCCAGATTTTCCAACAGCCATAATGATTCTACCCCAGTTTGAATCAGAACCAGACATAGCAGTCTTAAAAAGCGGAGAATTAGCTATTGATTTACCAATTTTTTTTGCATCATTGATGCTTTTTGCACCTTTGATCTTTATTTTTAAAAATTTAGATGCACCTTCTCCATCCTTAACAATATATTCTGCTAATTTGCTTGTTAGATTTTCTAAGTGATAAAAAAACTTCTTTCGATTTTCATTTTTCAATTTAATTGAATTGTTGTTATCATTGACAGAAAAAAATAAAATCATATCGCTTGTTGAAGTGTCGCCGTCTACAGTAATTGAGTTAAAAGTTTTATCAACAATCTCTCTAAATTTTTCCTTACATTCCTCCTTTTTAAAGTCAAGGTTTGTAAAAATAAATGCAAGCATTGTTGCCATATTAGGCGCTATCATGCCGGAACCCTTTGCTATACCATTAATAATAATATTTCTTTTTTTAAAAAAAATTTCAGAATGTGTTTTTGGGAATGTATCTGTCGTTGTAATTGCTTTAGCTGCTTTAAGCCACGAAGTTGATTCATTTTGGAGACTAGAGATTAAAAAAGGTATTTGTTTAATTATTTTCTTCTCATCTAACGGTTCACCGATAACTCCTGTTGATGCAATGTAAATATGTTTTTTTGGAACTTTTAATTTGCTTGATATTTCATTCACTATTTTGAGTAAAGAGGATTTTCCAGATTTACCATTAAAAACATTTGCATTTCCAGAATTAATTAGAATTACTGAAACTTTTCCAAATTTATGAATTTTTTTGTTCCAAACAATTGGTTCCCCAGGAGTTTTTGAATTAGTAAATAAGCCTATTATTTCTCCTGGAGAATCTAATTTAATTAAAACTAGATCTTGTTTATTATTTTTTTTTAAACCACAATGTGTACTAGAAACATTAATTCCACCAATAGGCCTGATTCTTTTTATTTTTCTAGGAGCAAGTGGAGATATTTTGAAGGTCATAGTTACACAAAAAACAAAATTAATATATCTTTATATCTAAAATTAATATAAATAATAGCATGTTAAATTTTTTGTCAAAAAAAATATTTGGTTCTTCAAATGACAGAGTTATCAAAAAGATTCTTCCTCTAGTCGATAAAGTAAACGAACTAGAAAAAAATTATGAAAAACTTACAGATGATCAAATCCTAAATAAAACTCAAGAATTAAGGCAACAAGTTAAAAATGGCAAACCCTTAGATGACATCATTCCAGATGCCTTCTCTAATGTAAGAGAGGCTGCAAAAAGGTCGTTAGGACAGAGACATTATGATGTGCAAATTATTGGAGGAATTGTTCTTCACAGAGGCATGATTGCTGAGATGAAAACTGGAGAAGGTAAAACACTTGTATCAACCCTTTCGGCTTACCTTAATTCGTTACAAAATAATTCAGTGCACATTGTAACTGTAAATGATTACCTTGCCAAAAGAGACAGTGAGTGGATGGGTGTTGTTTATGAAAAATTAGGACTTAAAACAGGTTATATTGTTAATGGAATGGATGAAAGCGAAAGAAAAAAGGCATACTCTTCAGACATAACGTACGGCACAAATAACGAGTTTGGATTCGACTACCTAAGAGACAATATGAAATTCTCGAAAGATCAATTAGTGCAAAGTGACTTTAGTTATGCGATAATTGATGAGGTTGATTCAATTTTAATTGATGAAGCCAGGACGCCTCTTATAATTTCTGGATCTGCGGAACAATCATCTGCTTTGTATAAAATAGTTGATAGAATAATTGCTAGACTTGATTCAGAGGATTATGAAAAAGACGAAAAATCAAAGAGTGTAGTTTTGAAAGACAATGCAATTGAAAAATTAGAGGGTTTCTATAAAAAAGAAAAATTATTAACAACTGGAAATTTATATGACATTAATAACGTTACTCTTCTTCATCATACTAATCAATCTCTTAAGGCCAGGTATATCTTTGAAAAAGATAAAGATTATTTAGTACAAGATAAAAAAGTTTTAATTGTTGATGAATTCACAGGAAGAGCCATGGAAGGTAGAAGGTTCTCAGAGGGTTTGCATCAGGCAATTGAAGCTAAGGAAGATTTGGAAGTTCAAGTAGAAAACCAAACCCTTGCTTCAATAACCTATCAAAATTATTTTAGATTGTATAAAAAATTATCAGGAATGACCGGAACAGCAAAAACTGAAGCAGACGAATTTTTTGATATTTATAAATTAGAAGTTGTTGAGGTGCCAACTAACAAAAACATGATAAGAATTGATCACGAGGATGAAATTTATAGAACTCTTAATGAAAAATATGATGCAATAGTTAATCTAGTTGAAGAATGTATTAATAAAAACCAACCATGTTTAGTTGGAACCGTTTCAATAGAAAAATCTGAATCCTTATCTAAGATTTTAAAAAAAAAGGGTATAAACCACCAAGTTCTTAATGCCAAGAATCATCTTAAAGAAGCAGAAATTATAGCTAATGCTGGAAAACCCGGAACAGTTACAATTGCAACTAATATGGCTGGAAGAGGGACTGATATTAAATTAGGTGGAGCTGAAGAGTCAGAAAATCTTGAAAAAGAAATGAAAATTTCAAAAGATTCTGGAGGACTTTATATTATTGGTACGGAACGACATGAATCTAGAAGAATTGACAATCAGTTAAGAGGTCGATCAGGGAGACAAGGTGATCCTGGAATCGTCAAAATTTTTTCTTTCTTTAGAAGATGACCTAATGAGAATTTTTGGTTCTGAAAAACTAGATTCAGTTTTAAAAACACTTGGACTTGCTGATGGCGAAAGCATTCAACATCCATGGATTACAAAAGCATTAGAGAGAGCACAAAAAAAGGTAGAGGCAAGAAACTTTGAGATTAGAAAAAGTCTTCTTAGATTTGATGATGTTATGAATGAACAGAGAAAAATAATTTATGACCAAAGAAAAGAAATTATTAATGATAAAGAAATAGATAATCTTGTATTTGATATGAGAGATGCATATGTAGATGATCTAGTTGATAAGGAAATTTCAGACTTAAACGAATTAAACCCTGAAAAAAAGAAAAAAATAATTGATTACTGTAAGCAAAATCTGAATATTGATTTAAATTTTGAAAAAATTCTTTCAGCAAATCCTCAAATAGAAGACATAAAAAATGAAATCATAAAAATGTCCGACAAAAATATAAACCTAAAAAAGACTCAATATTCTGATGAACTTTTTGCATATGCTCAAAAATCTATTTTACTGCAAATGATAGATAAAAGTTGGAAGGAACATCTTCTTTCACTCGATCATTTAAGACAAGGAATTTCATTAAGAGCCTATGGTCAAAAAGATCCACTGAATGAGTATAAACAAGAAGCTTTCATGATGTTCGAAGATATGATGGAGCAAATTAGATTTAATATAACAAAAATTATAAGTTTTGTAGAAATAAAAACAGAAATGAACAATCTGGAGTCAAGAACAACAAGAGGAAATCAACGAAAGAAAGGTTCCAAGGAATGCTAATGTCCATGCGGTCAGGAAAAAATACAAACACTGTTGTGGTAAAATTTAAGTTTAGTTTATTAAGAATTTCTTTCCAATACAAAGATACTTTTCTTCTCTTTGACTGATTATTTTGTCTGAAGAAACACCATCAAACTGATTGTTTATTCTTAATATACATTCTTTTATTTGGTTGCATATACCAGATACTCTCTATGAGCTCCTCCTCTTGGTTCTTTTATTATTTCATCAATTACTTCTAATTCTAATAAGTCTTGAGCAGTCAGTTTAAGTGATTCAGCTGCTTTTTCAGACTCATTCGCCGATCTCCACAAAATCGAAGCACAACCCTCGGGTGATATAACTGAATAAATTGCATGTTCTAGCATAAAGACTTTATTTCCTGTTGCAAGAGCAACAGCTCCACCGGATCCGCCTTCACCGATTATAAAAGAAAAAATTGGGGTTTCTACATTTATGGAACACCTAATAGAACTAGCAATTGCTTCTGATTGCCCGCGATCTTCAGCTTCAACTCCTGGAAAAGCTCCAGGAGTATCAATAAAAGTTACAACGGGTAGCTTAAATTTGCTTGCAAGATTAAAAAGTCTCTGAGCTTTCCTGTATCCTTCAGGTTTTGCCATACCAAAATTATTCTTGACTCTTGTATCAATATCAATTCCTTTGTCGTTACCAACAACTAGGAACTTTTTATTTTCTATTTTTGCGAGACCACCTTTTATTGAAGCATCGTCTGAATAGAGTCTATCTCCACAAATAACTTCAAACTTATCAAATATTGTATTAACTATTTCATCAAATTTTGGTCTGTCTTGATGCCTGCAGACTTTAACTTTTTGCATTGGAGTTAAATTTTCGTATATTTCGTCTAACTTTTTATCAAACTTATCTTGAAGTACTGTTAATTCGTTTGCAATATTTTCACTTGTATCTTTCAGATGTCTTAACTCTTCAATTTTAGTTCTGATCTCAAGCAAAGGTTTTTCAAAATCGAGAAAATTTTGCATTTGTTAATTTAAGAACTTTCTATCAGTTTTGCTTTTTGTACTAAAACTTCAGCTTGACGAATAGAGGCAATGTCAATTAATCTTCCGTCAAGAGATACAGCACCTTTACCTTCTTTTTTGGCTGTTTCCATAGCTTCCAAAATTCTTTTGGCTTGATTAACTTCCTTCTCACTTGGACTCATAACTTCATTGGCTAATTCTATCTGACTAGGATGGATAGCCCACTTTCCTTCACACCCAAGTGTAGCTGACCTATTCGCTTGTGCTTTATATCCGTCAGGATCATTAAAATCACCAAAAGGACCATCAATGGGTCTAAGTCCATTTGCTCTCGCTGCAATAACCATTTTGGAAACAGCATGATGCCACATGTCACCCCAATGTTTATTTCGTGGTTTATCTCCATCAATATCGGTTAGGACATGATAATTCGGATTTGGACCTCCAATTACAGTTGTTTTTGCCTTTGTAGATGCTGCATAATCAGCAACTCCAAAATGAAGAGATTCAAGTCTTCTATTATATGAAGCAATTTCATTTACATTTTGCATTCCTAATGCAGTTTCAATAATTAGTTCGAAGCCGATTTTTTTTTCGAGACTCATAGCGTCTTCAACTTGAGTGCACAACATATCAACTGCATAAACATCTGAGATGGTACCAACTTTTGGAATCATTATAAGATCAAGTTTACCAGGAGCTTTTTCAATTAAATCAACAACGTCTCTGTACATGAAGTGTGTATCCAATCCATTAATTCTTACTGATAGCGTTTTGCCTTTCCAATCAAGATCATTTAACGCTTCTATAATATTTTTCCTAGCCTGTTCCTTTTCATCAGGTGCAACAGCATCTTCAAGATCTAAAAAGATCACGTCAACTTTACTGTTTGCAGCCTTCTCAAAAAGTGCTGGGTTACTTCCTGGAACTGCTAATTCACTTCTGTTAAGCCTTGGTTGGGCTTGATCAATAATTTTAAAACTCATAATTTCCTCTTATTAATTTATTATTTGTAAGTAAATTTATTATATAAATAAATTCATAAACACAACTTAAATTTTAATTAATTTAGACATATTTCTTTTAAGACTATGTTTCTCCGTGAGAATTTTTCTAAGTTTTTTTGTTTGGATATGAGTGTATATTTGTGTTGTAGAGATATCTTTATGACCTAAAGATTCTTGAATTAATCGTAAATCTACGCCTCTATTTAATAAATGCGTTGCAAATGAATGTCTAACTTTGTGCGGTGATAAAAGTTCTTTATCAATAAGTGCTTTTGAGCCAATTTTTTGTAACATTTGAAAAAATCTTATTCTTGTTAAATGACCTAATTTTGAGTTTGATGGAAATAGGTAGTTCTTACTAGATTTGGCTTTGTTATCTTGAAGAATATTTAAATACTTTTTAAGTATATTTTGCACTTTCGAAATTAACGGAACAATTCTCTCCTTTCTACCTTTATTTAAAATTATTATAAATGAATAGTCATCAGATATATCACCAATCTTCAAACTAACTAATTCACTTATTCTTATGCCTGTTGCATATAACATCTCAAGCATTAGTGACAGTCTGATACCCTTATCTGTAGAATCTTTATATGACAAATTGATAATTTTCTTTATTTGTTCCTCTGATAAGATCTTTGGTATCGTTCTTTTAAACTTTGGAAATTCTGTTGAATCAAAAAAATTTTGTTTAATCAATTTTTTTTCCTCTAAAAAAATAAAAAAATTTTTTAATGAAGATAATTTCCTGCAATGAGACGTAGTAGAATAATTTTTGGCTAAAAAATTTACATAACTTTTTATTTTATCTTCGTCTATATTTTCAATTTCATTTAAATTAAGAAATTTCTGAAATTGTTGTAAATCATTTTTGTATGACATAAAAGTATTTTTAGACACATTTTTCTTTGTCAAAATATTTTCCAAATATTTTTCTATGAGATAATTTATTTGCATTTATACAATAAAATTCTACTTGCTAGCTTCTTATACTCATTCTCTAGTCCAAGATTCTTAAGTATTGTCAGCACCGAATAAGTTTCAATTAAATTAAGTTTAGTTAAATTCTTATTATCTACAATTTTAAATAGTAAAGATAATGAATTAAAAAAATCTTTTTCATCGGACAATTTAGATGCTAAAAAAAAATTTTTAATATCATTAGATTTTATAGAAGTACTAATTTTTGTGTTTAATAATTTATCTAAAAGATTTTGATTTAAATCTAATTCGTCTATAAGTAACATTAACACTTTTTTTGTGAAAGTTGATTCAATTGATTTTGAATCAGTAACTTTTTCTAATTGTTTTTCAAATGAATAATAGTCAAGTTTATTAGTTAACAAAAATTCTGAAATATCAATTGCTAAATTTCTTACGTCACTCTTTGGGCTATCATAAAACTTATTTAGTATACTTCTTGCTTCAATAAATTTTTTTCTAGATTGAAACATCTTTGAAATTAGAATTGTGTCTTCGTGATTTCTTACATATTTTTCAAAATCTAATAAATCACCAACTAAAAAAGAAATTTCTGGAAGAAGATTATCATTCATTGAAATTTTTATTAATGCAATAATTTTTCTAAATTTTGATTCTGGTTTATTATCTCTTATTATAGATTGATAAAGTAAAGGTCTTGCTCTTACTGGTGATAAAGATTTGTATAAGCTTTCAGCCTTCTGTATTTCCTTTTCATCAAAACTTGACAATTGATATGCCTCTGAAAGCATGTCAGCACTAATTCTACCTTGTTTGACAAGCATCTCAGAACAGAATATTTTCAATTCAGTATCTACTGATGGATTTGATAACACGAAAAGTAATCCACTTGTAGATAGTTTTTCAATTTGCTCAAAATTTGGTGATATATCAGCGAATTGGAGTGAAGACATTATTATAGGATTTAACTCTTTGACTTGATCTAAATTTTTCTTTAAGTCACTGGACTCAGAAATATCTTTGTCACTCATTAAAGAAAAAGCTAAATCAATAAAAAAAATATCTCCTGGTTGATTTTGCTCTTTTAGAAGTTGGAGTCCAAGTTTTGCTTGATCAAACTTATTATTGATAATATTACAAATTATCATTATTTTTCCGAAAATAGTTGGGTCTTGATTAACTTTTTGTAAAATTTTACATGCTTCAGAATGTCTGTTTCTAAGAAGGTTTCCTTCAATCATTTTCTTTAAAATAAAGCTATTACTTTCAAGTTCAGAAGTTTGAGAGTAAACCAACTCTATCTCATTTAATCTTCCAGTATCAAAAAGCTTGTTGATGAAAATTTCGAAAAGTATTTTATCATCATCATCATTTATTAAATTTCTATCAAATGTTTTTTTTGAAACCAAAATTTCAAAAATAATCTCCTGAATCATTTTGTCAGAAGTATTGATAGGCATTGTTTGCAAAAATAATTCAATTTCTTTAAAAGACTTATTTGAAAAAAAGTTTTTCCATTTAATGTTTTTTTCATCTGTAATAACAAACTCTGAAAGGTATTCTTTTGAATTTCTAAAACTATCATAGTTTTCGAAAACAGTTTGATTTGCAAGAACCAACTTACCCGAAAAAATTATAGCAAAAAAAAAATTAAATAAATTATTTATTTTCAAGATAAAGCTCACTCTCAATAAGTCTTGGATTAATTATAAAATCTGATGTTCCTAAGTATATTATTAATAAAAAGAAAACTACTGTTAGTGAAATAAAAATCTTAACTATTAACTTGTCCATGTTTATTATATTTTATCTAATAAATTATTATAATATTAACAATAATTCTCCAAAAAAATCTATTATTTATATAAAAACAAATATATGACTTTGAAAATTAAAAATATAATAATAGTTGGAATGACTGGAGCAGGAAAAACAACTATAGGAAAAATTTTATCAAAGGAAATTTCTAGAAATTTTTTTGATATTGATCAGGAAATCGAAAAAGTTTCTAATTTAAAAATTAAAGATTTCTTTAGAGTATATGGTGAACCTGAATTTCGAAGATTAGAAAAATCAATATTGATCAAATTAATAAATGAAAAAAATAAATTCGTTATTTCACCAGGAGCTGGTATTTTCTGTAACGAAGAATTAAGAAAAATTCTTTTGAAAGAATGTATTTGTGTGTTTCTAAATGCCAAATTTAAGTACTTTGATATCAAGGCTAAAGAAAAATCTATCAAACAGACCAAAGTTAAACAAAGGGAAACTTGAAGATAACTTAAAACAAATGTATAAGGAAAGAATTAATCATTACAACAAATCACATTTTTCTATAAATGTAAGTGATACACCAATTTTAGAAATTGTAAAAAATATTATAGAAACTTTAAAACAATATGAATAATATCGATATCTGCAAAGTCTCTTTAGGAATAAATTCATATAAAATATTTATTGGAAAAGATATTCATAAGTCATTAACTAATTATATTTCTAATTATAAGAATTATTCTAAAACTGTTGTTATTTCTGATAAAAATGTCTTGGAAAAAAACCCTAGTTTATTCAACAATTATTTGAAGAAAAAAATTGAATTTGATCAAATTATTTTACCTCAAGGTGAAAAAATTAAAAGTTTTGAATACCTTGAACTGATAGTTGAAAAAATACTGAAGCTTGAAGTTGATAGAGATACCCTTATAATTTGCATTGGAGGAGGTGTTTTGGGTGACTTAGTCGGACTGGCTTCATCTCTAATACTCAGAGGTTTAGATTTTGTTCAAGTACCTTCAACTCTTCTCGCTCAAGTTGATAGTTCAGTAGGAGGGAAAACAGGTATAAACTCTAAATATGGCAAAAATCTAATAGGGTCATTCAATCAACCAAAGTCAGTTATCATTTCTACTGACATTTTAAAAACTTTAAATAAAAGAGATATCCATTCTGGGTATGCTGAAATTTTAAAATACTCTTTTATACATGACAGAAAATTTTTTAGTTGGTTAGTCAAAAACGGCGAAAAAGTGATTTCACTTCACATGGAAAGTTGTGTCTATGCAATAAAAAAAAGCTGTTCGATAAAATCAAAAATTGTTTCCATAGATGAAAAAGAAAAAGGAATAAGAGAATTATTAAATTTTGGTCATACTTTTGGACACGCTATTGAATCTGTTACAGGATATTCAAATAAAATTAAACATGGAGAGGCGATTTTTATAGGAATGCATTTAGCAATAAAGTTTTCCGCATTTTTAAAAATTTGTAAAAAAGATGTCCTTGAAAAATATTCTTCTCATCTTAAAAATTTAAAAATTAATTACAAATTAAGTGACTACAATATTAAAATTTCACCAAAGATTTTCTTACAACATATGCGATTTGATAAAAAAGTAAAAAAAAAAATAAAATTAAGTTAATTCTTATTAAAGACATTGGTCTACCTATCAGACTTTTTTAGAGAATGAAAAATTATTATCAAATTTTTTAAAAAATGAATTAAAATAAATTATGGAGTTTTCTTTAGCAGTATTAATAGGTTCTATTATCCCTTATTTTTTATCAGTTTTTTTCTCTGGGTGAGACCTAACCCTAGCTCAAAAGCAAAAATTTCATATCGAAAAAAAAAAAGCGGAATTTTGAAAAATTTTTAAAGACAAGGAAAAATTAATTTGTACATACTTTTTGCAAATAATCTTGTAAATGTTTTAGCTTCAGCATTGGCAACAAAAATTCTAATAGAAATTACTGCATCTGAGGGAATTTTTTATGCGACAATCATAATGACACTAATGATACTGATTTTTGGTGAATTAATTCCAAAAACCATTGCATTATCTAAAGCTGACAAATTTGCATTAAAGATAGCTCCTTTAATTAGGATAATAATAATATTGCTTTTTCCTTTAACAAAAATTTTAAATTTCATCGTAGGCTTAATATTAAAGATGCTCGGCATAGATTATAAGAATGTTTCTAAAGAAGAAAAACTTGAACAAAGTGAAGAGGAATTACGAGGGGCAATTGATTTACATGGAAAAGATTCAACAGGCAAAGAGGAAAAACAAATGCTGAAGTCAATTTTAGATTTAGATGACATCACAGTCGGATCAATAATGATTTCACGTAAAGATATTTATAGTTTACCATCCTATACTTCGTATACAGATTTAATTCTAAAATTAAAAAATTCTCCACATTCAAGAATTCCTATTTGGGAAAAAAATCCAGAAAACATTGTAGGAGTTTTGCATGTTAGAAAATTAATTGGAGAAACCTCGTTAGACCAAAAAAATTTAATATATTAAATTATTGTCAAAAACCTTGGTTCATTCCAGAGTCTACGAAGTTAGACAATCAGTTAATAGCTTTTAAAAGAAGAAAAGAACATTTCTCTATAGTTGTTGATGAATATGGTGAGTTTTTGGGAATCATAACTCTTGAAGACATTATTGAGGAAATTGTTGGAGATATTGACGACGAGCTAGATGATTTAAAACTTTCAAAAAATGAAAACGGTATTAAAGAAACATCAAAAAATTCATTTTTTAGTAAATGGTACAGTGAACATTCGCGATCTTAATAAGCAAATTGGAACAGACCTTCCAATTAACAATGCCTCTACAGTAGCAGGGCTTATTCTGTATGAAAGTAGAATTATTCCAAAAAAAGGTCAGATTTTTTCTTTCTTTGGATTAAAGTTTAAAATTCTTTCAAAGAAAAATAATCAATTACTTATGCTAAAAATTTCAAAAAATAATTAAAATTATTTTAAATTTGTATTATAATTTAATGGGGAGTTTAAATTGATTATTCAGGAGATACTTGAAAAAGTCCTAATTAATCAGAGATTGGTAATTATTGGACACAAATCTTCAGCATTCGATGCTGCCGTAACCATGTTAAAGAATAAATGTGGAGCGCTGCTAGTATGTGACTCCAAAAATAAAGATGATCTTGTTGGTATCATTACTGAAAGAGATATAACCTTTAAGATTATCCCTAAAAATCTTGATCCCAAAGTAACATTAATATCTAAAATTATGACAAAAAATGTACAAACTATATCACCAAAAAAAACTCCTATCGATGCAATTCATGTAATGCGGTCAAAAGGATTTAGACACCTTCCAGTAATAGAAAAGAAAAAAATTATAGGTATATTATCCATGAGAGATTTGTATGATTATGCGAATACAGAACTGCAGGATTCACTTAAAAAACATCAAGAATTCATGTTTGGAACGGGATATGGAAGTTAATTTAAGATTTTGATCCTTAGAGCGTGGACAAAACTTTTCATTTCATTTTCTAAAACCTTGTATATCCTTCTTTGGCTCTGTAATCTGGACAAGTTATTAAAAATACTTGATTTAATTTCCACATAAAAATGTGAATTGCCTCCTTTTGGACTTTGTGGATGATTTTTGTGTAAATGAGATTCATTTTCAACTTTTAAAAATGATGGCTTGAAGTTAGTGTTGAGTTTTTTGTAAATTGTTGATTCATTCATATATGTAATAATAATAATAATATGAAAAAAAAAGCAACAAACAGTTATATTTTTTTTGATAAAGTAGACGAAAAAAAATGTGATGAAAAAAATTGCAATGAGCCAGGAGAATTTTTTGCACCTAAATCTCCTAATAACTCTGAAAAGTATTTATTTTGCAGTAAACATATTAAATTATATAATAAAAGATGGAATTTTTTTGCGGGAAAATCTCAGAATGAAATTTATGAATTTCAAAAAAATGACATTTTTGAGGGAAAACCGACAAAGCCATTTTCCACAGGCTCAGCATCGAAAATAAATTTTGAATTTAACATCATTTTTGACACTCAAAAGCTGAAGTTTAGAAAAAAAGAAAAGGATTTGAAAATAAAGAAAATTATAGTTTTAATGAACAAATTGAAAATTCATTAATTATATTAAAATTGGAACCAAATTTTAGTGAAGATCAACTAAAAGCCAGGTATAAAAAACTAGTAAAAAAATATCACCCGGACGTAAAAAATAATATAAACAATAAAGAAAAGAAAATGAAAGAAATCAACAAAGCATATAAAATCCTACAAAAATTGCCGAGAAGCAGATGTTATTAGAAAATAATAATTTAAATTTAAATTCACCAAAGCAGATTGATGCCTCAAAAATATTTGGGATTTCTAAAAAAATAATGGTGCCTTACTTTTCACAAAAATCCGATTTAGTCCCAGATGTTGATGATGGCTATGTTTTCGATGATGCAACCACTACTTCAATTTTAATGGGTTTCAAATATAATAAGAAAGTATTGATTCAAGGTCTTCATGGAACGGGGAAATCCTCTCACATCGAACAAATATCCGCAAGATTAAATTGGCCTTGTGTAAGAATAAATCTAGACGGACACATAAGCAGATTTGATTTACTTGGAAAAGATGGAATTGTATTGGAAGGAGATAAGCAAGTTACAACGTTCAAAGAAGGACTTCTTCCATGGGCAATTAAGAATCCAGTTGCTTTGGTATTTGATGAATATGACGCAGGTCGACCAGATGTAATGTTTGTAATTCAAAGAGTTTTGGAGGCTGAAGGTAAATTAACACTTTTAGATCAAAATACAATTATCACACCAAACCGCTACTTCAGAATTTTTGGGACATGTAACACCCTCGGACTTGGAGATACCTCTGGCTTATATTATGGGACACAGAATTTAAACCAAGGTCAACTAGACAGATGGAATATTTTTTGTGCTTAAATTTTCTTGAACCTGAAATAGGAAAAAAAATTAAAAATAAAAATTAAAAAAAGACCAAAAAAATTCATGATTCAATTTCAAAATGGTTTTGTAGAAATTTGGTAAGAGATGCTTTCAAAAGTTCTGAAATCTCAGTAATAATGTCTCCAAGAACATGTATAATGTGGGCTGAAAATTTTGAAATTTTTGGAGACATTGATCACGCATTTAAACTTTCGTTCTTGAATAAATGTGATCTTAATGATCAAAAAATAATAAATGAGTTTTATCAAAGGTGTTTTGGAAGAGAATTGATAACTAATTTTGAATAAATTATGGAAAATGCAAAAGAAACATCTGCCAAGACATTATCAAAAAATAAAATAAAAAAAATTTCAGAAAAACAAATACTTGTATCTGATGAATCAAAAAATTCAAGTTTTTTTGACAATAACGATATTTCTAATAAACCTTTAAGTAGGGGATGGTACGATATTGCGTCTTTAAACCTTAGATATATAAATTCAAAAACGTTCAATAAATTCTGTCCATCGAATGAGGAAAAAAAAAATTTATTCAAAATTTTTGCAACTACAAGATGTTTGTCATTCGGTTTTAGGGAATTTGAAGGATGTAAAAAAAATATAAAAAAAATCTTACCTGAATTTAGAAATAATTTTTTTCTTAAAAATAAAACTACAATTCATTTTTGTTTAATTCTTTTCTCAAAGTTTTTATTAATAAAAAAGTGTCTAGAAAAGACATACCTAAAGAATTTTCTAAAATTAGTATTAATGAATTTGAAAAATTAATTAATGTTATTGATGATGAGAATCAATTCTACTCTCATGTAAAAAAAATTATTACATATCTTGAAACTGATGAAGATAATCATATTAATCAAGATCCTGAGGAAAGTTCAAATATAGATTCTAGTGCCTCACAAAAACAAGAAAAAGAAAAACTCAAGAAGATTCAATTAAAAAAGTTGATCAAAATAAAGACAAACCAACACCTAATAAATCAGAAAATAATAATTTTAACAATTCATTTATCAAACATGAATTTAATTACAAAGTATTTACGAAACAATTTGATACTTTTACAAAAGCAGAAAGATTAATTAGTTATTCAGAATTAAAACAATTAAGACAAAGGTTTGATGAAGAATGCAAAGACAATACAAAACTAATAAATAATCTTGCAAAAAAACTTGAGAAACTTCTTTATTCTCTTGATTTTAGCACCTGGAAATTTGATCAAGATGAGGGATACTTTGATAGTTCTAGATTTTCTCAGTTTATTGCAAACTCGAAAAACTCAAATATTTTTAAATTAGAAAATGAAAATACTGAAAAAAATACAGTGGTATCACTTTTACTAGATAACTCAGGTTCTATGAGAGGAAAACCGATTGTTACATCAGCAATGACAGCTGAAATAATTACAAAGACTTTGGAAAAATGCAGAGTAAATGTTGAAATTCTCGGCTTTACCACTAAAGAATGGAAAGGTGGAAAATCAAAAAAGCTTTGGGAGAAAAAAAATAAAGATCCTAATCCAGGAAGATTAAATGATCTTCTTCATATTGTATATAAAGATGCAGACACACCATGGAATCAAACAAAACTTAATTTAGGCCTAGTTTTAAAAGATGGACTTTTGAAAGAAAATATTGACGGCGAAGCACTCATTTGGGCGTCAAGTAGATTAAAAAAAAGAAACGAAAAGAAAAAAATTCTAATTGTAATATCTGACGGAGCACCAGTAGACGATGCTACTCTTTCATCAAATAATTCTAATATTCTTGATAATCATTTAAAAGAGGTAGTATCTGAAATTGAGAAAAAAAAAGCAATTAATATTATTGCTATAGGGATAGGTCACGATGTTTCTAAATATTATAGTAGAGCTTTTACTATTGACGATGTTGAGAAATTGGGTGAAATAATAATAGATAACTTGACAGAAATTTTAAAAGAAAAAAGATAGCTTATTATTTTGAAGACTTAGATACGATAAGTTTTCTCAGCTTTTTTGTTTCCTCAGTAAGATCAGAGGTTTTAGCTTTAATTATGTAGTTGTCAATTCCACCATTTTTTTCAACTGTTTTGATACCACGTGAAGAAACTTTAAGTTTAATTTTTTTTCCTAACACTTCAGAGAAAAAGGATACGTTGTGAAGGTTTGGGTAAAATCTTCTTTTTGTTTTGTTTACAGCGTGACTTACATTGTTACCAGACATTGGTTTTTTCTTTGTAATGCTACATTTTTTTACCATTATTCTTTGCCTTTTTAACAAATGATTCATTAGAAATTAAGTATTTCTTTTCAAGATAGAATCAAAAATAATCTTTGATGCATTATTAACATCAAAATTATTTTTTTCTACATCTTTAATAATTTTTTTAACTGAATCTTTATATTTTAAATTATTTTCAATATAGTCCTGACTTTGCAGAATAATATTCCTCCAAATGGCTTTAGTCTGTTGCTGAATCCTAGTTTTGTAAAATGATCCACTGTCTCTTCTTATCTTTTCAAATTTTTTGATGAATTTCCATATTTTTGTGATGCCAATTGACTCCGTAGACGAACATAGAAAAACTTCAGGTGAAATGTCTTCTCTTATGTTTGAAATCATATTTTGCGCATTTTTATATTCTAACATTGTTATCTCAGCTGTATTTTTTAAGTTTCCATCCGCTTTGTTTATTATGATAACATCTGCCATCTCAATAATTCCTTTTTTTATTCCTTGTAGTTCGTCTCCACCAGATGGTAACAAAAGGACTAAAAATATATCTACCATATCATAGACGGTTGTTTCTGCCTGACCAACGCCCATAGTCTCAATAAAAATAATATTGAATCCAGCTTCTTCTAAGCATCTTATTGATTCAGAGGTTTTTTTTGCTACTCCTCCAAGATTGCCTTGACTCGGAGATGGCCGAATGAAAGCATTTTTGTTTACAGATAGTTTCATCATCCTTGTTTTATCCCCTAAAATTGAACCTCCTGTTCTTTTTGAAGAGGGATCTATAGCTAAAACTGCAACTTTAAAACCAAGATCTATTAAAGACATTCCAAATGTTTCGATAAATGTAGATTTCCCAACACCTGGAACGCCAGTAATTCCTACTCTTAAAGAATTTTTATGTTGTTTTAATTTAGATAAAAGAAAGTCAGCTTGAGCATTGTGAAGTTTTAGTGAAGATTCTACTAGTGTAATGGCTTTTGCGAGATCTTTTAATTTTCCTTCTCTTATATTTAAAACCATTTTTTTTATTTCTTCTTTGTGAATTTCAGAAAGATCTTGAGATGGACTACTACTTAAAAAAAAATCATTCGCATCAACTAATCCGTCTGTTAATTTGAATATTTTATTCAAAATCTTTTTTTCTGGTAGTCTCTCTCCGCTTATATATCTTGAGAGAGAAACACTCGAAATTCCGATTTCTTTTGAAAAATCTATGTTAGAAATTTTAAATAATTTTAAATAAGACTTAAGCTTCATAACTTAACCATTATGGTTAAGTTATCATAGTAAATTAATTATTTCAATGGCTGCCTCTTGAATATTTGTACCAGGACCAAAAACTTTTGAAACACCTAGATCATACAAAAAGGGATAGTCATCGGGTGGGATCACCCCTCCACAAATTACTTTAATATAACTTGCTTCATTATTTTTTAAAGATTCCATAAGTAGGGGCACTAATGTCTTATGACCAGCAGCGAGTGTTGAAACTCCAATCACATGTGCATCATTTTCTATTGCTTGTTTTGCTGCCTCCTCAGGAGTCTGGAATAAAGGCCCTATGTCAACATCGAAACCAAGATCTGAAAATGCAGTTGCTATTAATTTAGCCCCGCGATCATGTCCACCCTGACCCATTTTAACAACAAGCATCCTTGGTCTTCTACCTTTCTTGTTAACAAATTTACTAAGTTCATTGTCAATGATATCTATCTTGCCGTCATTTTTCACAGTATTCTTGTAGACTCCTGAAATTGTTTTAGTTGAAAGATTGTGTCTTCCAAAAACACTTTCCATTGCTGAGGTCATTTCACCGACTGTACATCTATTTTTTGATGCTTCTATACAAATTTCTAAAAGATTTCCATCACTACTTGCAGCATTTTTAATTTTTTCTATAAAGCTCTCAACAATCTTGTTATCTCGTGAGTTCTTTAATTTCTGTAATCTAGATACCTGTTTTTTTCTAACTTCCTCATTATCAATTGAAAGAATGTTAATTTCTTGCTTCTCAGTAGGTTTATATTTATTTACTCCAACAATTGTTTCTTCGTTAGAATCTACTCTTGCCTGCCTTTTAGCTGAACTCTCTTCAATTCTCATCTTTGGTATTCCCATTTCAATAGCTTTAACCATTCCACCAACTTCATCAATTTCACTAATAAGCTTTTGTGATTCTTCAACAATACTTGATGTCAAACTTTCAACATAGTAAGATCCAGCCATAGGATCAATGACATTGCAAATGCCAGTTTCTTCAGAAATAATTAACTGGGTGTTTCTAGCAATTCTTGCAGAAAATTTAGTTGGTAAAGCAAGGGCTTCGTCGAAACTATTTGTATGAAGGGATTGTGTTCCTCCCATCACAGCAGCCATTGCTTCAATGGTTGTTCTTACAATATTATTATAAGCATCTTGTTCCATCAGTGAGACACCTGATGTTTGACAGTGCGTTCTTAAAGCCAAACTTCTGTCATTTTTTGGCTTAAACTCTTTTACAATTTTTGACCACATGTATCTTGCGGCTCGCATCTTTGCAATTTCCATAAAAAAGTTCATTCCAATTGACCAAAAAAAAGAGAGTCTAGGGGCAAATTCATCAATATTTAAACCTCTTTCGAGAGCAGATTTAATGTATTCTTTCCCATCAGCTAAAGTGTATGCTAATTCTTGGACTTGATTCGCACCTGCTTCCTGCATATGATATCCACTTATAGATATTGAATTAAATTTTGGCATTTTTTTTGATGTATATTCAATAATATCTGCAACAATACGCATGCTTGGTTTTGGAGGAAATATGAATGTATTTCTCACCATGAATTCCTTTAGAATGTCATTTTGAATTGTTCCTGTTAATTTTTCTCTTGGGCAACCTTGTTCCTCTCCTGAAGCTATAAAACTTGCTAAAACAGGAATAACTGCACCATTCATTGTCATTGAAACACTCATTTGATCAAGAGGAATTCCATCAAAAAGTAGATTCATATCCTCTATTGAATCAATTGCAACACCAGCATTTCCAACGTCCGCTACAACTCTTGGGTGATCAGAATCATAACCTCTATGTGTAGCAAGATCGAATGCTACAGATAGTCCCATTACACCATTTTTTAGTCCTTCTTTATAAAATTTATTGGATTCCTCAGCAGTGGAAAATCCAGCGTATTGTCTGATAGTCCATGGTCTATTCGTATACATTGTTGCTCGAGGACCTCTCGTGAAAGGAGGTAGGCCTGGCATACCTATTTCGTGGCTAATTTTCTGTAAATCGTCCTCGGTATACAAAGGCTTTACTTTTATACCCTCTGGCGTTTCCCAAAAATGGTCTTCTAGGTTTTTATCGCGAAGTTCTTTAGAAGCTTGTTCTTCCCACCCTTTATATAATTTTTTTCTATCCAAATTTACTCTCTTAAAAAGTTAAATGCCTCATGATAAATTTAGGGCAAATTTTTTTTTTTTTTATTAAATCATTTAATTCTTCTTTATCAACACCGTTATGATTATTTACTCTCCTGTGGATGCCTGATGTTATTAATAATGAATCTAAATTTTGAAGATTTGCACCTTTTATATCATTATCCAAGGAGTCTCCAATAACTAATATTTTTTCATTTCTTTTTTTCATTAAAGAGTATGTAAAATCATAAATTTCACTATATGGTTTACCATAATATTCGACTTTACCACCGATTTTTTGATAATATTCTGCAAGTAGACCAGCACAAATCATAAACCTGTTACCTCTTATAACGGTTTTATCAGGATTAGAGCAAATCATTAAGGGATTATAATTTACAAGTTCCTCTAATATTGGCTTGTAATTTTCAAGTGAATCTTTATCTCCCCAAGGGCCAGTATTTATAATTAAGTCAACCAATTTTGGATTTTTAACAACTTCAACATCAAGTCCTTCAACCAAGTGAAAGTCTCTTGGTGGACCAATTAAAAAACATCTTAAGTTTTTCTTACTTTTTAACTTTTGCCATGTTATTTCTCCAGAAGAAACAACATCGTCATATAATTTGTTACTTAAACCAAATTCGAATAACTGTTTTTTTATAACGTTTGACCTTCTCGGTGCGTTAGTGAGAAAGAAGATTGACTTTTTTTTATTTTTTAAAAATTTTAATGTATCTAGAACGTTTTCAAATAAATTAACACCGTTGTGAATAACTCCCCATAAATCTATAAAAAAACATTCATATTCACTGTGGATTTCTGATAAATTTTGAATTTGGTTAAAATTAATCATATTGTATATTTTTTCCAATTAAATCACTTACATTCTTTAAACCTTTTCTTTTTAAAGAACAACTTAAATCACTTAGAATTCTGACAACAACATTTGGACCTTGATAAATTAATGAGGTATATAATTGAAGAAGACTTGCACCCATAGATATTTTTTCAAATGCATCTTTACCAGTTGAAATACCACCAACGCCAATAATGGTAATTTTTCCATTAGTCAATTCATACGCACTTCTTATAATTTTATTTGTTTTTTCTCTTAGTGGAACACCCGACAAACCACCTTCCTCTCCTAACTTCCATGAATTTTTTACTGGTTTCTTATATAGATTATCCCTTTGAATGGTAGTATTGGTTAAAATCAAACCATTCAAAAATTCATTTTTTAAAACTAACCTACATATATTTTCTAAATTTTTTCTAGATAAATCAGGAGATAATTTTAAAAAAGTTGGCTTTTTTTTTTTAATCTTTGATAGACTATTTATTAACTTTTCAATATTTCCTTTTTCTTGAATATCACGGAGTCCTGGGGTATTTGGTGAAGAAATGTTTATGGTAATATAATCTGAATAAGCTTCTAGTTTTTGATAAAGAAAGTGATAATCTGAAATTAAATCTTTTGAATTTTTATTTTTTCCAATGTTTACTCCCAAAATACTTTTAATTTTTTGAGCTTTTTTTAATTTGTCTAAAAATTCTTCAACACCCCTGTTATTAAATCCTAATCTTTGAATTACAGCCTCAATCTCAGGTATTTTGAATACCCTTGGCTTTTGATTTCCATATTGAGGCATAGGTGTAACAGTTCCTAACTCTACAAATCCAAAACCTAAATTAATCGCTCCTTTGATAACTTCAGCATTTTTGTCAAACCCCGCAGCTAATCCAAGTGGATTCTTGAATTCATTACCAAAAACTTTAATTTTTAAATTTTCAAAACTGTTGTTTGTTTTATAAAGCTGTGTTTTAAGAAAACCAATAAATAGACTATGGAGGAGCTCAGGTGGAAGAAAATCGAAAAACTTTGCAAATGTTTTAAAATTAATCATTGTATTGATTTGTAATATGCACAATTAACCTTGATTCTAATGTTCCGTAATAATGGGGAAAGATTTCATCATTTCTACTTTTTTCCCATCTCAATGAGTCTTCCAAATCTGAAATTTTAAATTTTACAATATAAGTCTGTTCTGTTTTAAAATATTTATTAATTGTTTCTTTAATTTGCTGGTCTGTACATAAATGAATAAAACCTGAATTAATATCCAGCTCATTTCCACGAAATAATTTACTTTTTCTGAACTCCTCTAATTCTTCTTTCCTGAATACTCTATAAACAAAGTTAGAAATATTATCCATTTACTTAACTTTTTCCTTTAATAATTCAATGGTTTGTTTTATCCATAAAATTTTATAAAAGAGCCAAGCCTTGGTCCTTGCTCTTGTCCCAAAACTACTTGGTAAAACCCTGAAAACCAATCTTTAAGGTTAGAGAATTTTAATTCCATTCCTATTTCATAAATTTTTGTTTGGATATCCTCTGCCTCACTTTTATTATCGAGAGTTTCTAGAGTTTGAATTAGCTTTATAAAACCCTCTCTCTCAAGGTCATTGGGTGACCTATATTTTTTTTTTGGTAATACAAATTTTTTATAATATTCGACTCCATATTCAAGAAGTTTCTGTATTAAAGGAAATTGCTTTCTGTCTATATCCGGATAATAGTTTTCAATAAAGCCCCAAAGAATTTCAGGACTTTCAGCATTGCAAACATTTGCAAGATTTAAAATCATATTGAAAGAAAAGTTTTCTAGAATATTAAATTCCTTTTCATTATTTAAAAACCAAATAGGACTTTTGTATTTTTCATTGACTTCTGATGCTTCAAAATCTTTTTTTAACTTCAAATATTCATCTGTCATTTTTGGTATTACATCAAAATAAAGTCTTTTTGCTCTAGTTGGATTCTGAAACATAAATAATTCAAGACTTTCCTGCGGAGAGAACTCTAACCAATCTTCAACGGATATTCCATTTCCAATAGACTTGGATATTTTCTCACCTTTTTCGTCTAAAAATAATTCATAAGTGAAATTATTTGGAGGTCTGCCCCCGATAATTCTATTTATTTTACTTGATAAAACAAATGACTCTATCAAATCTTTTCCATTCATTTCATAATCTACGTTTAGTACATACCATCGCATAGCCCAATCTACTTTCCATTGTAATTTGCATTCTCCATTAAAAATTGATGAATATTCATCTTTGGATAAAACGGGATTAAAGTATTCTATTCTGTGGTTTTTCGTATCTAGATTATTCACTTTTACTTGAAGAACTTTTCCTGAAGCTTTACAAATTGGTAAAAAAGGAGAGTAAGTTTGCCTTCTTTCCTTCCCAAGTGTTGGTAAAATTACATTCATTACTTTATCATAATTATCAAAAATAGCTTCAAGCCCCTCATTGAAATTTCCATTTTTATATAACTGAGTTGAAGACTTAAATTCAAAGTCAAATTTAAAATTTTCAAGAAATTTTACTAACTTATTGTTGTTGTATGCAGAGAAACTTTCAAATTCTTCAAAAGGATCTGGAATAGATGATAGAGGTTTTTCCAAATGCTCATGAATAATTTCAGAATTTGGTATATTTTGCGGTACTTTTCTTAATCCATCCATATCATCTGAGAACACATACAACTTTACTGGAATATCAGAAATTTCTTTGAAGGCCTTAATGACCATTGAGGTTCTAAGAACCTCTCCAAAAGTTCCTATGTGAGGCAAGCCTGAAGGACCATAACCTGTCTGAAAAATACATTCTGATTTTCCTTTTTCTTCTAATCTTTTTAAAAGTTTTTTAGCTTCTGTGAATGGCCATAATTTAGAATCAATTTCCAACATATTAGTTAATAAAGTATTCAGTTTAAAAGTATTATCAAGTCTTAAAAAAATATATTATACACAAAAAATTTGTATAATTTTAATTAAACATTTAATACTTGTAATATTTTATTTCCCCTATATTTTTACAAATAGGATATGATTTAATATGGTTAAAAAACTTCAAGGAGAAACTTTCTTGCTATCTGCTAATGAACTAAGATCTGGAAAAGTTGTTTTTTTTACATCAAAAGGCTGGTCAAGCTCTTCTAGTGAGGCTATTAAAATAAAAGTTGATGAAATTGAAAGATATGAAGAAATTTCAATCGAAGAAGAAAAAAAATGTATTATTATTTCTCCAAAGTTCGTTGAACTGGACGACGCTGGAAACATTAAAACCCTTAGAGATAAAATTAGAAATTCTGGAATAACAATTAAAATATAGATATTATGTACAAATATTCTGACATAGATAAAAAAATAATTGCTAGTAGAGTTAAACAGTTTGAAAATCAAGTTAATAGAAGGCTAGAAGGTAGACTCACTGAAGAAGAATTTAAACCACTTAGATTAATGAATGGTTTATACCTACAGTTACATGCCTATATGTTAAGAATAGCCATCCCCTATGGAGAGCTTTCATCTAAACAACTTAGGAAGATTGCTTTTATTGCGGATAAATATGACAGAGGTTACGGTCATTTCACAACAAGACAAAATATTCAGTTTAATTGGCCCAAGTTGTTAGAGGTCCCTGAAATACTTCGTGAACTCTCATCAGTGGAAATGCATGCAATTCAAACATCCGGAAATTGCATAAGAAATATTTCCTCAGACCATCTTGCAGGATTAACTTTAAATGAGATCGAAGATCCAAGACCATGGTGTGAAATAATAAGAAAATGGTCAACGTTTCATCCAGAATTTTCATTCCTACCGAGAAAGTTTAAAATTGCTGTAATAGGTTGCACTGAAGATAGAGCTGCCATGTTGGTTCATGACATTGGTTTAAGGATAATAAAAAGAAAGAATCAAGTAGGCTTTGAGATTTTTGTTGGAGGGGGACAAGGAAGAACTCCAATCATAGGGAAAAAAATTAGAGATTTCTTACCAAAAAAAGATATTTTAAATTATCTTGAAGCAATTCTCACAACCTATAATCAAGAAGGTAGGAGAGACAATATTTATAAGGCTAGAATTAAAATTTTAGTAAGAGAGTTAGGAATAAAAAAATTCAGATCGCTAGTTGAAAAAAATTTTTTCAAAACTTTCAAATAAAGAACTTGAATCGACGACAAAAGATAAAGAAATTTTCGGATTTTTTAGACTACCTCCTTTGAAACCAAATACCAATCAAATACCTAGCAAAAATAATCATGAATATCAAAATTGGATAAAACAAAATGTAATCCCTCATAAAATACAGGGATACTCAATCGTACAAATTTCCCTAAAAGCTCCAAAAAAACCACCTGGTGATGCGACAAGTAATCAAATGTTAGCACTTGCCGAAATATCTGATAAATTTTCTTTTAGTGAGATAAAAGTACACATGAGCAAAACCTTGTTCTTCCTCATGTATCTAATAAGGAACTATTTAATTTGTGGAATCAACTTAAAATTCAAAACTTAGCAACTCCTAATCTAGGTTTAATAACAGACACAATTTGTTGTCCAGGAATGGATTATTGTGCTCTTGCAACCGCCAGATCAATTCCAATATCTCAAAAAATTAGTAGTCACTTTAATAATTATTTAAAGCAAAAAGAAATAGGAGATTTGAAAATTAAAATTTCAGGTTGCATCAACGCATGTGGGCATCATCATGTTGGGAATATTGGGATACTTGGGCTAGACAGGAAAGGACAAGAATTTTACCAAATTACATTAGGCGGCTCTGCAAAAGAAGATGCAGCGATTGGTGAGATAGTAGGTCCATCATTTTCTGAAAACGATTTAATTGACGCAATTGAAAAAATCCTCAATACCTACAAGAAACATAAAAGGAATAAAAATGACGATTTTTTGTCTGTTTTTCGACGAATTGGAATAAAAGAATTTAAAAAAGATTTATATGATAATTTTACAAAAAAAGCATGAGCACAAAAATCATTACAAACAAATTAAAGAACAGGATTTCTTAGAAAAAAACATTAGAAATGGTTCAATACTTTCTATTTCACAATGGAGAGAGGCTAAGCAACTTGTTCAGGAACAAAAAATTGATGTGGCGGTCGAACTTAGTTCAAATGCTTGTTCTTTGTCAGATAAAGATGAAATTTCAAAAGCTGCAATGGTACAGATAAATTTTGAAACATTTAAGGATGGAAGACCTTTTACTTTCGCAAAAATATTAAGAAAAAAACACAATTTTAAAGGTGAGCTTAGAGCTGTTGGTCATGTTCTTCCAGATCAGTTCGTATTTTTGATTAGATGTGGCTTTGATTCTGTTGAAATAAAAGAGGAGGATAAAGATATCTGGCTAGAACTTTTAGAAATGGACGAAGGTTTGTATTATCAGCCATGAGACCCGGTTGAATTAAACAACCGGGTTTACATTTTTACGAAGCATATTGCCTGGTAACGTGGCTATTTAGAAGCCCATATCGCCGCCCATGCCGCCCATGCCGCCCATGCCGCCCATTCCGCCAGCGCCAGGCATAGGAGGCATTGGATCTTTTGGCTCTGGCATTTCAGCAACCATTGCTTCAGTTGTCAAAAGCAGTCCTGCGATTGAAGAAGCGTTTTCTAGAGCTGTTCTTACAACTTTAACAGGATCAATAATTCCTGACTTTACAAGATCCGTATAAGTCTCAGTTTGAGCGTCAAAACCGTGATTAGCGTCTTTTTGTTCTAATAATTTTCCAATTACGATTGAACCTTCAACACCAGCATTTTCAGCAATTTGTCTTGCTGGAGCCTCAAGTGCTTTTCTAATTATATCAATTCCAGCGTCTTGATCAGGATTATTACCTTTAAGACCCTCTAACGACTTAATTGAATAAAGCAGTGCTGTGCCTCCACCAGGAACAATTCCTTCTTCGACTGCGGCACGTGTTGCATTAAGTGCATCATCTACTCTATCTTTTCTTTCTTTAACTTCAACTTCGGTAGAACCACCAACGTTAATTACAGCAACTCCACCAGATAATTTAGCTAATCGTTCTTGAAGCTTTTCCTTATCATAATCAGAAGTAGTGGTTTCTATTTGAGTTTTTATTTGTTCACACCTTGCTTTAACATCAGAAGAGTTTCCACTACCGCTTACAACTGTAGTGTCTTCTTTGTCAATTCTTACTTTTTTGCATGAACCAAGGTCTTGAATTCCAACATTCTCAAGTTTTATGCCAAGTTCCTCACTTATTACTTGTCCACCTGTTAAAATAGCTAAGTCTTCAAGCATAGATTTTCTTCTATCACCGAATCCAGGTGCTTTCACAGCAGCAACTTTTAATCCACCTCTGAGTTTATTTACTACTAATGTGGCTAGAGCCTCTCCCTCAACATCTTCAGCAATAATTAATAATGGTTTACCAGATTTAACTACAGCTTCAAGAAGAGGTAACAAATCTTGAAGGTTTGAGAGTTTTCCTTCATTCAAAAGAATGTATGGATCTTCAAATTCACAAATCATTTTTTCAGCATCAGTTATAAAATAAGGAGATAGATATCCTCTATCAAACTGCATTCCTTCAGTAGTTTCTAGGGTTGTATCACGTGTTTTGGACTCCTCGACTGTAATAACTCCATCTCGACCAACTTTGTCCATTGCTTCAGAAATCTTCATACCAATCTCCTCTTCGCCATTAGCTGAAATAGTTCCTACTTGAGCTATCTCAGAGGACGAGCCTAACTTTTTAGCCTTAGACTTTAAATCATTTAAAACTTTATCAACTGCAAGATCAATTCCTCTTTTTAAATCCATGGGATTCATACCAGAGGTTACTGCCTTTGCACCTTGTTTTACAATTGCTTGAGCTAATACTGTAGCAGTTGTAGTTCCGTCACCTGCAGAGTCAGAGCTTTTACTAGCCACTTCCTTAACCATTTGAGCTCCCATATTTTCAAACTTATCTCTAAGTTCTATTTCTTTAGCTACTGAAACACCGTCTTTAGTAACTCTTGGTGCACCAAACGATTTATCTAAAATAACGTTTCTCCCTTTAGGTCCTAATGTTACTTTAACGGCATTTGCTAGTGCATCTACACCTGAGATCATTAAATCTCTTGCATCTGAACCGTATGATATTTTTTTTGCTGACATTTTTTTCTCCTTAATTTTTAAATTATTCTAAAATACCCATGATGTCTGACTCTTTCATAATTAAGACATCTTGACCATCTAACTTAACTTCAGTACCAGACCATTTACCAAATAAAATTTTGTCACCTTTTTTTACATTCATAGGCTTAGATTTTCCATCTTCAGTAATTTCTCCAGGTCCAACTGCTAGCACTTCGCCTTCACTTGGTTTCTCTTTTGCTGTGTCTGGGATTATAATCCCACCCGAAGATTTCTCATCTGTATCGAATTCTTTTTACGACAACTCTGTCGTGTAATGGTTTAAAATTCATAATGAACATCCTTTCTTAGACAATTCCAAAAATGAGTCTTATTAGCACTCATCACATATGAGTGCTAACATAATTACAATTATTTTTTATGTCAAGACTTTTCTAAAAACTAAACTCTTTAAGAATAAATTTTTCTAGCTTTTTCACACTTTCTTCAATTGAGCATTTTGATGTATTAATGACAAGATTTGGCATTTCTGGTGGTTCGTATGGTGAGGATATGCCTGTAAAGTTTTTGATCTCACCTTTCATTGCTTTAGCATAAAGTCCTTTGACGTCTCTTTTTGAACATACCTCTAGAGAAGCTTCAATGTATATCTCACGAAAAATCTCAGGTCTTATGTCTCTGGCCTTTTTCCTCTCACTTCTATATGGAGAAATCAATGAAACTAAAACAATAAAACCGGCTTTAGTGAATAAATTTGCAACCTCAGCAGTCCTCCTGATATTTTCTGTTCTATCCTCTGGTGAGAAATCTAAGTTTTTATTCAGTCCAATTCTTAGGTTATCTCCGTCTAATGAAAAAACATTGATATTTTTTTGAAATAGCCTTTTTTCTACATTTTTTGCAATAGTACTTTTTCCCGCACCTGATAGACCCGTAAGCCACACAATCCCTGGTCTATGATTATATTTTATTGATCTGTCAATTTCACTTACAGCATAGTTTACTGGAATTATGTTCTGATTTAAATTATCTCTGTATTCTCTCTGATCAGGGTAATTTCTTATATCAACTATCCCTCCAGCAACAATCTCTTTTTCATCAAGCAAACAAAATCTTGAAGTAGACTTATTGAATGTGTAATCATCCATTGGGATTAACTCAGACGAATGAATTACAACCTCGCAAATATCATTTTTTTCAACATTTGTTTTTTTTTTTTCAATAAGACTTTCAACATCAATAATTTTTTTTATTTTGTTTATTGAAACCTCATATTCACCTGTATTGATCTTCATCAAATATTTTTTATTGAAAGATATTTTTTTTTTACTTAACCAAAAAACTCGTGATTCAAATCTATTGGTTAATTTTGGTGGGTTCTTAATGTCTGATGCCATATTCCCTTTATCAACAAAAATTTGATCACTTAGTGTAATACCAATACAGTCTCCAACTTCATATTCTTTTTTGCTTTAGGCCAAACTTCTAATGTTTTAACATTCACATTTCGTTTGAGGGAAGAAAAATAAGTTTAGTCCCACTCTTTATTTTTCCTGATTCAATTCTTCCTACAATAATTCTTTTATCTCCCAAACTTATATATGTCCTGAACTGGAAATCTAATAAATTCAGATTTATCATTTTCTTGAATTTTGTATTCATCTAGAACCTGAACAAATGAAAGACCTTTATACCATTGAGTTTCTTTGCTTAAAGCAACAATATTATCACCTTTTTTTGATGATATTGGAATAGATGAATATGGTTTAATTCCTATCTTTGAAAGAAATGTTTCAAGTTTGGATTTAATATTTAAAAATTTGCTTTCAGAATAGTCAACTTTATCCATCTTATTGTAAAGTGTTATTACTTTTTCAAAACCTAACAACTTTAAAGATACGAATGTTTTTTAGTTTGTTGTTTTATGCCTTCGTTTACGTCAACAATCAAAATTGCTATATCCGCTGAGGCAGCACCTGTAATCATATTCCTTATAAACTCTTTATGACCTGGTGCATCAATAAATACATATTTTTTTTTTTTGGTTTTAAAGAAAATTCTAGTTGTATCTATAGTAATTCCTTGGTCTCTCTCATCCTGAAGAGCATCAAGTAAAAATGCAAATTCAAATTCAACCCCCCTCTTTTGACTTGCTTTTTTTAACTCCACTATATTTTTCTTCTTGTATTTCTCCTATATCATAGAGCAACCTCCCAATAAAAGAAGACTTTCCATGATCAACGTGTCCTACAATCACAATTTTAGGTACATCTAAATTTTTATTATTTTTCATACTACATGTACCCTTTTGATCTTAACCTTTCGAAAACATTTTCTTCTTCATGATCCATTTTTCTACCTGATCTCTCAGATGTTTTGCTAATTTTTAATTCTTCAATAATTTCGTCAACGTTTTTTGCCAAACTTTCAACTGGTAATGTGATATCTTCATCACCTAAAGATCTGTATCTTTTTCCATTTTTTGAAAAATATAAATCTACAACAGGAATTTTCTCACACTTTATATATTCCCAAATATCAATTTCAGTCCAGCCTAACAATGGATGAATTCTAACATGAACGGATTTCGGATAATTAAAGTTTGATTGATCCCAAAATTCTGGAGGTTGATTTTTAATATCCCATGTTCCAGAATCTGTACGTGGACTAAAAATTCTTTCCTTCGCCCTTGTTCCTTGCTCATCTCTTCGAATACCTGCAATAATTCCTCGAAAATTTTTTTCCTTTATTATTTTTCTCAAACCTTCAGTCTTTCTTGCAGCAGAACGGGCAGCAGGTGGTAACGATGGATCAATTTTATCGATGGAAGGACAAGATCCCTTAATTAAATTTAGATTCCATTTTTTTACATATTTATCTCTGAAAGAATACATTTCTTTGAATTTTTTTCCTGTGTCAACATGAACTAGTGGAAAAGGTATTCTTCCAAGAAAAGCTTTAAAAGCAAGCCATAACATTACATTTGAATCTTTTCCTAAAGACCAAAGAAGAGCTATATTTGGAATTGATCTGTAAGCTTGTCTAAAAATGTAAATACTTTCATTTTCCAACTTTTTAAGATTGTGTTGCATTTTATCTCTTTAAATTATAGAATGAATGCCACATTCTGTTTTAATTTTGTCAGCCCATCTTCCTGATCTTGGATTATCAACATTAGAGGTTTTGATTGTACAATGAGTGCATCCTACAGACAGGTAACCAGCTTCATAAAGAGGATGTCTTTCTAGATTATTTTTTTTAAAATATGAATTAATCAAAATTTTGATTTACTTTAGCAAGTGGATTTACAACTATCTTTTGATTTATATATTCAAAAAATTTTAAATTTTTTCTTTCTCCTTCATGATATGATTTTCTTCCTGAAACCCAAGCATCATATTTTTTTAGTTCTTTTTGTAACGGTAATACTTTTCTAATATTACAACACAAATCAGGGTTTTCTTTCCACAATGTTCCCTTACTATCATTAATTTTCAAATCTTTAGCACTTGGATAAATTTCTTTGAAATTTGAAAACTTAAATTTACTAATTAAATAATTCTTATATTCAATTGTTTCTTTAAAAAGATAGTTTGTGTTTAATAAGATAATTGGAAGTGATCTATCAATTTCTGATATCATGTGAAGAATGATTGCTGACTCAGTTCCAAAAGAACAAACATAAACCATCTTTTTTTTAAAAATATTATTTATAGAATTTTCTAAAATATTTTGTGGCAACAAATTTTTATAATCATCATTCAATTGGTTTAAAAAGTTTTCGTCAATCTTCATAATGTTTATAAATTATAATAAATCATATTTGTCAATAAAAATATGTAATTAAATTTAAAGTACATTAAAATAATGTATTTAAATTTAAAAATTAAGAACTATTAATTAATTATGAACACTTTAGAAAATAAAAAATTAGCATGGCTAGGAACAAACCTTTTTATGGTTTTGTCGATGGTAATAATAGGTGGAATAACGAGACTTACAGATTCCGGATTGTCAATGACAACTTGGAACCTTATTAAAGGTGTAATACCCCCGCTTAATCAAGAGGAATGGATTAATGTTTTCAATTTGTATAAAAATTATCCGGAATATAATTTAAAAAATTTTTCAATGACATTAGAAGAGTTTAAAAAAATCTTTTTTTGGGAATATATCCATAGAATTTGGGGTCGCCTTATTGGCTTTACGTTTTTCATTCCGCTTTTTTATTTTTGGCTTAAAGGTTACTTTAATAAAAATGAAAAAAAACTTATTTTACTTATAACATTACTTGGTTTCTTCCAGGCTTTTATGGGGTGGTACATGGTAGAAAGTGGTTTAATTGATCAACCTGACGTTAGTCATTTTCGATTGTCTGTACATCTAATAACTGCCTTCATCATTTATTCTTTATTATTGTACTATTTTTGGAATATTCATTTAGGGAAAAGAAAAGCAGTTAATGATGTAAGCGCTCACAAAACCAACTTACATAAAAAAAATTTTTTTATCTCATTACTTCTTTTATTAACCACTGTTTTAGCTGGTGCTTTAGTCTCGGGTACAGAAGCAGGGTTATCATACAATAACTTCCCATACATGGGAGATGGGTTTTTTGCCACCGATTTTAATATCTGGGGAAACAAGCAATCTAAAAAGTCTTTTTAATGATCAAGGGTTCCTTCAATTCTTGCACAGACTCGTGGCGACAATAACTTTATTATATCTTCTTCATACAATTTTTAAGGCTAATAAAGATCATTTTTTTAATAATTTTAAGCAACTTTTTTATTTTTTATTTTTTATGATAATACTTCAGTATACCCTTGGAATAATAATCCTCAAATTATACGTCCCTATTTTGTTAGGTTTAATGCATCAAATTGGAGCACTTTTAATTTTATCACTTTTAATTATATCTTTGTGTGAAGCAAAAAAAATGGGGCGAAAACTCGCCCCATCAAAAATTTAAAAAGTTTTAATTAGGATTAAAAGCTTGCTGAAACAAATCCAACAACGTGATCGCCGCCAGCTGTTGTGTCTGCATCTACACCAGTTCCAGCATAATCAGTAGTTGTTGTGTACTGAACACCCCAGTCAAGACCGAAAGCAGAAGTTGATACACCAACTAGGTAATCGGTAAAACCATAACCTGTTGTGTTATTGTCAAGATCTCAGAATCAGTGAAACCAACTCCACCATATAAAGTAAATGGTGTTGATGGAACAGGGATTTCTGCAGAAATATTATGATATGTATAATCATAATTTTGAGCAAAACCAGTTGGGGAATATCCGAAATAGTAAGAAATACCTAAGTCAGCTGGTAATCCTGAAATCCCAACAGAACCATACCATTCTAAGAATTCCATACCTTGTGTACCAGATCCACCAGTTCCATCATTCCCAGCATTATGTTGAGAGGAAGCTCCTGGATAATCGTAATACAACATACCTATATCGTATGACAAATAATCTTCAACAAGAGGAATTGCACCAGTAAAACCACCATAGTAATCGAGTTCCATGCCAAAACCATTCGTATTTAAGTTGGCTGCCCATGTACCTACATATGCATCAATATACGTTTCAACTAAATTTACAGAATAGTCAAAACCACCTTGTATAGACAATCCACCAGTTTGCTCTTCACCTCTCCAAATATAGTTGGTGTAATAACTGACATTTGCTGATAATTCACCTACAGGTGGTTTATCAGGAAATTCAAAAGAATTTGCTGGACCAGAAGTTATTACAAATGGTAAAGACAGAGCACTGGCTAAAATTAATTTTTTTAACATTACAAGTCCTTTCCTATAAAAATGCATAAATTTAAGTTAGTGCTTAAATTTTAGGCATTATAAATTTTTGTTTATAAATTAATCAATAACATAAAATTATTACAGTTTATCCTGGTTTTCAAGCATTATTTCTAAAATATATTATTAATTTTTATTTTGTTGTTTTTTTGCAACAAAATTTATGGAAAGGTAATTGATTAATTATATCAAATTATTCTATATAATAATTTTATGAGTTTTTATATTTTAGGTTCGATTTTGTCTCTAACCCTATGGCTTTATTTAACTTTTTGTCATGGGAAAAGAAAAATTTTCAAAAACTTAAATTTTTGGTCAAATAGAATTGTTTTTGAAAATTTAAAATTCAACTCCAAAAATAAAAACGTTCATGAGAAAATTTGCGTAATTATTCCTGCACGAAACGAAGAGAAAACAATTCTTAAAACTCTAAAATCTCTTAAAGATCAAAAAATTAATAATTTAGAAATAATTGTCATTGATGATAACAGTACGGATAATACTTCAAAAATTGTAAATAATTTTAAAAAAGAATTCAAAAAAGTCTTTGTTCTTTCTGGTAAAAAACTGCCACAAGGTTGGGTAGGTAAAACCTGGGCATTAAAACAAGGCGTTGATTTTGCAAACCACAAAAGGTACGATTTTTATGTTTTTATAGATTCTGATATAGTACTTACAAAAAATTTACTCATTAAAGTAAGCACATTTATAAATTCAAGCGATTTTGAGATGGTTTCTTTGATGGCAAAATTAAATTGCAAAACAATTTGGGAAAAAATTTTAATTCCTCCATTTATTTTTTTTTTTCAAAAAATTTACCCTTTTAACCTTGTTATTGACCAAAACTCTAGGATTGCAGCTGCTGCAGGCGGTTTTATTTTTTGCAAGGCAAAAATTTTCAAAGATCAGAATTTATATGATTTAATTCCTAATAAAGTTATAGATGATTGTAACATAGCAAAATTAATAAAAAAAAAAGGTAATATTTGGTTAGGTCTAACTAACAAAGTTCAAAGTAAAAGACAATATAACAATTTAAAAGAAATATGGAAGATGGTTTCAAGAACTGCATTTGAACAACTAAATCACTCTGTATTATTATTACTTTTATCCCTTTCAGGATTATTTTTAATTTATGTTCTTCCATATTTGGGACTAATATATTCTTTGCAATTTTTTGTAACAAATGAACTTTCTTTACATTTGTTTACAATAAATGTGCTTTCAATTTCAATGATGATATTTACTTTTTCTCCAACAGTTAAATTCTATAAAATAGGAAAATTTTTTACCTTTACTTTACCTTTTTCAGCTATAATTTATGGGTGCATGACATTATCTTCAGCAATTAACTATTTTTTCTTCAAAGGAAACAAATGGAAAGGAAGAAAATATTAAAATAACCCAAAAATATATTTCATCGTTATTATCTGGTAAAAATTATAAAGATGAAAACTTTCCAGTATCTTCATTTTTAATTGATAAAAAACTCAAAAAAATTATAAGAGTTTTCTATTTTTATGCAAGGACTGCTGATGACATTGCAGACCATGCGTCAATAAAAAAAGAGGAAAAGTTACGGATATTGAATTTTTTTGATAATTGTTTAAAAAAAAAAAACGATCCGAGATATCGGTTGTAAATAATTTAATTTCTTATTTTGATGAATACAAATTTTCAAAAAAATACTCAAGAGATCTTTTGGTTGCATTCAAGCTTGATGCTACTAAAAGAAGATACAAAAACTGGTCTGAATTACTGTACTACTGCAAATTTTCTGCAAATCCTGTTGGTAGATTTGTAATTAATGCTACATACAGTCAAAAAAAAAAAAAAATTAATGAAAGAAAAATATTACATGCCTCAGATATGCTTTGCACTGCACTTCAAATAATAAATCATATTCAGGATTGTAAAGACGATTTTAGAAATTTGGACAGAGTTTATATCCCAGAAAATTTTTTAAAAAAACATCAACTAAATGTAAATATATTAACGAAAAAAAGTTCATGCCAAAATTTCAATAAAATGAAAATTGAGATTATATCCAAAGTCGAAAATTTACTTAAGGATATTAAGGAAAATCTTCAACTTATTGATATTTGGAAATTAAAGAAAGAAACACTTATTATTTTAAATATTGCCAAAAGATTGTGTTTTCTGCTAAAAATAAATGATCCTTTAAAAAAAAAAATAAAATTATCTAGTATTGATTTGATTTTTTGCTTTATAAAAGGAATAATATGGGATTAGGGATTATTTCTCTTATGAAAGTATAGAATACAATGAAACATCACACAAAACTCCTTGATAATGTCAAATACCCTAAAGATCTAAGAAACCTCTCTGATAACGAATTAAAAACTCTTTGCAAAGAATTAAGAAACGAAGTTATTGATGCTGTTTCTGTGACAGGTGGACATTTAGGTGCTGGGCTTGGCGTTGTTGAGTTAACCGTTGCAATTCACAGTGTTTTTAATACACCAAAAGATAAATTGATATGGGATGTTGGGCATCAGTGTTACCCACATAAAGTAATAACTGGAAGAAGAGATAAGATTAGAACAATTAGACAACCAGGTGGTCTCTACGGCTTTACAAAAAGATCCGAAAGCGAATATGATCCATTCGGTGCTGCACACTCATCCACCTCCATTTCGGCTGGCCTTGGGATGGCTGTAGCAAGAGATCTAAAAAAGGAGAATCATAATGTAGTTTGCGTTATTGGTGATGGTGCAATTAGTGCTGGAATGGCTTATGAGGCCATGAATAATGCGGGCTCAATGAATGCCCGATTGATTGTTATTTTAAATGACAACGATATGTCTATTGCTCCACCTGTTGGTGCAATGAGCGCTTATTTATCAAGACTTCTGTCAACAAAAACATTTCAGTCTGCAAGAACATTAGCTAAACAGATGGCAAAAAAGTTCCCAAAAAGTTTTCAGAATATGGCAGCCAAAGCTGACGAATATGTTAGAGGTATGGTTACAGGTGGACATTATTTGAGGAACTTGGTTTTTCTATCTTGGCCCTATTGATGGTCATAATATAGATCACCTTCTTCCTGTTTTAAGAAACTTAGAAAAATCAAAATGGGATGGTCCAGTCTTTCTGCATGTTGTTACCAAAAAAGGTTATGGTTATGAGCCAGCAGAGAAATCTGAAGACAAGTATCATGGAGTGAGTAAATTCAACGTTGTAACTGGTGAACAAGTCAAATCTTCTTCTAAAGTACCAAGTTATACAAAAGTTTTGCAGATTCACTTATTAAGTTGGCGAAAAAAGACAAATCAATAGTTGCGATAACAGCTGCAATGCCCTGGTACTGGATTGGATCATTTTCAGAAAGCACATCCTTCAAGAACATTCGATGTAGGAATTGCAGAGCAGCACGCAGTAACTTTTGCTGCAGGGCTTGCTTCTAGAGGGATGAAACCATACGCAGCTATTTATTCAACCTTTCTTCAAAGAGCTTACGATCAAGTTGTTCATGATGTTGCAATTCAGTCCTTACCTGTAAGATTTGCAATCGACAGAGCTGGTCAGGTTGGCGCTGACGGCGCTACACATGCTGGATCCTTTGATTTAGCATACCCCTTTTACGCTACCGAACTTTATAGTAATGGCACCAAGAACGAAAACGAACTTGTGAATAGTATAGCTACCTCAGCTACTATCAATGATAGACCATCAGCATTTAGATATCCTAGAGGGGAAGGAATTGGTGTTAAAATAACTGAACAACCTGAAATATGGAAAATAGGAAAAGGTAAAATTATTACGGAGGGAAATAAGATTTGCATATTATCATTGGGAACAAGATTAAAAGACTCTATTGACGCCTCTCAAGTATTAGCATCTTACGGTTTGCCAACTACAGTTGCTGATGCAAGATTTGCAAAACCTATAGATCAACTTCTTATAACTCAACTAGCGAGGGATCATGAGGTTTTAATCACGGTTGAGGAGGGTTCAATCGGTGGTTTTTCAGCTCAAGTAATGTCATTTTTAACTAAATCTGGTGCACTAGATCAAAGATCTTAAATTTAGACCAATTTTCTTCCCTGATAAATTTGTAAACCATGGAAAACCAGATGAGCAAAATATTGAATGCGGTGTTGATACAGACAATATCGTAAAATCCGCACTTGGCGCCTTAGGAATTTCTTATCCCAGAAAATTTAATCTTGAAAGAGCTTAAGTATATATAAATCGTTAATATGAAAGTCGATGACCAAATCGAAGTTAAAAAGATTGTAAAAAAATCTGGCTCTTCGTTTTTTTGGGGAATGAACGTTTTAGATTCAGAAAGAAAGAGAGCTATGTTTTCAATTTATGCATTTTTGCAGAATTGTTGATGACATAGCTGATGAAATAAAAAATAAAAGATTAAAAATAGAAAAACTTAAATCCTGGAAAAAAAAAATTAACAATATCTTTGAGTCAAAAAAACTAAAATCTAGCATAGAAAAGGAGCTTAAAATTGCCGTTGAAAAGTTTCAGCTAGAAAGACTTGATTTTTACGCTATCATTGATGGAATGATGATGGATGCAAAAAGTGACATAAAGTTTCCGAAAAAAAAGAATCTTGAATTATACTGCGACAGAGTCGCCGTTGCAGTGGGCTATTTATCTATAAGAATATTTGGATTATCGAAAAAGGAAAAAAAATATGCTTTTTACCTTGGGAGGGCTTTCCAACTTACAAATATTGTAAGAGACTTTTATGAAGATCTTAAAAGAGGAAGGTGTTATATTGCATCGGAATATTTATCAATATATGGAGTCAAGAAAGATATTAAAACAATAATGCATGATCCAAAACTTCAAAATATCCTGCAAGACATTTTGCATGAAGCAAATATATTTTTTGAAAAATCTAATATCGAAGCAAAAAAAATAAGTAAGAAGCAAATTATTGCATCTGAAATTATGAAAACATTTTATAAAGCAATTCACACAAAAATGTTTAAAAAGAAGATCGATATAGAAAAAAAAATTAAACTTAATTATTTTCAAAAAATTTATATATTAGTTTTATTTGCAGTAAGGTACTAAAATTTTGAAAAATATTTATATAATAGGTGCAGGGCTTGCAGGTTTATCTGCTTCTGTCCACGCAGTAAAAAGAAATTACAAAGTAAACGTCTTCGAATCGTCAAATCTAATAGGTGGAAGATGCAGGTCATTCTTCGATAAGAAAATAGGACAAGAGATTGATAACGGTAACCATCTTGTCTTTTCAGCTAATAAAAATTTTTATGAATTATGTAAAATTGTAAGGTCATTGAATAGTCTTCAATTATTACCATTTGATCTTGATTTCTATGATAAAAAGCAGTCTATTTATTGGAATCTAAATTTAGAAAAGATCAACCTTTTTAAAATTATTATGAATAACTTAGAATTAATTCCAGGAACTAATTTATTAGATTATTTGTCGATTTTTAAATTTTTTTTTGCAAAAGAAAATAGTACCGTGCATGAAATTATTGGAAATTCCAATATCTACAGTACATTTTGGGATCCTTTAACTTTAGCTGTTATGAATACTTCCAGTGAAAATGCTTCAGCAAAAGTATTAGCTTTTGTGCTAAAAGAGACAATTCTAAAAGGAAAAAAAAATTGTAGTATTTATCAACCAAAGGTGAATTGGAATGACTCAGTTATCAAACCATGTACTAATTTTCTAAAAAAAAAAGGATGTGAAATTAATTTAAAAAATATTTTAAAAAGTATTAAAATAAATAATAATTTTATTACCAGGTTAGAATTTATTAATAATTCTGTCGAGGTTAAGGAGAATGATTTAGTTATTTTTGCAATACCACCGTCAAATTTTTCAAAATTTTTTCCAAACCTTTCTTTACCAAAAAATTATAATTCAATTGTTAACGTTCATTTCAAATTAACAAAAACTATAAAAGAAAATTTTTCAAAGAAAATAATTGGGTTTATTAACTCACATACACATTGGTTATTTATAAAAAAAAATTATTTGTCTGTTACTATAAGTAATGCAAATCACCTAAATAATCTCGATTCTAACGAAATTGCTAATATTATTTGGAAAGAAATTTGTAGCTACATGAAAATCAAACATAGAATAACAAGTTTTCAAGTTGTTAAAGAAAAAAAAAGCAACCTTAGAACAGTCACCCACAAACTTTAATCTCGTTAGAAAATTAAAAGAAATCCCTTATAATGTAAGGATATCTGGTGATTGGACTCAAACAACGCATCCGTGCACAATTGAAGGTTCAATTTTGTCAGGTAAGAGAGCTATTCCACAATAGAAAAAGTTTTAAAATGAAAAGTTTAAAAGATATTATTAATAATTTTCAACATTCGTATGACAACCTCCTTAAAAATCAAAACCTTAAAAAACTTAAGCAAGGTTGTTACGTATATGAATTAGAAGCAGACACTACAATCACATCAGAATATATTCTGCTAATGCATTTTCTTGGAAAAATTGAAATAAAATTACAAGAAAAAATGGTTAAATATATTTTAAGCAAGCAAAATCAAGAAGGAGGTTGGCCACTTTTTTATGATGGTGAGACTGATCTCAGCGCTTCAGTTAAGGCTTATTATGCTTTAAAGCTTGCAGGGTTAGATAAAAACTCGCGCGAAATGATAAAAGCAAAAAAATGTATATTACTTAAAGGAGGGGTAGAAAAAGTAAATGTGTTTACAAGAATAACTCTAGCACTTTATGGTCAAATTACTTGGAGTTCAATTCCATTCATGCCAATTGAAATTATGTTTTTTCCAAATTGGTTCCCATTCAATATTTACAAAATATCTTATTGGTCAAGAACTGTTCTCGTACCTCTTCTTATTATAATGCGAAGAAAACCAATTGCGCAAAACCCTAATAGAGTTTTCATAAAAGAATTATTTAAAAACCCTAAAAACCATTCAGGAAAAATTAAATTAATTTCAAAGAAAAATTTTCTTTCGAGAACATTTATTTATTTAGATAAGTTAGCAATATTTATTTTTTCTTTCTTCACCAAGAGCTTGAAAGATAAATGTGAAAATTTTGCCTTGAAATGGATTTTAAAAAGACTGAATGGGTTGGATGGTTTAGGTGGAATTTTCCCTGCTATGGTAAATGCCCTAATTTCCCTGACAATTTTAGATAAAAATAAATATGCTCCAAGAGATTAAAATAGCTCAAAAAGCTATAGATAAACTTATTGTTGAAAAGAAAGACTATGCCTACTGCCAACCCTGTTTTTCTCCTGTTTGGGACTCTGGATGGATGGGTATAGTTAATATTGAGAACGGAATTCTAGATGATAGGCTTGCAGAATGGTTTTTAAAAAAAGAAATAAAGATTAAAGGTGATTGGTCACAGAAAAATAGTGAAGTTAATGAAGGAGGTTGGGCTTTCCAATTTAATAATGATTACTACCCTGATGTTGACGATACAGCATTGGTAGGTATGTTTTTGGACAGATACAATAGAATAAAGAAAAAAAAGTCCATACAACTTGCAATCGAAAGAACTAGAAAATGGATTGTAGGCATGCAATCTAAGAATGGAGGTTGGGGTGCATTTGATATTGATAATGTACATTATTCTCTTAATTCAATACCATTCGCTGACCATGGGGCACTGCTTGATCCACCGACTGCTGACGTTTCAGCACGTTGCCTCAGTTTCCTAAAACAACTAAACAACCCAAGAGACAAGAATTGCATTGAAAGAGCAACAAATTACCTTTTATCTGAACAAGAGAAAGATGGGAGTTGGTTTGGTAGGTGGGGAACGAATTATATTTATGGAACGTGGTCAGTTTTGTCTGCCTTAAATTTGGTAGAATTTAGAAACAAAAAAGCAGTTTTTGATAAAGCAATTAATTATTTGAAAAGTAATCAGAGAAGTGACGGTGGTTGGGGTGAAGACGGAAAGTCTTATTATAAGAATTTTGAGAATTTATCAAAACAAAGCACCCCCTCTCAAACGTCATGGGCTATCATGGGGCTTTTAGCGGCAGGTCAGATAAACAGTCCAGAGGTCGAAAAAGGGTTAAAATACTTAACAAATAAAGATACCAAATTTCAAGAAGATCATTACACAGCTGTAGGTTTTCCAAAAGTTTTTTACTTGAAATACCACGGTTATGCCGAATATTTTCCACTTCTTGCAATTTCGAAAGTAAAAAACCAATTAAAAAAGAATTCAATTTTTCCAACTTATGGAACATAAAAAAGAATTCAAAAAAATTGGTTTCATTTTTGGCTTGAAGAAGGAAATGAAATTAGTCTCAAGTACAAATAATAATAAATTTTGTGTTTATGGTTATGGAAAATCTTCAAAAGAAGCAACAAAAAAATTGTTGAAGTTAGGAGTAGATATTGTTGTAAATTTTGGTTTTGCCGGTTCTGTATCAAAGAGTTTAAAAAATGGCGACATCGTATTTGTTAATAAAATATTAAATGAAAGAAATAAAAAACTTACACCCTCAAAATTTAATCAAGATTTCTTTAAAAATTTAGAAAAAAAAATTAAATTTGTGAAATGTGATTTACTTACAGTACAAAAAATTGTTGGCGATAAAAGAGCAAAATTAAAACTTGTAAAAAAATTTAAATCAATCTCAGTGATTGATATGGAAGCTTATTATATAAAAGAAGAACTTTTGAAAGTAAATATTCCGATGTTATCTTTCAAAGTAATATTCGATGATCTGACTTTTGACATACCCTCTTATATTTTAGATTGTATCAATGATAGGGGTGAACTAAAAATAGTTCACTTTTTAAAAAGATTGATCCTAAAACCAAAAAGAATTTTTGAGCTTATAAATGTAAACTTTAAATTTTCAAAAAGTAAAAAAGTTCTCGAGAGTCTTGTTAATTCTTTTTAAATATATGTTACGCTACTGCTTTTTAGCTAAATGACTTTGCGGATTAATTGCTGCACCAGCAGATGGTATAGGTGAGTTGTTTGATTCATTATGCTTTTGTTGTGCATGCAGTTTTTTCATCATCTCACTTACATGCGTATCATGAAAAAAATCTGGGTCTCTAGATTTACTTATATCAATTTCTTCGGCCATCGCCCCCTCTGTTTTAGGTCCTTTTATTGCAACAGTTGCTGCTTTTATAGGATTGGTGAAAACATCTGTAACAGCTGAAGCTTCGTAACCACAATGTGCCATGCAATCGGAACACTTGTCGTAATTTCCAGTTCCATATTTGTCCCATTCTGTATCATTCATAAGTTCTTTAAATGATTTCACATAACCTTCTCCAAGAAGATAGCATGGTTTTTGCCAACCAAATATATTTCTAGTAGGGTTACCCCAGGGCGTACATTTATAAGATTGATTGCCAGCAAGAAAATCAAGGTAAAGTCCAGAATGACTAAAATCCCACTTTTTAAAATCTTTTGACTTAAAAATATTTCTAAAAAAATTTTTGGTATTAGATCTTTTAATAAAATGCTCTTGATCAGGAGCTCTCTCATAAGCAAAACCAGGTGAAATGGTTATACCATCTACCTTAAGCTCATCAGTAACGTAGTTTAAAAATTTTTTTAAATCGTCTGCGTGGGCATTGTCGAAAATAGTGCAATTAACATTACATCTAAAGCCTAATGATTTTGCTTTTTTTATAGCAGAAACGCATCTGTCAAAAACTCCCTCTTGACAAACTGCTTTGTCATGTTCTTCTTTCATCCCATCGAGATGAACTGACCAAGTGAAAGTATGGGCTAGGCTTGTATTCAGACAACTTTTTTTCCATTAAAACTGCGTTTGTGCAGAGATAAACAAACTTTTTCCTTTTTATCAACTCTCTTACAATTTCTGGCATTTCTCTATGAATTAGTGGCTCACCTCCTGGTATAGAAACTATTGGGGCTCCACATTCTCGACAGAATCTATACATTCTTGAGTGAGAGCCTTTGGTTTAAGATTTCTTTGGATAATCAATTTTGCCACATCCAGCGCATGCAAGATTGCATCTAAAAAGAGGCTCTAACATCAAGACAAGCGGATATTTGACCTACCAAGGATTTTCTGTTTTAAGATATAAGAACCAACTCTTATTTGTTGTATTAGTGGTATACCCATCGTCTAAATTTAATTAATTGTTATTTAAATGTAAAGTTTAATTTAGTGCCTCAATATTTGTTAGCTCTCGAGGAAGTTTAAAAACTATGTTTTCTTCAATACCAGGTCTTTTCTCAATTTTAACCTCTCTAAATGACGAAATTCTCTTAATAACCTCTTTAACAAGTTCGTCAGGAGTTGATGCCCCTGAAGAAATTCCTATTGATTCAACATTATCAAACCATTTACTATCAAGGTCATCAGCAGTTTCTATCAAATAAGTATCAACCCCTGATTCTTCTCCTAAGTCCCTCAATCTATTGGAATTAGAGCTATTTTTTGCTCCAACTACTAAGATTAAATTGACATGATCCACGAGATCCCTAACTGCGGATTGTCTGTTCTGGGTTGCATAACAGATATCTTTGACGTCTGGACCCTCGATTGCTGGAAATCTTTTTTTTAAAGCTTCTATTACTACCTTGGTGTCATCGACAGAGAGAGTGGTTTGACTTATATATGAAAGTTTTTTTGGATTTTTCACTTGAAGTTTAAAGACATCTTCTGTGTTTGAAACAAGATAAACGTCTCCAGAAATTCTTCCCATCGTACCTTCGACTTCTGGATGACCTTCGTGACCAATTAAAATAACCTCATAACCTTTAGATGAGTATCTTTGACCTTCTTTATGAACCTTTGCTACAAGAGGGCATGTTGCATCCAGAATAGGAAGTTTTCTATCTTTAGCAGTGTCTTCAATTCTTTGAGCAACTCCATGAGCGCTGAAGATTGTAACGGCACCAGCTGGGATCTGGTCAAGTTCTTGAACAAAAACTGCGCCTTTGGAACTAAGATTATTCACCACTCTCTTATTGTGAACTATTTCGTGTCTAACATAGACTGGTGGACCATAAATTTTGAGAGCTCTCTCAACAATCTCTATTGCTCGTTCTACACCAGCGCAGAACCCTCGAGGTTGAGCTAAAAATACCTTTAATGGTTTAAGCGTTTGTTTCATAATTATAAGCTTTCAAAATTTTCAAACCAGTTTACTGCATCCTTTATAGCACTTTTAATAGATCTAGGTCTATACTGAAGTTTCTTTTTTGCTTTTTCGGATGAAAAAAACATATTTTTAGTGGACATTTTTAAGCCATCCAAGGTAAGTTTTGGTTCTTTGCTAATAAAATATTTAAATAAAACTTCATTTACATGTGCTAAAGGAATCAGAAATTTTGGGTTAAGCTTTATAACTATTTTAGATTTCTTTCCATATTCGCAAATGTAATCCAGAAAATCTTTAAATTTTAAGTTTTCACCTCCTAGAATATATTTATCTCCAATTTTTCCATTTTTAAGAGCAAGAAAATGTCCGTCAGCTACATCATCTACATGAACAATATTTAATCCAGTGTCAACATAAGCAGGCATTTTCCCTCTTAACACATCATAAATGATTCTTCCAGTTGGTGTTGGTTTGTAATCACCAGGACCAATCGGAGTAGAGGGATTAACAATGATACATTTCATTTTTTTTTTTTTTATGAATTTTTCAACGATCTTCTCAGCTAGATATTTTGATTTTTTATAATCACCAATCATATCTGAAAAAGTAACTGGAGTTTCTTCATTAGATTCGTTACTTTTATTTAATCCAAGTGTAGCTACACTTGAGGTATATATCAGGGTTTTATTTAAATCAGATGTTTTAATACAAATATTCTCGGTTCCTCTTACATTTGAATCGTAAAGTTCTTTTGGTACTCGCGACCAAAGTCTATAATCTGCTGCGACATGAAAAATAACGTCTGAATTAGCTATTGGTTTTTCTAAACTAGAAATATCTCTCAAGTCACCGTAAAAAAAATTTATTTTTGACCTAATTTTTTCTAGATTTTTTATATTTGTATTTTTTCGAACTAAAACATTAACCTTAAATTTTTTTTTTAAAGCTAGCCTTGTGATAGCTGAGCCTAAAAAACCGTTGGCTCCTGTGATAAGGATTTTTTTATTCATTTTATTTTAATAGAAATCTTGTGTTATAAAAGATAATAAATGAAAAGATTTTTATCCAACTTTTTTTATAATATTTTCCTGATATGTCTTATAATAAGCATCTTTATTGTTTTTCATTCTGAAACAAAAAGTGAAAGTAAAGTTCTGGCATGTGTGAATGAGTTGCATGAAAGTCTCATAAAAATATCTGATAAAACAATTAATAGTGACAATTTAGCAATGATCGATGATGTAGTAAAAAATAGTTATGATTTAGAAAAAATGGGGAAAATAATAATTGGAATTGATTGGAAGCAAATGGATACAAAAACTCAGAAAGAATTTATAAATGTTTTTAAAAGATTTATTTCAGTAAATTATTTTAGAAGATTCAATAAAATCAATGAATTGAATTTTGAGCACCAAACCGTAACAGATATAGAAGATAAATTTAAATTAGCCAGAGTAATCCTTACGGCGGATAACGAAAAATTTAAAATAGATTATTTATTAGGTTTTAAAAATGAAAAATGGAAAATATTTGATGTTTTATTAGATGGATCCATAAGTGAAGTAGCAACAAAAAAATCAGATTTTAAAAAAATCATTAAAGAGGAAGGCGTGAGCGGTCTAGTAAAAAATCTGCGTATTAGAAACCAATTTTAGTTTTTTTTTACAAAAATTTCTCCCATTCCATCCATTTTAATGTCGCCGATAAATCTTATAAATTTATCTTTGTTACTGAAAGGTTTTAAACTTGAAACTTTTAAAAGATAATTATTTAACAAACTTAAAAAAAGTGACCGAGATTCTCCAGAATCAACAAAATTTGCGCATTTAATTTTTTTCTAAATAAGATTATTGAACCTCTTTTCATTCCCAAACCAAGTTGATCTCCAAAGCTCTTTTTTAATATTACAGTTCCAGCAATCATATTGTTGCAACAATTATTTCCAACATCTTCACCAACAAAAATGACTCCTCGTCTCATTTGTAGACCTAAAAAATTTCCTGCCTTTCCATTAATAACTATCAATCCCCCATTCATTCCGATCTTACTTCCTGGTAAAGGAGAACCTACGAAGTCATAAGCATTAGATTTTAGAAAAATCTTGCCACCTGTCATCCCCGAGCCAACGTGATGCTCACACGAACCCTCAACAATAATTTTTCCGTTAATCATTTGTACCCCTAAAAATGATCCTACGTCAGATTTAATTCTCAAAGTACCTTTTTGCCATTTCCACCCTAAATAATCACAATTTCTGTTTGTACCAAAAATTATCAATTCATTTTTATCACTTTTTTGAACTTGAATTTTGAATAATTCTTGAAGTTCGAATTCTTTGTTATCGTATAAAATATTTATCTTGGAAATAATTTTTTCTTCAAAATTAATTTTACTTAAATTTTTTAAATTTAATTCTGATTTAAAATTAATTTTGGCTTTCAAAATAATCTTTTTCATTAAATTAAATCCTTCAATTTAAATAAATAAGGTCCAAGTTTTCCACCATAATTTCCAGCTGATATTTTTGAAATACCTTTTGTAATTCTAGAGTTTAAAATTTCTGAGATACCTTCTTTCATAGCCAATTCTATATCTTCTCGATTAATACCATCAATTACAATTTCTAATACACAGTTAGTTTCTTTATTCAGTTTAGATTTGGTGATAACTCCTCTCAAACTTGGACAATATTCAAAATTCGTCGAAGCTATTAAATTTTTATATTTTGAACCTACTTTTGATCCAGACCTAACAATACCACCTGGGAAGGGTAATATTACATTTTTAACCTCATTCATTTTCTTAACTGCTCGTTCAACTGCTCCAAGAACACTTTCAATATTATTCCCTAGAACAAGAATATTTCCTCCACCAATCCCTTTCATTTGATATGCGAAGTCCTCACAAATAAATTCGCCGTCCATAACTGGTATTCTCCAGAACCTTTTATTATCTAAAAATTTTGAGATTTGATAACCATCTCCAAAATATCTAAGTGAATTACCAAGAGGTATTTTATCAGCACTTATATTTCCTGAAAAAACTGCTGATGTTGGGCTTGTCATAATACATTGTCCTGTCCTGTTCAAAATTTGTTTTTTCAATTCATTTGAGGACATAGAAAATATAAGGATTGAAACTCCTGGTCTTCCATCTGGCGTCTCTTTATGTGATAGTTCAGATTCTATACCCGCTTCACAACCGCACGCAATTACAGATGTTGCAAAACCACAAAAGGATTGAGCTGCTTTTTTTGCCCAATTAATATTTAATGCTGTTATTATTAGCCTTGAAGCTTTCATTGGGAATGCCTCAGCAAAAGTATTTTCAATTTCAATCATTATTTTTTAATTCTTTTACAAGTTCATCAAGCTGAATGTAGTTAGAATCTATCTTTTTTTCTAGCTTCAACACACCAATTCCGTCTGATCTCAATGCCATTCCATTTGAATCTATTCCTGGAGTTTTTACAGGAATAAAAATATCAAATTTTTCTTTTTTTATAATATTTGGGTGACCAATAAATATATTTTGTTTAAATTTTTCAATTTTTGGATTTGAGTTTAAATTTGATGTGTAAATCTGAATCGTTTTTTCTGATTTTTGAACATTTGCTGTATATTTAATTGGATTATATGAAAGTCCCCAGTCGTTGAAGGAAACGGAAGCTGGAAAACCAGTTTTAATGACACAGCTATTAACGAATCCTGAAGAATTATTTAAACCAGAAATTTTAAAAATTCTTAACTTCCTTATTTTATTGTTTATGAATTCTGTCAACTTTAATAATTGTTGTGTGAACATAAATCCATTCGCTGGGTTAATAACTAATACAGGATATCTTGATGATTTTAATTCCTTTTGCAATAATTGATGATTAACGTGCAATTTTTTCTGTTTAAAAAGATCGATAAAAAGATTGTAAATTGATGTATTGCCTTTGAGAATTATTTTTTTTTTAAAAGAAGATATTTTTTTTGTGCTGATATAATAAATTTTACTCTGTGTTTTTTTACTACTCCAACTTAGGTTTTTTGAAAATCTCTCTAGAACATAACTATCAAAAGTTCCAATAAAAATTATCAAATCAGCTCTTTTTCTTAATTCATTAAATGAAACTAATGATCCGCCGTAAATTTGATAAGCAGCATAAAAATTATTAATTTCTTCAGCATCACAATGATTTATTGATGATCTTAGACTCTCTGCCAAATCTAAAATTGAATGTTGAGATCTTTGATCGCAAATTAATCCATCGAAATGTAATGTTCTGCCCTTAATTATTTTCTTAATTTTGTTGATAGCAGTCGTCATTTCTGTTTTTTTTCCGTTTACTAAAGGAAACTGGTTTAACTTATAGTTCTTGATTTCATCATTTGTAATTAAATTTTTGTTTGTAGATCCAAACAAATAGAAATCATCAAGGTTTTTTTGCATTATTTATTATATTTGATGTACGCAAATCTTGGATCTGTTGGAGTGCCTTCCAAAGAAGAATCTTCGTTTTTTGGATTCCATAATATAAATTCATCAATTTTTTCTGCTAAATCGAAGTCGAGCTGAGTTATGCCTTTCATAGAATGATTCATAAGTTTGACTTCAACAAAAGCGTATGAAACCTGAAGGTCTGGATGATGCCATGCCGATTCAGCAAGATGACCTATTGAATTTACAACCATCAAAGTTGATTTCCAACTATGTGTCTTAAAAGTTTTTCTTATCCATTTTCCGTCATATTCCCACCCTTTAAGTTTTTCGCTTAAAATTTCATTAATTTCTGATTCATTGAATACTTTGATTTTTTTATTCACGAGATTTCCTCCACTTTTTTTTTATGTAAAATGAAAATTTAATAATAGTATAGTTTAATTCTAAAAGAAAAAATAATTTTATGGAAAAAATCTTTGAAATTAAATCACCGGCTAGGATCCACATCGGGTTTTTAGATTTAAATTTTAATAGTAATAGAAAGTTTGGGAGTCTGGGTCTAACTATATCAGATTTTTTCTTTAGGATAAGAATTGAAAAATCTCAAAATATTGAGGTTGTTTCAAACTGTCTTTCAATTAAAAAAAAAACAATGAAAATTATTAAATTTCTTAGTTTAGAAAAAAGTATTTCAAATTTTAAAATCACAATTTTAAGTAAAATTCCACTTCATAATGGTTTAGGATCTGGAACGCAACTTACATTATCATTAGGATATTTGATAAGTGAATTTTTTAATTTAAATATGAATGTTAATCATATTGCTCATATTTTTAATCGTGGAGTGCGTTCTGGGATTGGTATCGAATCATTCAAGAAAGGGGGATTTAATATTGATGTTGGAAAATTAGACGGATCCCCCTATCCTCCCCTTAATATTTTGAATTTAAATTGGCCAAGTGACTGGAAAATTCTTCTCATCATGGATCAAAATATTACAGGTGTTCACGGAGAAACAGAATTAAAAGAATTTAGAGAATTAAAAAAATCAAAATTCATTAATTCAAACTCAAACTTTAAGTCACTTGTCATGAATATTATTCCAGGGATTATTGAGAAAAACTTCATAGAATTTTCAATCGGTCTCAGAGAAATTCAAGATAACATGTCAAAGATTTTTTATGGAAACAAAAATAAATTTGCAAGCTCAATTATAGCAAAAATTTTTTAAATTTAAAAATAAATGGAATTAATTGTTTTGGGCAGTCTTCATGGGGACCAACTGGTTTTATTTTTTTTGAAAACGCAAAAAAAAGAAATGAGTTGTTAAAATATTTAGAAAATTATATTAATTTAAATGGAATGAGAGGAATAAAATTATTTAAAGTTGATGGAAGGAATTTTGGAAAGAAATTTATAAAGAAAGAAAGGTTATGACCAAAAAAAATATTCTTCATATGATTAGCCCACAAGGTAATGTGAGTCCATTTGATGTCAACATGGCATGCGATGCTGGTTATGATTTAGTTATCCCTTACACAAATGTTAATCTTACTGATGTAAAAGGTTTGGTTCAGGATGCAATTTTTTCTAGATCAATTAATAATGCAAAAAAAACCGGAGTTTTTATTTGCGGAAAAGACGCGTCATTAGCATTAGATATGATGAATACTGCAAAAGAATCTATGGTTCCGCCTTTTGAAATATCAGTTTTTCCTGATCCAGCAGGCTCATTTACTACAGCGGCTGCTATGGTTGCTTGTACAGAAAAAACATTAAAGCATAAATTTAATACAAACTTAAAAGATAAAAATATAATTATTTACGGTGGAAAAGGAATAGTTGGTGGAATTTCAGCAATAATGTGTGCTAAAGAGGGTTCAAAATGTACAATAGTCGGTTACGACGGTATTACAAATGTTAAAAAAAAAGCTGAAGAATACAAATCTCGATTTGGTGTTGATATAATTCCAGCAGACGGAACAACAGACGAATTAAATTCTTCATATTTACCCCAAGCGGATATAATTTTTTGTGCTGCCAGGGCAGGAACCCAAGTCATTAGCGAGGAACAATTAAAACTTGCAAAGAATACAAAGGTTCTTGCAGATGTTAACGCAGTTCCACCTGCAGGATTGGGTGGAGTGAATTTGAAAGACGATGATGCAGAACATCCTTGCGGCGGATTATCAATTGGGCCATTAACTTCAGGTGATATAAAAGTAAAAACACAGTATAGGATGTTTGAAAAAATGTGTGCAGCTAACAACCCACTTTATTTAAATTTTGAAGAAGCACTAACTACCGCAAGAGAAATATTGAAACTTTAGTAAAAAAAAAAATTTTATTAATCGCAGTATCTTGCGAAGATTTAGCTAAAATATTTTTTAGACTCAATTATAATGTTTACGCTGTCTGTAAATATAAAAGTCTTAACCTAGAAAAATATTGTTATAAAATATTGCAAGCTGACTTTCATGAATATAAAAAAATTTCTAATTTTATTAATTTAATCAAAAACAATGAAGACCTAGAATTTATAATTGGTTCTGGGTTTTCTGAATCTCTAGAAAAAGAATTACCTCTAAACCTCAGCTTAAACAAAGGAAATAGTATTTATTTACATAAAAAAATTAAATCTAAAAAATTTTTTTTAGATTTAAAGAAAAATAAAATATGTATACCTCATTGGACATTAAAAAAAGATATTTCATCAAATTACCTGGTTAAAGATTTTAAATCTTTTGGAGGTAACATGATCAATAATTACATAAAAAAAATAAAATTAAATAAAACTCAATATTTTCAAAAAATAATTAAAGGTGAACATATTTCAATACAATTTTATAGCAAGGATCTTGACATTAAAATTTTATCGATATGTAAACAGCTTTTTAGAAAAGACCATTGTAATCCATTTATAATTGAATCTATCGTATCAAAGAAATTTAAAAGGACCTATAATTAATAAATTACATAAAATTTGTCTAAGGATAAGTCGTTTCTACAACTTAAATGGTATCAATAATTTAGACTTAATTTTGGAATTTAAAACAAAAAAATTGTTCGTAATTGAACTTAATGCTCGACCAGGTTTGAGCACTAATATGATTTACTCAAAACACAAAGCAATTTTTAAAAAATCTTTTGAAAAGGAAAAGCTTAAAAATCCAAGTTTTTTTTTTTGGAACTCATATAATTTATAGTAATAAAAAAATAACATTAGATAAGAAAAAATATGAATATATTAAAAATATTCAATTTAGTAATAATTTCTCTGAGCTCCCTCGTGAGAATGAGATCATTGAAAAGGACGAACCCATTTGTCTTGTTCATTGCAAATCAAAGAAATTTAAAATTCTAAGAGATAAATTAAAAAAAATATCGTATAAATTTATTAGAAATCTTGAGCTTTCAGATGGTTAAATATAGTATTAATAAACATTCTAATTTTCTACTAGACAATCTAATCAAAAACGCAGATGGTCTTGGCTTAATTATCAAAAAGGGGCCCGTTAATTCGATAATTGTTGATGCTGGCATTGACACTCATGGAAGTATTGAAGCTGGAATAAAAATTTCAGAAATTTGTCTTGGTGGTTTAGGAAAGGTGAGTGTTACACCTTCATTTGAAACAAAATCTTCATTTAATAATATTTCAGTGCATGCTTCAAACCCAGTATTGGCATGTTTAGGGTCTCAATATGCTGGTTGGAGCTTAAGTCATAAAGATTTCTTTTCTCTAGGGTCGGGACCAGCCAGATCATTGGCACAAAAAGAAGAAATCTTCTCTAAGTTAAAGTATACTGATAAAAGTTCTGCAACCTCAATAGTTCTTGAAGTCGATAAGATCCCGCCAGATGAAATTGTAAAAAAAGTTTCTTTTGATTGTAATGTTCCAGCAGAAAAAATAACTTTTATTTTAACACCAACTACCTCTATTTGTGGAACTATTCAAATAGTCTCTAGAGTTTTAGAGGTGGCAATTCACAAAATACATGAACTAAATTATCCTCTTGAAAAGATTTTATTTGGCATTGCCACAGCGCCTCTACCTCCAGTTGCACGTGATTTTATTTCAGGGATGGGAAGAACAAATGACGCTATAATTTATGGAGGAAGAGTTTATCTTTGCATAGATGATGATGATGATGAAATAAAAAAATTAGCGAAAAATCTTCCAAGCTTTAATTCAAAAGACTATGGAAAACCTTTTAAACAAATTTTCTTGGATTATGAAAAAGATTTTTATAAAATTGATGGATCTTTATTCAGTCCAGCAACAGTTTTATTAAACTCAAAGAAATCTGGTCAATCATACTCGTCTGGTGAAGTTAGTCTTGAGCTAGTTGAACAATCGTTCAAATCATAAAATGCTATATATAGCAATCATTGGTGATTTACATGATTGGCATAGTCAACAAATAGAATCAAGTTTAAAAAAGAGAGGTTGTAGAGTTATAAAATTTAAATTTGATGAACTACAAGCAAACTTTCAAAGAGGTAAATTTTTTCTTAATCCGGAACTAAAAAAAGTAAAAGGCGTTTGGTTAAGATTTATCAACAACGGAACATTAGAGGAGATAACAACAAAATTAACTTTTCTTCATCTTTTAGAAAAAATCGGTGTTTACATTCATAATTCTCCTAAAACAATTGAAATGACCGTTGATAAAGTAAGAACAACTGGGCTTTTAGAAATAGCTTCTATAAATTCTCCAAATACGTTGGTAAAGATTGGAAAAATTGAAAAGCTAAAAAAAAAAAATTATTTGCTAAAACCAATTTTTGGATCACAGGGTAAAAATATTTCTTTCATAAAAAATAAATTAAACTTAAGTAAAACTAAACCAATAGGAAATGTTTCTTATCTTCAAGATTTTATCGGGGATTTAAACCAAAAAAAACACTGGGATGTTAGAGTCTTAGTTAGTAATCATAAACATGTAACAAGTATGAAGAGGTCTTCAAAAAAATATTTTAACAAATGCTTATCAAGGAGCGGTGTTAGAAAAATTCGCTATCACTGACGAAGTCAAAAAAATGTGTATTAAAGTTTCAAAACTTTTCAAACTAGGTTATGGAGGAATTGATATAAAAAAAAATAAGGGAAAATATTATGTTTTAGAAGTAAATAGTATTCCATCTTGGAAAGCTATCCAAAAGATAAGTAAGAAAAATATCACAGAAGTCCTAGTAAGTGATTTTCTAAAAGTATTAGAGTAAAAATGAATTCACAAATTCTAAAAAAAATATACTACCAGACCTGCTGTTACGAATTAAAAGTATTTAAGCCAGGAAATCACAGTATTTACTCAAAAATTTACGGAATGAATGAATTGAAATTTAAATATGCAGCCAAAATTTCGTCAAATTTTTTAGCAAATAAAAAACTATCCTTTGGGGAATCTATATTCCTGTCAGCTAAAAAATGTAAAATTGCACTTAATTCAAACTATAATTTAGGAATAATAATTTTATGTGCTCCAATTTTGAGAGTTTTCAGCGACGGTTTTAAAAATTTTAAACAAAGATTAAATTATTTTTTAAATTCAATTTCAGAAAAAGATGGAGAACAAATTTTTAATGCAATTAAATTAGTTGAACCAGGAGGAATAAAAAACTACAAAGGTTCTGGTAATGTTTTTGTATCCTCAAAACTTAACTTTAATGAAATTATGAGAATTGGATCTAATTGGGACAGAATATCAAAATGTTACATTGATAATTATAAAGAAATTTTTGATTTTGGACTTCCATTACTCGAATCAACCAAGCAAAAAACATCCCAAGAAATAGCTACTGAAATCTTGTATATTAATTATTTATCCAACTCTTTAGACAGTCATTTAAAAAGAAAATTTGGTAAGGAAAAAGCACAAATAGTAATGAAAAAAGCTCAAAATCTTAAAAAAAAAATAAAAATTTTGAAAAACAATAGAATTTTATTGAAAGATTTAGATCGTTACTTAAAAAAATTTCATCTTAATCCAGGGACTTGTGCTGATTTAACTGTTACAACCTTGCTAATAGACAAAATTAGAGATATATTCAAATTTTCATTATAATAATTTATATTGAAATTATAGTAATCTCTAAAAGGAGGAAATATGGCAAAAATCACAAAAATGCTAGTCGGCGAGTCACTCGTAGGTGATGGAAACGAAGTAGCTCACATAGACTTAATAATTGGTCCAAGAGGTACTCCAGCTGAAACTGCGTTTGCAAATAGCTTAACTAACAACAAAGACGGTTTTACAGCACTACTTGCTGTTGTCGCACCGAATTTAATGACCAAGCCTGCAACTTGTATGTTTAATAAAGTAACTATCAAGGGTGCAAAGCAAGCAGTCCAAATGTTTGGTCCAGCTCAACATGGAGTTGCAAAAGCAGTTATGGATTGTGTGGCTGAAGGCACAATCCCAGCAGATGAAGCTGATGATTTATTTATTTCAGTTGGTGTATTTATTCACTGGTTAGCTGAAGATGATAAAAAAATTCAAGAATATAATTATCAGGCTACTAAAGAATCAATTGAAAGAGCTGTTGCTGGGGAACCAAAAGCTAAGGACGTTGTATCTGAAAAAGATTCTGCAGAACATCCTTTTGCAGCAAAATGAGATTCATCCAACATGAAGCCATCAGACAAAGCTAATGGTGGCGGATGGCTTTCAAGGTTGTTCTCTTTTTTTTAAAAGTAAGTGAATTCTAGGGACTCACAAACCGTCCCTAGACAACCTCTTGTGAAGTAATGTTGATGATATAACGTTGCAAAACCCAAGCTTCAACAATTGTTGAATTTCCTTGTCCGTTTTTACACCACCAGCTAGAGATAATCTGTGGCAAGATAATTTTTTGTTAAGGTTTCTTATAAATTTCATATCCACCCCCCTTCCACCAACCTTTCTAACGAACATCAAAATAATATCCATTGGGTGTTTTTGTCTTCCAAGTTTCCTTATCCAAATGGATTCCCTTCCATTAAAATCAATAGATATTTTGCACTTTTTAATAAATTCAAAACATTTAAAATTGAAATTCTTTATAGTTTCTGTACCTAAAACTAATTCATAATTATTCAACTTTTTCTCAATTTTTTTTTTGTGATAACTATAGACATTTTTTGGATAATCAAATCCAGCGTCTATCCAAAAAAAAAGTTCAGAAAAAGTTCGAAGAATTTTTTCAATAATGACATCGTTGTTACCAATTTTTCTTATTGCGTCAAGGTCAGCTATATAAATTATTTGTAAATTTATCTTTTCTTTAAAACTTCGTATTAGTTTGATGGGATTTGAAAAGTCTTCGTCTTTAATATGTAACGGCTTGTAGTTACTTCTTATTCCCGCATATGCTTTTACAGCTTTACCATTTACAATATCAACTGCTAATATAACACTCATTATATTTAACTTATGAAAAAACTAATTTTACTTGAGTACTTCACTTCACAGTCTTCAATATTAAAAAATAGAGATAAAGAAATTTTTAGAGAAGCGCTAAATCTCGCAAATTCAATTATTAGAAATTTTATAAAAAGTCGTGACATTGACAAAATCTATGTGATTAGAAATAAAAACTTAAAAACAATTGAATCGGAAAAAGTAAAAACTTACTTTACCAATCCTGAAATATCTTACACTGATATTTTAAATAGATTCAAGAAGAAAAGTGAAGTTATAATAATCGCACCTGAAACAAATAATCTTTCTTCAAAAATCTACTCTCATGTTTCGCAAAATCATAAGGTATTGGGCTCCAATATTTCTTCTTTAAATATATTTTCTTCTAAAACCAAAATGCTAATGAAGTTGAGGAGATTAAATTTACCTATTGTCGAAAATTACAAGTTGAATCTTAACTATAAAGGAAAAATTATTTTCAAGCCAGACACCAGTGCAGGTTCAGAAAATACATTTGTTACAAACAAGAATAATTACGAAAAAAAAAAAGGATATCTTGTTCAAAAATTTTATAATGGAAAAAAAGGAAGTTTTCTTATGTTATGTAAAAACGGTAAATCAAAAGTAATTTGTTGCAATGAACAATTATTAAATTTAAAAAAAGAAAAAATCCAACAAGTCGGCTGTATTATGGGAGGGTTAGAAAAGTATCGAAATGAAATTAAAATACTAGCAAATAAAATATCCAAAAATTTTAAAGGTCTTTTTGGAATTGTCGGTGTTGATATAGTGATGGAAAACAAAAAATGGCTAATAATAGAAATTAATCCTAGGTTCACAAGTGCCTACAGTGGACTTAACAAATCTTACAGTTCATTGACTATTAAAGATATTACAGATTTCTACGTTCATAAAAAATTAAATGACACGCAACCCAGATTTTTGAAAAAATACGAGTATTATTTTTAATGCTTAAAGTTTCACACTTAGGAATAGATATTGGTGGTGCACACTTAAAAGTCATTGGTGTCGATAAAAGGAATAAGGTGGTACTTGTTGATTATGAAAATTGTGCGATATGGGAAGGAATAGAAAAACTTCAAGCAAAGTTCCGAAAGATAAATAATATTATAAATAATAATTCAGTTAAATGTGGAATTACCATGTCTGGAGAGATGTGTGATAATTTTAAAAATAGACTTATTGGTGCAAAAATCCTCACTAAGGAATGTAATAACCTCCGATTTAACAATTTTTTTTACGTTAGCTCTAAAGAGGTTTTTACAAAAAAACCTAACTATAAACACCTTATTTCACTTAATTGGCACAGTATTGGAAGATTTTTAGAAAATAAAATTGAAAACTGCATTGCTATCGACTTTGGGTCAACAACTACAGATTTTATATGTATTAAAAACAACAAAATCATTAATAAATTTACAGATGATTATTCAAGAATAAATAATACTGAGCTTTTATATACAGGTTTTACAAGAACTCCAATATTTGGTGTAACGAACCAAATAGATTATAATAAAAAAAAAACTAAAAATTATTCCTGAATTTTTCTCAAATACATCCGATATTTATAGAGTCTTAGGTAGATTAGATAAAAAAATTGATCTGGATGACACCGCTGACAAATCTAGAAAAAACATAACTCAAAGTCTAATTAGATTATCGAGAAGTTTTTGGATTTGACTACAAATCAAAAAATTTAAAAAAACTTAAAGTAATTTCACAAAAATTATCATCTATACAATTAAACCAAATTTTTCAAATAACATTAGAACTTCAAAAAAAATTTTTATTGAAAAATCAACCGGTTGTTATTTCCGGCATTGGTCAAGATGTTCTATATAACTATTTAAAAAAAAAAAAATTAAAAACCTTTTACTTTAAACAATTTTTAAATTAATCAAAACTTAATAAGGAGGCCTCTTTTCATGCTCCTGCGGTTTCGATTGCTTTATTATTACAAAGATTAAAATGACGTGATATTTTCTTTAATTTTCTTGTATCAACCTCAGACATTCTTTTGTTTAATTTACAAATTGCAGACCTAAATCCGAGAATATTTGGTTTAAGCTTCATCATTAAAGGAATGTGAGTCTCTTTTAAAGAGCCAGCCAGACCAATTTTTATGTCAAACTTTTTACATTTAGAAATGAATTTATCTAGATTAGAAATATTACAAAATGATAAAAGGTCACCATTATTTTTATTATATGTATCTAACATTATATATTTGATTCCACATGCATCAAATAAATCTAAGCTTTTATATACTAATTTTAAGTGATCGCACATGTCTACAAATACAACACATACCAATTTTGTTTTAAACTTTCTTTCTTCTAAAAATTTTATTTTATCAAACAAATTTTTTATATTCATAGATAACAAACCAAACTTGATATAATCTAAATTTAGCTTATCAAATTGTTTTAATTTAATCAGAAATTTATCATTAATAAAAATATCACCTAAAGTTGCCGAAATCTGAATTTGATTTTTAAATATACTTATTACTTTTTTTATATCTTGTAAATCCCATGCGCCTATTGAACCATTTAGAGGATCTTTTAAATCAAGAATATCGACTTCATTGATAATTTCCTCAGAAAGTTCATCAAGACTTCTTAAGCTGATCAGCAAATTAGTTCTTACTGACATGTTTTTGTATTCACCTGGTTTCATTTAAAATAAATTTACTTATTAGGTTCCAACTTTTTCTCTCTTTAATCCCAGCTGTTTTTTCAACAGAATTTTTTAAGCCTTCCAATTCTTTTAATATTTGCTTTTTTTTTAAAATTTTTACCCTCGAAGCTAAAATACATGCTTCAATCAAAGAATTTCTTGCTCTGTTATAGCCCTCAAATCGTTTGTGTTCTTCTTTATAAATGATCTTACATTTGAAATTTGGTCTTACTTTATTTTCTTCAATGGATTCAACAACAACTTCATCATGTGCCAAAGCATCTTTTAAAAAATAACTATTTATTTTTGAACATTTTATTTTCTCAAAGTTCTTTTTTCCTAATATACAGTTTACAAAAAAGGTAGCGTCATCAGTATAATTAATGGATGCATTACCTGTTTCTTTGAGGTTATTCAATGTAGTTGAGGGTATATAGGGTGAAATTAATATGTAATTTTTATTTTTTTTTATTCCAAAAGGTGCAAAATTAACTATTCCCTGACTATTCTTTGTACAAATTATTGTTTCAATAATCATTTTTTTTGCGTTGATTTTAATTTTGGGCGTTTTTTCAAATTAACTTTTTTTACTTTTGATGCAACACCCCATTTTAATTCATTATCTTGATCGTAATTTTTACCCAGTTGCCATGCAATTTGGGCTCTAGCAAGCTCTACACCTAGATAAAAAGCATGGCTAGCATCATTTTCAACTTTAAGCTTATCATAAAAATCAAATGGATCAATTTTAACTAAATGAGTTTCGGAATTAAAAATATTTATGCCATCCTCACCTACATAAATTCTAAAATTTTTATCTTTAATAAAACTTTTATTTCTTTGATCTCTTTTTTTGATTTTCTTGAAGGTTTTCTCTCAGCCATTCCCATAAGACTGTTATCTATTCTAAATGGCAACCGTTTATTTTGTTTTGAAAAGTGCATTATTTTTCTTGCGGCATCAGTTTCTTTAATTGAATTTTTACAATGACCACTTACTTGAACCACAAGAACAGCATCGATAGATAATTCTGAAACCAATCCCATCAATGTAGCATTTACCCCTGCTGAATCACTGTCAGTAAGTTCCGTTAAATTTCCTGTTCCCATGAAAATTTTAATTTTAGGATAATTTTCCCTTAACTTAATATATCGCATAATAGATTCAGCAAAACCGTAATGAATTGGATCAAGAATTGGATCTGCAAAAAAGGCTCTTTTATTAATTTCTAGTTTTTTAATCGTTCGTTCCAGAGACTTCAAATCTCCTGGGTTAGAGGGAATCACTACTGGAACACTTTTGACTTCATCTAAAATATGAAGATTTTTCTCATTTACACTTAAAATGAAGTCTGCACCAGAGTTAGCGCCACGAATTAATTCTTCTGAATTTGCTGAATCTACAGACACTTTAAATCCATTACACTTCAGTGCTTTAATTGTGTCTTCTAGATGATCAAATTTGGTATCAGGCATGCAACCAAGATCTATAACATTAGCTCCTTGATTTTTATAATCTTTAGCAACTTGTATTATTTTTCTAATACTCATATCTGCAGCATCTACAATTTCTGCAAATATTTCACATTCATATTCTAGTAATTCATTATCTGGTTTTTTTAGACCAAAATAATCAGGTAAATGGCTTATGTCATCTGGTCCCCTTTCTACAGGAATATTAAAATATCTGCTAAGTTTTTTTAGATCACCTCTAAATTTCCCAGGAACAATAATTCTGTCTGCATTTTGCTCTTTGTCTAACCTTCTCATGATAATGTTTTCAGACATTAAAGCTGCAACGTTAACCCCAATCTGGTTAATTTTATATCTAAACTCAGGTTTCATCGAAGATAAGATTCTTTTCAATTGTCTTTCAGCAAGTTTTCCTGTCAGGAATAAGATTTTTTCAGACATTTTTCTCTTTCAATTATTTCTGACTCGAGCTCTTTAAAACTCATTACAACTTTTGTAATAGAAAATTTTTTTAATTTCTCAACATTTTCTAAATCGATTGCTCGAGGAAATACGTCTACAAGACCACCAGGTGCCATTGTTTTTAATTCCGGAGCGGTATCACATGGAAAAAAAATACAATTAACGTTGCATTTTCCTGACTGTGCAAAAATATTAGTTGCAAGGGTGTCTGAAATGCCATAAACACATTTTGCTACTGTGTTACTAGATGTAGGAGCCATAACAAGAGTATGATATGTTCCCTTGTAAAAATTTCCAACAGATGCCGAACTGGCAGAATTATCTTGGTAAACTTTAACGCTCTTTGACACTTTGCCCTTTTTTTTATACATAACTAAAACTTCTTCTGCTGCTTTAGAAATAAATAAATCTACTTTTTCTAAATTGTTTATTAGATCTATTGTTTCAGTAAAGAAATGTCCTGACCCTGTTAAAACCCAAGCCCATCTTTTTTCAATTTTTTTATTCATCAAAGTTTAACCTCATTTAATTCTAAAAATTCTCTGAAAGTGTTAGAACTTTCCAATTAAATTTATTATTTCTTGTCCGATAATTTTTATGTTTGCTGACTTAATCAAATACTTGTCAACATTTTTATCCAATACTCCATTATCTTGAAGATATTTTAATTTATATTTTTTTTTTTTCAAAGGTTAAAGATTTTACATAAAGTAATCCTAATGAATTAATTTTGGTGTGAAGCCATGCAGCAACTGAGTCAGATGTTGATTCCCAATTTTTTATAAAAGTGGAATCGTTTTTTAAAATCATAGAAGGAAGCCAAATTTTTAACATTTTATTCGAGAACCTTAGGGATTCAATGTCATCAACTAAACAAATATTTTTATCGATTTCTTTTAAAAGATGCGAAAATAATTCTGTAGCTTTCAATGCAATATAATTACCTGTTTTCTCAGACATTCTTTTACTTTCATAAACTAATCTGACTGAATCTGAAAACATCCCTCCGCCATTAACGATGATAATATTGTCTTTGTTAGATAATCTTTGAAGATTCTTAATTAAATTGCTTAAATTGGGGTTATTTATCCAACTACCACCTATTTTTACAATCCACATAATGTTTTTTGAAATGGAGTTATTTTTTTTTTATTTTTTCGATATTAGTCCTAGTAGATTTTCTTACTAAATGGTCTCTTTTACTTCTAACTAGTTCAATGCCCACACTCTTTGTTTCAGAAAAAACATCTAACTTTTCCAATTTCATCCATACTGACATAATCCTTGATTCTTCAAAACACATATCCATAATTTTTTCGCCAAGGGTTTCCAGTAGTTCAATATGTCCCTTCGAAATTATATTTTTTAATTTTTTTATGATCTGCTCATATGAAACAACATTATTTATATTCTCATCGACTTTATCTAAATTGTCGAGGGCTTGAATAGATAAAGAAATAGAAACTCTTTGTTTTTTTACTTTCTCATGTTCATGAATTCCGATCGATACCATAAGCACAAGTTCGTTGATTTGAACTTGATACGTTCCTTTTTTATCCGCACGAAAATCTTGGTCAGATGGTACCCAAGAACCTGTTGAAATAACTGAAATATTTTTGTATTTATTTGACATAAGTAAAATCTTTATTGAAAATCATATAATTATAGATCATAAATATAACGTAATGATAAATAATAACAAATTAAATTCTTCAAATAGTCTATCAGTTATTTTATTGGTATTTTTTTGTTTTTTGTCAAATCTCTCTTTTGCTGCTGACAGTGATGCCAATCCAGATGATTTCTCAAATGCTGAAAATGCTGAAGAAAAAAGAGCTAAATGGGGAACAGAGGAATTTAAACTTGAGCTGATAAAAGAAATGTCAAGTGCAAATATCGCACTTTTCATTGATGAACATCTAAAAACTATTACAGAACCGTCGAGAATATTTTACAAATTTCAGAAGGAATCCACTAGAGAAGATAATTTTGTTGGTAATGTTGTTTTAAATATCGTTAAAATTGACGATGATAACACGAAACACATTACTTTTAGATATCTCAAAGGAAGAAATAAAGTAAGATTTCCTCCTCAGATAGGTGCTAAAGGAAACCCAGTTTTTATGCTTTTTTTTGAGAGGGACTCAAGAGATATGCAAAGATTGACTGGGGGCAATGCTCTTTTTTTTCGGAGTAGAATACGACACACAATTGCAGCTACTGATGTAAAAGACATTAAAATTAACTACAACAATCAGGAAATCGCAGCCAAAGAAATTGCCTTTCAGCCATTTACTAAAACTGAATTAAAAAACCGAGTTTCTAGATATAAGACAAAAAAAATTTATTATTACAATGTCCGAAGAAATTCCTGGTTATATTTTTAAAATTGAAGCCTTTATCAAGGATTTGGAAAACCCTGATGACATGGTTAAAGAGATACTTGAGTTTCAGGGCATTAGAACCAACAAAGAACTTAGAGAAGAATATAAAAAAAGAAAGGATAAAAATAAATCATGATAAATAAATTATTAGTTTCAATCAGTTTAATCTTAGCAACATTACTGTTTAATAAATCTCATTCAAATGATTTCCCAACGCTAGCACGGTCTGAATTTGTGTTTGCATGCATGTCTTCAAATGCCTCGAATAGAGATTTTATGGCAAAGTGTTCATGTGCAATTGATGAAATTGCTAAAAGGATGACTTTTAAAGAATATGCGCAAGCTGAAGCCATAGCAAGACTTTGGGAAGGAAACAGTCCAAGAGAAGAAGCTTTTAAAAGTGTTGGACTTTCAAAAGATAGGATGCAAAAGCTTTTCAGAGCTCAAGCAGCTTCTGAATTAGAGTGTTTTTAATTATTTATCGTTAAAATTTGTTAAAAAGAAAATTCTTTTGAAAAACTTTGTCCTTCACTGTCATTGACTTTTACCGTCAGTGAACCGCCAGTATTTAAATAGTTAAAGGTAAAAGAGGGATCTTCTGAAAGAGATATATCAGGTGAAGCTTCAAAAATTAAGTCCCCATCCTGCTCTATTCTAACAAAATTTATGAAATGTGCTGGTATCTCAGAGCGAGTCAGTTGGTTGAACTGTAACCCAGAAAAGTTTGGATGACTTATTAAAAATTTAGCTTTATTTAATTTATTAGTCTCATTACTTGTTTTTATAAATTTCATTTTCATTTTTCCTAATCGAGCCATAACAGAATCCATGTCAGCAAGACTTGGTGCTGAACAACCTCCAGCAGCTTTAACAAAATTAGAGACCATATACTTTTCTCCTTTGTTATTTTCAGCAATGGCTCTGACATATGTATATTTGTCAATGCGAACTCTTGTTGAAAAACTTGCATTACCGACTTTAGGACTAAATTCAAATTTACCGACTATAGGTGATGGATTTTCATCAATAACAATTGTTAGATGTTTTATATAATCAGTAGGTAATTGATCTTTTAGAAAGTTTATTGAAATTGGAACAATTGCTGCGTCTAGAGCTCTGTAGGGTGTTTCTAGAACCATAAGGTCTGAACCATCACTAATTTTAACACCATCATCATATAATAACCCTTTTACGTTTTGTTCCCACGTTACAGGTTCAGGTTTTTTATCATTTGCAAATACAAAAGTAATTGAAAAAAATAAAAATAAAAAAATTAACTTATTATTTATTGCATTCATAAAATTAATATACACATAAATAATCGATATTTAAGAGTTTTTTTTGCATAAATCGTTGTAAAATGTAGTTCAATAAAATGTCCAAATTTTTTACGTATGTAAGTGATTGATTTCATTTAATTTTTTCGAATTCTGAACAAAAGTTAATTTAAACATTCATCTAACGTTCATTTACTGCATTTTTTTTTGGACTTATCCACAACTTTTTTACAAGGCAAATCCAAACCTAACCCATTGATTTTATTATTAAAATAATATATCCGTGTCCTTCACCTTATTTTGTTCATGTTACATTCATATTTTTGTCTTGAATTTACGATATTCAGACATAATATAATGAGGTGGGAGGAAATCAAATAACTAACGATTTTTGTTTGTTTTTGATTCCAATCAATAACCGGGCAATCGCCCAAATATTAATCGTAATAAAGGAGAAATACTTTATGAGTATTTTGAAAAAAAGCATCATTGCTTCAGCTGCTTTAGCTCTTCCATTTGCTGTAAGTGCTAACTCAAAGCTTGAGAAAATGATGAAAGATCCAGGACAATGGGTACAACAGTCTGGCGATTACGCTGGTCACCGTTTCTCAAACCTTGATCAAATCAACAAAAGTAACGTTGGTAGCTTAAAAGTCGCTTGGACTTTTTCTACTGGTGTACTTAGAGGTCACGAAGGTGGTCCACTAGTAATTGGTGATGTAATGTACGTTCACACTGCAATTCCAAACATAGTGTACGCTTTAGATCTTAATGATAACCAAAGAATCATGTGGAAATACAACCCTGTAAAAGGTGGTAAGTATCCAGGTGGTGAAACTATGGATAGAGTTATTTCAGTTATGTGCTGTGATAACGTAAACCGTGGTGTTAACTATCACCCTAATGGAACTATCGTTCTACATGCTGCTGATACTTCAGTAATTGCGTTAGACGCTAAAACTGGTAAAGAGAAGTGGATTACAACTAACCTACACTCTGGTACTGGTAAATATGGTGTCTCTGCTTCTACTGGTTCAGGTCAACCATTCATCATCAAAGATATGGTAGGTGTTGGTTGTTCTGGTGCTGAATTCGGTGTGAGATGTAACTGGACACAGTACGATATCAACAGTGGTAAGAGACTTTGGAGAGCTTACAGCATGGGTCCAGATAAGGACATGCTAGTTGATCCAAACAAAACTACTTCTATGTTAAAACCAATTGGTAAAGATTCTTCATTGAAAACTTGGCCTGGTGATGCATGGAAAATTGGTGGTGGTTCAATTTGGGGTTTCTACGGTTATGACTCTAAATTAAACACTTTGTACTACGGTACAGGTAACCCATCAACATGGAACCCAGTTGTTCGTCCTGGTGACAACAAATGGTCTATGACGATTATGGCTCGTAACCCAGACAACGGTATGGCTAAATGGTTATATCAAATGACTCCTTACGATGAGTGGGATTACGACGGTGTTAACGAGATGATTCTTGTTGACATGAAAGTAAAAGGTAAAAACCGTCAAGCACTTGTACACTTTGACAGAAACGGTTTTGCTTACACAATGGATAGAGCTTCTGGTGAGCTATTAGTTGCTGAGAAGTATGATCCAGCTGTGAACTGGGCAACTCACGTTGACATGAAAACAGGTCGTCCACAAGTGGTAGACAGATATTCAACTGCACACCAAGGTGAAGATGTTAACACTACTAACATCTGCCCAGCGGCTCTAGGTACTAAAGACCAACAGCCTGCTGCTTACGATAGACTATCTGGATTGTTCATGGTTCCAACAAACCACGTTTGCATGGACTACGAACCATTCAAAGTAGACTACGTTGCTGGTAACGCTTATGTTGGTGCTACATTATCTATGTACCCAGCTCCAGGCGGAACACACCTAGGTAACTTCATTGCATGGGATGCTGACAAAGGTAAGATCGCATGGTCTAACCCTGAGCCTTTCTCTGTATGGAGTGGTGCATTAGCTACAGCTGGTGGAATTACATTCTACGGTACGTTAGAAGGATACGCTAAAGCTGTTGAAAGTAAAACTGGTAAAGAACTATTCTCGTTCAAAACACCTTCTGGTATTATCGGTAACTTCATGGCTTACTCTCATAAAGGTAAGCAATATGTAGGTATCTTATCAGGTGTTGGTGGTTGGGCTGGAATCGGTCTTGCTGCTGGTCTTACTGACCCAACTGCAGGTTTAGGTGCTGTTGGTGCATACTCTGCACTAAGTAACCACACTGCATTAGGTGGCGTATTAACTGTCTTCGCTTTACCGTAGTAGCGTAAACAGTATTTAAAAGAAGCCCGGCTTTTTAGTCGGGCTTTTTTTTTGAAAAAAATTTTTTAAATTTCTTGAGATTTTGATATAATTTACAATATAAATAGTAACTATTTTTTTAATGATTAATTAGGACTTGAAATATGAACTTTAAACTTAACAAATATGCTTTAGTTGCATCGCTAGTCGTAGGATTTAGTGCTAAAGCGATCCCAACACCAGAAGCAGTTGAACCTGCTTTCGATAAAGACGACAACCCAACTTACGTTATTAAATATGGTAAGGGCGACAGATTAAAAGAAGATGGTACTCCTCTGAATCTAATCCAAATTAACTGTAAAGGCAAAGCAGTTGATATGGTATCAGAAGATGACTTAGAAGAGTGCAGAGGTGATGATAGCTTGGTTGAAATGCAATATGGTTGGATGGATTTTGCAACTTATAAAGGATGGAGAGCTTACCATGCCGAATGCCACGTATGTCACGGGCCTGATGCAATGGGAAGTACTTACGCTCCTTCTTTAATGGTATCGGTTACACAAGGCTTATCATATGACGATTTCTTTAACGTAATTATGAATGGAAGAGGCGAAGATGAAGGTGCACAAAAAGGTAATGTGATGCCTGCTTACGGTGCAAATACAAATGTTGCTCCACACGTTGAAGACATATTTCGCTATGTTAAAGCTAGAGCTGACGGTAAAATAAGACGTGGAGTTAGACTACCAAAGCTTCCAAAATTTAAAGAAGTTGATTAAATTCAATTTTACTTAAATTTCAAATGCAACGAGTCTTCATACTTACATTATCTCTAGTAATGTTGCTCACAATGGATGTAAAATCCAGAGAATCTGCTATTGAAGCTGTTGATACGGAAAATTTACGAGTTTGCGCAGACCCCTCAAATCTCCCTTTTTCAAATGAAAAAGGGGAAGGTTTCGAAAACGCTATAGCCGATTTGCTCGGTGAAAAGCTAAATATTCCAGTAGTCTATGAATACTTTCCTCAGGTAATTGGATACGTTAGAAATACCCTTAATAAAAAAAAGTGTGACATTCTAATTGGCATTACAGCTGGTAATGATCTGGTGCTAAATACCATACCTTATATGAGATGGTCATATGGAATGATTTTTCTCAAAGAAAATGGAATAGAAGTTGATAGACCTAATCATCCTCAGTTAGCTGATCTAAGTATTGGAGTTCAAGCTGGCACCCCTCCTACATTTGTTCTACAAAGATATAATCTTATGGGTAGGGTAAGGCCTTACAACCTCACCTTTGACCCTAGAAAAGCGGTGATCGGGGAGTCGATGATAGAAGATCTAATTGATGGTTTAGTCGACATCGTGTTTATGTCTGGACCCATTGCTGTATACTATCTTGAAAAAAAGGGTTATGACAAAAGCAAATATCAATTTATTCCCCTAGAAACTACGGATCAGGGTTGGGGTAGGATGGATTATTACACGACAATGGGTGTAAGAGATGGTGAAACTGATTGGAAGAAAAAACTAAATAAATTTATTAAGGAAAATCAGGATGAAATCGACGAAATACTTGTAAAACACAACATTCCGATCTTAAGTCTAAGACCTGGAAAAAGAAAAAAATCTGACAGCACTACAGACGCTTTGATAAAAGGCAGAGCTCCAGTCCAATAGATATTTTTTTTGTGTCTTTATCCATTACTCGACGTTTTTCTCAAGTTGCAAAACAAAAATTTTTGATAAATGAAGATAGTAAGTCTTATCCCTAGTGCCACTGAAATTGTTTGTTCTCTAGGGCTAATTAATAACCTGGTTGGTATTTCGCACGAATGCGATTATCCACAAGGTATTGAAAAACTTCCTAAACTTACAAAAAGTAAAGTTGATGTCAATGAAACTTCTTATAATATTAACGAAAATATTCAAAGCATTTTAGAAAAAGGACTGTCTGTCTATGAGGTTGATTCAGAACTACTCCAAAAAATTGATCCAGATGTCATTATTACTCAATCTCATTGTTCGGTATGTGCAGTTTCAATTGAAGATGTAAAAAAATGTTTAAATCTCTGGCTCAAAAAAAAGCCAATCTTAATAGATTTAAAACCTAATTATTTTAAAGACGTCATCAACGATATTTTATTTGTTGGAGAAAAACTCAATGCCTCTAACGAAGCTTCAAAGGTTATTGAAATAATTAACAAGGAGATTAACGTTATTAAGAAAAAGTTAAACTCTACCAATACGAAAAAGGTTTTGTGTATTGAATGGATAGAGCCCCTAATGATTGCTGGTAATTGGATTCCTGAAATTTTGCGTATAAGCAATGCAGAAAATGTTTTAATTGAATCTGGAAAGAATTCAAAATTTGTTTCCACAAGTGATCTTTCACAAAACAAATTTGACATTGTTATATTTATGCCGTGCGGATTTGATATAAGAAGAACAAAACTTGAAATTAAAAAGTCAAATCTTAATTTTCATTCATTACTTAAACAGAAAGAAGTATTTGTAGTAGATGGTAACAAGTTTTTTAATAGACCAGGGCCACGATTACTGGAAAGTATAAAAATTTTATGCGAAATTATACACCCGGATGTATTTAAACCTGAACCATCGCTGGAAAGGTGGGTATCTGTTAACCTGTCTGAATAGAAATTAGTTTAAAAAAAAAGCCCAGCTAGGTTTGGCTGGGCTTTATGAGAATGAAACGAATGAATTCTAAATTTCACTTAAAAGTTTGTCTCTTTTTTTCTTAGATTTTCCACCTGTAACTTTCAAAGCTTTTATGGCATCCATATTAGAGGTGTCGCCACCAACTACAACCAAACCAATCATTCCCATTGCTGCGTGAGGAGAACATTGGTAAAGGTAAATACCTGGTTTGTCAAAAGTTATGGTCACAGGGTCGTTTAATTTTGTTTTTTTTGGTAATTCATATCCTTCGGGACCAGCTAGCATTTCTACGTTATGTCCTTTAGCTGTAGGAACCCATTCAATGGACTGACCAACGTCAATCTTAACGAGTTCTTGACTATAAACCATTCTTTTTTTTGTTTCTTTATTTTTATTTAACATTTCTATTGTAACATCTGCGGCAAAAGAATTTGCTGAAAACATTACAAAAAATAAAGTTAGAAAAAGTTTTTTCATTTTACATCCTTTTTTATTGTTCAAGTATAAAGATATATCTAATAATTAAAATGGTGTTTGTCAATCATAATGAGAATGCCTATCAATTAATTATCGATAATTATATAGGTGAATTAAATCTAACACCGTAGCGTCTGTAAATAAATTCTGGTGGAGCACGCCTAGCTTCCTCAGCTGCCATTGCAAATATTTCTTTGTGTAAAGGTGATATAGAACACGCTGGATCAGTATTTTTAGCGTCACCAGTTAGGGCCATCGCCTGGCATCTACAACCTCCCCAATCAATTTCTTTTCTATCACAAGATTTACAAGGATCAGGCATCCAATCGGTACCTCTGTATAAGTTAAATGCCTCAGAGTTCTCCCAAATCCATTTAAGACTTTTTTCTCTAACATTGTCAAACTTAAGGTGGGGAATAGTCTCTGCCGCGTGACACGGTAATACCTCTCCTTTTGGATTCATGTTTAAAAACCTTCTTCCCCAACCTCCCATACAATTTTTAGGATGCTTTGCGTAATAATCGGGAATTACGTAATCAATAACTAATTTTCCTTTGAGATCAATTCTAGCTTTTTCAACTATTTCAGTGGCATGATCTAATTGTTCGGGCGTAGGTATAAATGCTGCTCTATTTTTTAAGGCCCAACCGTAGTATTGAACCTGAGCAATCTCAACCCTTTCAGCATCAAGGTCAAGGGCCATTTGAATAAAATTTTCAAGATTATCTATATTTTGTCTATGAACAACACAATTGCAAGTTAACGGTAATTCAACCTCTCTTACCCATTTTGCTACTTCAAGTTTTTTTGCATGCCCTCCTTTGTAGCCTCCAATTCTATCTGCATTTTCATTGTCAGTATCTTGAAAGGAAAGTTGTACATGCTCTAAACCAAGTTTCTCAAGTTTTTTCAGTCTATCAGGATTTAATAAAACTCCAGAGGTAATTAGATTCGTATATAAACCCTTAACTGTACAATGTTCAACAATATCCTCAAGATCATGCCTGACTGTTGGCTCTCCACCTGAAAGATGTATTTGATGCATGCCCATATCAACAGCCTGGTCAATAACCGATTTCCACTCATCTGTTGTTAACTCACCAGTTTTTTTCTCAAGTTGGACTGGGTTTGAGCAATAAGGACATTGCAGAGGACATCTATGAGAGAGTTCGGCTAAGAAGTGCCAAAGGGCCTGTATACCGTGTTCAGAGGCAGTCTTTAACTGTTTTGAACCTGATTTTAATTCATCGCTTTTCATTCTTCAATAAACCCTTTGTCTGATAGTTCTTGCAACATTTCAATTACATCTTTCATTATAACCTCTTTAGGTGCATTAAACTTTTTTGACAAGTCAGTTGAGATTTCACCAACAGAAACTTTACCATCGACAAGTTTGAGAATCTCAACAGCGACTGGATCAAGTTTAACAAGCCGTTCAGGAGCCAAAATAACCCATTCGTCTCTTGCTTTATTATGTCTAAATCTAACATGTTTTGGGAATTTTGGTTTAACGCTCTCATTTATTTTCAGTATATCTTTCATTAAAATCCTCTGGCATAAAAGCTCCTGGTGGAACATGTCCATTGATATAGGAGTGATAAAGAGCGTCTTGCATAACCCATAAGACGTCGGTTTTAAATTTTAAAGCTTCGCAAACCGAATCTTGTTCTTTTCTTGTTTTCGCATTTTTTAGTGCATAGTTTAAGACAAAATCGGCATCATCAGTTGCCTGATCAACTCTCTTTTTAAAATAAGCCATAGTTATATCATTTATAAAATCGTAGTTTTCAAGCATGCCTACAATTCGTTCTTTATGAATCTTAGGAGCAAAAAGCTCTGTTAGCGAAGATGTTACTCCTTCAAGAATTGACTTCTCCCTTACAAAAGTCACGTATGCATCAACGGCAAATTTGGTCGCTGGGAGAATTCCATCGGTTGATTTTACATAATCTCGATCTAAATCAAGACCATCAGTTAATTTATACCATCGTTCAATACCACCTTCATCCCCTTTTCTTCCATCGTGATCCAATATTCTTTTAATCCAAATTCTCCTAAGGTCAGGATCTTTAATTCTTGACATTAATGCAGAATCTTTAATAGAGATATTAATTTGATAATAATATCTATTGATTGCCCATGCCTGTACTTGTCCTTTATTTAATTTTCCACTATGAAGAAGATGATGAAATCTACAATTATCATGGTAGCGTTCAGCACCGATATTTCTAAGGCGCTGCTCGAACTCATTTTTAGTCATGAGTATTTGATTTTTTAGTTTTTCTTCAGCAATACTTTTCATATTTCAATCTCCATTCCATCATAACTTACTTCCCAACCATTTTCTTCAACAATCTTTCTTTCTTTTGAATCTTCCAAAAGTATTGGATTGGTTGTATTTATATGAATAAAAATTTTTCTTTTTACCCCTAAATCTTTAAATGCTTGTATTGAACCATTTTTTCCAGAATTATTCATATGACCCATTCTTTGTCCAGTTTTTTCACCAACCTTACTAGTAGCCATTTCGTCATTTTCCCATAAAGTTCCATCAAACAACACAACATCTGAATCTTTAATTCTTTCAGCTAAATCAGTTGTCATTTCTGCACATGCTGGAATGTAAAAAAACGATTTATTGTTTTGCGATGAAAATATCTTTAAACCAATTGTATCTCCTTCTTCAGTTCCAAAATTTGCCCCTTTTGATTCATCTTCTAGCCAAAGTGCAATTTTTCCTGGGACTTCAAATGCTTCTATTTCAATATTGAGATCTTTTCCTTCCTTACTTTTAATCTCGAATTTTTTATTCATCTCTAAATTTCTTCTATCTACATAATCTGGATTTAAAACATTGAAAATCGAGTTTTCTTTTAAAACTGAATGTACTCTTTTGTGGGCATAAACAGATAAATTTTGCCTTTCCCTCAAGGATAATAAACCTGCAACATGATCTACATCGCCATTTGTCAGAACAACACCTTTGATAGGGCTATGCCTAAGATCTCTTTTCGGATGCATTTGTTTATTATTTAAAATTTGTGAACCTAAATCAGGTGAAGCATTAAACAAAACCCAATCCTCGTCATTTGAAGTAACTGCGATGGATGATTGAGTTCTCGGTGAAGTTCCAGGTAATCCATCCCTTACTTTTTTACTCACTGAACTGTTACAGTTCCATTGTGGAGAACCACCTCCTGCAGCTGAACCTAAAATCAAAACTTTTAACATAATTATACTACTTTAAATGCACCCCTTAAATCAAATTAGACTTAAGGGGGCAATAGCTATTGCAGAGATTACTTCTCAGCGCAAGCGTAAGAATTGATTTCTAGACCTACAGAGATCTCAGAAATCATTGGTTTTGTCCAAGCCATAATTTACTCCTTTTTATGGTTTAGATTAATATAGCCCACCTTGGGCTATGATATATATAGTGATTGTTTATTAAAGAAACCTGATTTTTTTATTCATTTTGAATTCATTAACAAAGAAATGATTCAAAGGGAAATTATTGTATATAAGATAGAATTTTTCTAGCTTGATATCCTAGTCTTTGCGTATTGAATACTGGTTCCTCACAGACGTATTCCGTTAATCTTGTTCTCTGATCAAAAACTCGTGTATTCCATTCTAATTGAGAATTTGCATCAATATATTTTTTACTTTTTTTATCCATTTTATTTTTTCTATATTTTCTTATTAACTTTGACGATTCACCAATTGCCTTCCTTAGACTTTCTTGCCTATCAACAAATTTAATGATCCCCTTATATTGTCTTTCTCTTCTGTCCTTAGCTTTTTGATAAAGACCCGCAAAAAGAAAAATTAACTTTTCTCTTTGTTCAGGTTTTTTTAAAACACCTAAATAAGTATATTTTTTTGCAAATTCCTCTATTACTACTGTTCCGTTCTCCTCAGTTAAAGTTGGTTCAGATAATATATTAACATATTCAATCACATCATCATGCTTCCACCAATCTTTCAAAGATTCCTCTATAGAAGGCCCTTGCCATATTGATCCAAGGTTTAGTTTAGGATTATACACCTGATCGCACGGCCATTTTTTTGGTGTTTTATCGAGTTCGATCGATAAGGAATCACTGGCTGTCGTGAGCATAATAGTAAAGTAAATAAAGAAATTAAAAATTATTTTTTGCATCATATTTTCTCCCAAATAAAATTATTTAACGATAAATTTACCAACCATTCCTTTACTTTGTAACCTTTCAATTTCAAAATCATATTCTCCAGGCCTAATTGGTACAAACTTAATTTCAATTTCACCCTCTCTCTCAAATTCTATTTCATTAATTACAGGTGCATCCAACTCAATCCCATCTATTTCAATTGAACGAATCCAAATATTTCTAAAAAAATCCTCTGCTTCTAATTCATATTCTTTAAATCCCATACTTGTAATTTCTAATCTATAAGCTTTGCCAGTTTCCATATTAAAAATTTTTTGTGACATATCGTAGTCGCTTTTGTCAGATCCCAAATTTAATACTAACTTTTTTGATCGAATTGATAAATCACCCTCTGCATTTGACTCGCTTGGCAATTGAATAAATAAAAAGATTATAATCATTAAAAAATTCATAGACTAACTTCCTCCTTTTTTTTGTAGAGAGCCTCTTGCAGGATCATATCCCAAAATTGATAGAATAAGAAATATTACAGTAAAAATTACTATACCTGCAGTATACTCAAAATTAAATTGAGAATACAAAGAAAATCTTATAGATTCAACTGCATATGTAAATGGATTATAAAAACATACGTAATATAACCATTCACTAGTTTCTTCGATCTTCCAAAGTGGATACAATGCTGACGAGGCAAAAAACATAGGAAAAATAACAAAATTCATAACCCCGGCAAAATTTTCTAATTGTTTAATAGCCGAGGAAAGAAACATCCCCAACGAGCCTAACATTAAACCAGTAAATATCAACGCTGGTAAAATTGTAAAATAACCTGTAATTGGAGGTATAATCTCCCAGAAAGATGCAATTATAAGGAAAGCATAAACTTGAAGTATAGAAACAAATACACCAGCAAGTAATTTCGATATTAGCAAAAACCACCTTGGAATGGGACTAACTAACATCGTTTTCATACTCCCCATTTCTCTGTCATAAACCATGGATAATGAGCTTTGCATCCCATTGAATAATTGAATCATTGCAATAAGACCAGGGGCAATATAAACCTCATATGGAATATAAGTTTCATACGGAGGAATAATTGCCACACCAAGGACAGACCTGAAACCTGCAGCAAATATTCCTAACCAAACTAAAGGTCTAACGAGTGCTGAAAAAAATCGTTCTTTTTGGTGAAAGAATCTTAATGCCTCTCTTAATACAATTCCTTTAAAACATCTCAAATATATAATCGGTTTCATACTTTCACTCCAACAAGCTTATTGAAGGCATCTCTGATATTTTTTTGTTTTGTTTTTTTTACTATTTTTAATACATCACCCGATTCAACTATTTCTCCTTTATGAATAATTACAACTTTTTCACCTTTGTCAATTTCATCAATTAAGTGTGTTGCCCATAAAACTGCAAGATCTCCTTTTTTACAAAGTGATTTTACATGTTTAAGAATCATTTGCCTTGATCCAATATCTAATCCAACTGTTGGCTCGTCTAGAAGTAGTAATTTTGGTTTATGAAGAAGCGATCGTGCGATCTCAACTCTTCTCCGTTGACCTCCCGAAAGAGAACGTACTTTATTTTTTAATTTATCAGTTAAATCTATTCTCCGAATTTCTTCTTCAATTCTTTCTTTAGCATCAGCGAAACTTAATCCATGCAAGGACGAATGGTAATGTAAATTTTCTTCGACACTAAGATCCAAATCAAGAGTTGGTTGTTGAAAAACTACTCCAATATTTTTGAGAGCATCTGAAGATTCTTCTCTAACATCAAAATTATGAATTTTTATAGAGCCAGAATTATTGTTGTATAGTCTTGTTATTAGTGAGTAAAGTGTAGTTTTTCCGGCTCCATTAAGGCCCAATAGAACTGTAAAATCTCCTGAATCTATTTTGATACTAACATTATTAAGTGCTTTAAATTCTCCAAATTTGTGCGAAACATTTTTGATTTGAAGTGCAGTACTCATTAAATTATGACTGATGATATGGTCGTCTAGGACTCAGGACTTATTACCACACCCCAGGGAAAACGACCAACTTTGACAGATTTTTTTACTTTTAGTTTCTCCACATCAATTATGGAAACATCATTACTAACTCCATTAGTCGTGAGTAGAGTTTTCTGATCAGGAGTAAAGGCTAGTTGCCAAACTCTTTGACCAACGAGTAAATATTTAATTAGTTCCTTAGTTTTTTGATCAATAACTGCAATTCTATTGGCAGGCCCCAATGCAACAAAAGTATACTTACCATCATTGGTGTGTCGAACGCCAACAGGTTGAATACTCTCTTCATTAACTCCTGGAATTTCGAATCCTATTGTGTGGGTAACTTCTTTCGTTGATGGGTTAATAACTTTAACAGTGCCTCCAATCTCAGCAGACACCCAAACCTCTTTATCATTAGGGGTAAACATAGCTACTCTTGGTCTAGCATCAACTAGAACATTCTCTAAAATATCTAAAGTACTTGTATCGATGAAGTGTGCCATATTTGTAGTCTCAGAGGTATTCACTAAAACTTTGCCATCATTTGTTAAGCCCATTCCTTCTGGTTCTACACCAACCGGTATATCATCAATGATCATTTTGTCATTCATATCTACAACAGTCACCATAGCGTCATCTTCGTTAGCTATGTAAAGGGTTTCGTCATCGGGTGACAAAATAAATAACTCAGGGTCAGGTCCAGAGGGTAAATAATATTTTAATTTAAGTGTTTCAGCTTCACGCACTTCAACTCTGTCATCATCGGATGCACAAATTAACACAAGCTTTCCATCCTTAGACATAATTATGCCTCTTGGTCTTTGACCAACTTCAACTGTTTTGATTACTTTATTTTTTTTTATATCGATAACGCTTACAGTATTATCTTTTTCATTTGTTATATATGCAAGGTTAGCAAAAGAGGTTTTTGCAACAAATAATAAAGAATAAACAAAATATAAATCTAATCATTTTATTAATGTATTAAAATTTTTAAAATTTACAAGTAGATTCAGGTTGATCTTTACCCATAGTATCTAATTCACTATCTGGATGAATATAACCTTCCTGCGGGGAAACAGATACCATTGATCTTGGCGCTGCCAATAAAATTGGCTGTCTCATTTGCCCGTTCCATGATCTGAATGAAACTTTCACTCCCTTATAAGCTCCAAGACCAAATTTTTCTCCTAACAAATATTTTCTTACATCTTTTACATCATTGCTACTTGTTCTTGTTATAGCTTCTCCAATTGACCGAACTGCAGTCCATGCATGGTAATCAACTTCTGTCATCCATCTTCCACTTTCTCTTCTGAATCTGTTTTGCATTTGTGTTGCTCCCCATTGTTCATGAGTTCTATGCCAAGACGTTGGGGTAAGTCCTTGCGTTCCAACAATTGGACGTGGATCCCAGGTTCTATATGTTAAATATTCACCAAATTCACCTTTTTCGTCTGCAACCACCAAAACATCATATTTTTCTCCTTTTGTAAAAATTGGTACTTCCTTACCTGCTGTACGTCTCAAATCTGCTGAAAAATCCCAAACTTTTTCTTTTTTAATTTTAATGTTAAATTTTTTTGCTGATTTTTTTAGAGCATCTGCATATTTTCTATCATTTTCATCCGGTCCAGTAACTAAAAACCATTTATTCCATTTTTTTTTTACAAGATATTGTGTTAAAGCATCAGAGAGCATCGAGTAACTTGGTGGTACATGCAGAAGATTTTTTTTACAATTCTCATTCCTTAAAGAATCTGCTTTCGATCTAACATTAAAAATTACAATTTCTTCTGAATTGGATGTTTCAAAAAGAGTTTTCAATTCTTTTTCATTTAAATCAACAATAAAAAATTTATTTCCTTGGTTTAATAATTTTTGAAATTCACTTTTTAAATTTTCGTTAAGTAATACTCTATGAAACTCTGCTTTATAGTCGTGACCAACAAACCTTCCAGTTGTTAAATTATCCTCAATTGCAAGCTTTACTCCATAAAAACCCTCGTCATCAAGAATAGGATCAAGATTTGAGAGCACCGGAGGAGTTTTTCTTTCCATACTTAAAAATATGAGTTTGGTTGACAATGTTATTTCTTTTGAAAACTTTTTGTTTCCTCTTTTCTCTCTTTCTTTAAGTCTCTCTAAATCAGCTTGTTTCCTTTCTTCAATTTGTTTAATGGAAAGTTCTCTTGCTTCTAATATAAAAAAAGCCAAAACAAAAATAAATTAAAAATATATATAAAAAATAAATTGATCTCATTATTTTCACTACTATAAATAAATTTTAGGAAATGTTAATCTAAAAATCATATGAAAAAAGATAATTCGACTAAGTTAATTAGATCTGGTTTAAAAAGAACTGAGTTCATGGAGACTAGCGAGCCATTATTTTTAACATCTGGCTTTGTTTACAATTCAGCTGAAGAAGCTGAAGATGCATTTAAAGAACGAAAAAAAAGATTCATGTATTCCAGGTTTGGAAATCCAACTGTACAAATGCTTCAAGATAAATTAGCAGATATAGAAGGTGCAGAAGTTTGTTGGTGTACTTCTACTGGTATGGCTGCAGTTTTTACCATTTTTATGTCATTCTTAAAAAAAGGTGACAGAGTTGTTGCAGGAAGAGCACTTTTTGGAAGTTGTCATCACATAATTACAAAAATTCTTCCAAGGTTTGGAATTGAGGTTGAATTAATAGATGGAAAAGATCTTAATGCCTGGGAAAAAGCTCTAAAAAAAAGAACTTCATTAATTTTTTTCGAAACCCCTTCAAATCCATGTTTAGAAATTATCGACATAGAAGAAGTTTCAAAGTTAGCAAAAAAAAAAGGTGTTTTAGTTGTAGTTGACAATGTTTTTGCTACACCCTTATTACAAAAACCAATTAAACATGGCGCAGATATAGTTATGTATTCTGCAACCAAGCATATCGATGGTCAGGGAAGAGTTTTGGGAGGAGCTATTCTAGGTAAAAGGAGTCATTGTGATAAATTTATTAAACCCTTCATAAGAAATACTGGTCCATCCATAAGTCCCTTTAATGCGTGGGTATTAATAAAAGGTCTTGAGACACTTGAACTTAGAATTAATCAACAAATGAAAAATACAAAGTTAGTTATCGAGTATTTAGAAAAATCTAAATATATAAATAAAATTTATTATCCTTTTCTAAAGGATTCGCCTCAAATTAAATTAGCTATGAAACAAATGAAAGGTGGAGGAAATATTGTTTCCTTTGAAATTAATGCTAGAACTAATGAAAAAAAACAAAAATCATTTTCATTTTTAAATAAATTGTCTTTAATTGACATTTCTAATAATCTTGGAGATACAAAATCCCTAATTACGCACCCTGAAACAACAACACACCATAGACTAAATGAAAAAGAAAAAAAAGAGCTCGGAATTACAAAAAATCTTATAAGACTTTCTGTAGGTCTTGAGGATCCAGAAGATATAATTGAAGATATTGATAACTCCTTAAAAAATTTAAAATAGTAATAAAAATGATAAAAAAATATAACGTAAAAGTTTTTGTTGAATCTACATATCTTGAAGACCATTCAGATCCTTACGAAGATTCATACTTGTGGTCATATAAGGTTATAATTAAAAATAATGAAAAGGAAAAAGTCAAATTAATAAGCAGACACTGGAAAATATTCGACTCCAACGGAAATTTTAGAGAAGTAAAAGGAAAAGGAGTTGTAGGTGAGCAACCAACGATAGAGCCAGGAGATAAATTTGAATATACAAGTGGAACACCTTTAAAAACAAGTTCTGGTATAATGCACGGAAGTTATCAGATGCTAAGTTTCGATGGAGAAGAATTTAAGGTTGATATCCCAGCTTTCTCTCTGGACATTCCAAATCAAGGAACAACTTAAATTAGGAAATGGAAAATTAAAATCCTCTCTGTTTGTAATCGGAAACTTATTAGTTTTTTTTTCGATTTATTCTTTCATACCAGGAGTCATAGATTACTTCTACCAAGGAACTGACTGGGTTGTTTTTTTTTGTAATTTCTATTGTTTGCTTATTTACTGGTCTAAATGTTTCATTTATTTTTAAGAGAAAAGATAAGGATGTAGAAGTTTTTTCGGCTTTCCTTCTTACATTGATTTCTTGGGTACTTCTTACTTTTATTGGAGCATTTCCTTTCTATTTAGGAACAACAAGTCTAACTTTAATCGATGCATTCTTTGAATCAATGTCTGGATTAACTACGACTGGAGCAACTGTTATTCAGAATCTTGATTCAACATCGAAGTCAATTTTAATTTGGAGAGCAATGCTTCAATGGCTTGGTGGTATAGGTATAATTGTAATTGCAATTGCAATTTTTCCAATTTTAAAGATTGGTGGCATGCAGTTATTTCAAAGTGAATTTAGCTCAAAAGAAGAAAAGGTTCTTCCTAGAACCACAAAAATTGCTACTGGAATTGGGTTTGTTTACTTGTTCCTAACTATTTTTTGTAGCTTTTCATTATTTGTAACGGGAATGACAGGTTTTGATAGTGTAGCTCATGGTATGACAATAATTGCAACAGGTGGATTTTCAACAAAAGATATGTCAATTGGTTTCTTTGATTCAGTTTACATCGAAGTTGTTACAATTTTTTTCATGATTTTATCCTCCTTACCTTTCATTCTATTATTTCAGTCTATTAGAGGAAAGTTAATGGACCTTGTAGCAAGTTCTCAAGTTCGATTTTTTTTAATTTTAATTTTAAGTGTCACAATATTAGTGGCTTTCTGGTTGAAGAGGTACTATGAAGTAGATTTTTTTCAATCTTTGAGAATTTCAGCATTTGCAGTCACTTCAATATCCACAGGAAGTGGTTTTAGTACATATGATTTCAGTGTTTGGGGATCTTTTACCACTCTTCTTTTTCTTTTTCTAATGCTTATAGGTGGTTGTTCAGGTTCAACAAGCTGCGGTCTTAAGATTTTTAGAATTCAAATTTTAATTAAATCCTCTTTAAATTTAATCAAAAAAATAATCCAACCCAGAGGTGTTTTTATACCTACATATAATTCCAGAGAAATTAGTGAAGACATTCTTACTTCTGTTACTGGTTATTTTTTTTTGTATATTTTTGTTTTTGCAACTCTCAGCCTAGTTTTAGCATTTGACGGACAAGAAATTCTTACCTCCTTATCTGGTGCTGCGGCTACGTTAGCTAATGTTGGTCCTGGTTTAAATGAAATAATTGGACCAAGTGGTAATTATTCTTCTATTTCAGATTTTACAAAACTGTTTTTAAGTTTAGGCATGCTTATTGGAAGATTAGAACTTTTTCCAATTTTAATACTTTTATCACCGCAGCTTTGGAAAAAATAGTTTATATTTTTTTTAAACACCACAAAAGTATTGATTGGTGAGCATATAACCTATTTTCAGCTTCTGCCCAAACTAATGAATTTTCACCATCAATAATCTCATCAGTAACTTCACATCCTCTATGAGCTGGAAGACAATGCAAAAAATAAGTTGTTCTTCCGGTTTTCTTTAGCAAATCTCTGTTAATTTGAAATTTTTCAAAATTTTTTAATCTTTTTGGATTGCTTTTCATACCCATGGACACCCAAGTATCTGTAATTATTACATCAGCATCAAGTGCAGCTTCAACTGGATTTTTGAAAAGTTCAACTTTTCCTGAATTAAGGCTCTTTAAAATTTTATTTGCAGGAAAATTTCCAGGTGGGCAAGAAATTTTTAAATTGAAATCGAAGTGTTTAGAAGCATGTATCCAAGAGTTACAAACATTATTTCCATCTCCAATCCAGCTTAAATTCAAGTTATTGAGAGACCTAAATTTTTCTTGTAGTGTCATTATGTCAGCAATTATTTGACATGGATGGCTTATATCAGTTAATCCGTTTATTATCGGTACAGTAGAAATTTCTGAAAGCTTGTAAAGTTTTGACTCGTCTGAACCTCTATATGCTATTATATCAACATAACTTGATAAAACTTTCATTGTATCCTCTAGAGATTCACCTCTACCAAGCTGGGAGTCAGAGTGATCCAAAGTAACAACATCTCCATTTAAGAGTTTCATACCTACATCAAACGATATTTTGGTTCTTGTGGATGGTTTTTCAAAAATAATAGCTAAAATTTTTTTTTCTTTTAATTGTTTTGTTTTATAATTTTTCTTTAGTCTGTGACTATACTTTAAAATTAAGTCAATATCCTTTTTACTAATTTCATGAAGGTTTAAGAAATGTCTAAATGATTTTTTCATATTATAAGTTTGAAAATGCTTTATCGATTTTTTCAATTGCCTCTTCTACATGTTTCATTTCTAAAATTAAAGGGGGTAACATTCTTATCACATTCTGTCCTGCCTTTACAGTAAGAAGTTTTTCCTTAATTAAAGACTTTATTAGAATTTCATTATTTTCAACTGCCTCTAAACCAACCATTAATCCTATTCCTCTAACACCAGAAACTAATTTTGGAAATTTAGTTAATATATTTTCCTTCAGGAGTTTTCTCAAATTAAAACCAATTTCTCTTACATGATCTAAAAATTCTTCATTTAATACAAAATTTAAAACTTCTTGAGCAACAGCCATTGCAAGAGGGTTTCCGCCAAATGTTGATCCATGAGAACCTAAGTCCATTGATTTAGAAGTTTTTTTATCCAATAATAATGCTCCAATAGGAAAACCTCCACCTATTCCTTTAGCGACAGCTACTATATTTGGTTTTAACTCCTTGACCCATTCTGTTGCTAAAAATTTCCCCGTTCTCCCAACACCGCACTGAACCTCATCAAAAAATAAGAGAAGATTATTGTCATCAGCTATTTTTTGAATATCCCTTAAATATTCTTTTTTTGCAGGAGTTATTCCACCCTCACCTTGAACTGTTTCAATCATTATCGCAGCTGTTTCTTTATCTACACTTCTTGAGATTGCCTTACTGTCGTTAAATGCGACTTGTTTAAATCCATTTAATACTGGTTCAAATCCCTCTGTTAATTTTGATTTTCCACTAGCGGATATAGCTGCATAGGTTCTTCCATGAAAAGAATTTTTTGCGCAAATAATTTTGAATCTTTTTTCATTTACAGCATTAAAATATTTTCTTATAACTTTTATACCAGCTTCGACTGCCTCAGTTCCAGAATTACAAAAAAACACTGATTCAGCAAACGAATTTTGTGTAATTTTATCAGCAACGATTTGTTGATTTTCAATTCTAAAAAGATTGGAGCAATGCCATATTTTTTCAGCTTGAGATTTTAGTGCTGATATTAGAGATGGATGACTGTGACCAAGACTGGTAACACCTATACCGCTCGTAAAATCTAAATATCTTGTTCCTTTTTTGCAATATAGGTAAACTCCGTCTCCATGATCAATCTCGATATTTAGAGGATTATATACCTTTAATATACTCATGATCTTAAGCCATACCCTCTTTTAAAAACATATATTGTAAAAATTAATAGGAATAAATTACAAAACAATAAAATTAAAAATCCTATGATTAGGTTGCTATCGCTATAACCTAAAAAACCAAACCTAAATCCATCAATCATGTAAAAAAATGGATTCCAGCTGGCTAAAAAATGCCAAAATTCAGGTAATCTGTCTATTGTGTAAAAAGTACCTGAAAGAAATGTTAGTGGCAAAATAATAAAATTTGTAACTGATGCCATATGATCAAATTTTTTAGCCCATATTCCGCACAAAATTCCTAACAATGACAATAATAAAGACGAAAAAACTCCAAAAATAAAAATTATAAAAAAATTATAAATTTGTATTGAAATAAAAGGATAGATTAATGCTGCGACAGAAAAACCAACTAATAAACCTCTAGTAACGCCACCTAGGCAGTACGAAAAAGTTAATTCTAATTCTGACATTGGGGGCATTAACACATCTACAATGTTACCTTGAACTTTTGATATTAATATTGAAGAAGATGTATTTGCAAATGCATTTTGCATGATTGACATACAAATAAGACCAGGGGCCAGAAATTGAGAGTAAGAATGACTTCCAGAAACTAAAAAATCTCTATCCATTGATAGCGTGAATATCACATAAAATAGGATAGTAGTCACTGCTGGGGCTAAAATTGTTTGAGCGAAAACATTAAAAAATCTTTTTACTTCTTTTTTATATAGTGTAAAAAAACCTATCCAATTAAATCCTTTAAAACTTTTTATATTATACATAATTCACAAATGTCTAATTTAATAATAATATAAATACAAATTATGATATCTGACTATTTAAAAAAGTATTCAACCTATTATCTATCTAGGTATAACGTTACAAAAAGAAAATTTGAGGATATATTAAAAAAAAAAATCACCAAGGATTATTTAGAAAAAAAAATCTCTGAATCAGATCATCATAAGTTAATTCAAGAAATTTCTGATGCATTAAAATATTTCGAAGAAATTGGTTTTTTCAACGAGGAACGAATGTTAGAAATTTCATTCGATAACTTTGTTAAAAAAGGATACTCCAAAAAAAAAATCAAATACAAATTTCTTTCTGCAAAATTTGACAGAGATAAAGCTAATTTATTTTTAAAAAAAAAATTCAAAGACGAGAAACTTAATCAAACTCTTTTAATAAATTATTTAAATAAATCTAATATCATAGAAAAACAAAAAAAATTAAATATTTCAGATAAACAACTTTTTGATAAAATACTGTCTAAACTATCTCAACAAGGTTTTGAATATGAAGATTCTATTAAGATTCTCAACAAAATAATATAAAATGGAAATTTTAAACAATATTTTAGAAAAAATCAGTTTTATTGCGGGTGTTTCATTTTTAGGTTTCCTTCTTACAAATATATTAACATGTTTTGCTGTTCTTGTTTTTTTCATCGTATCAAGGAATTTAATTAAAAAATTAATAATTAAAAAAATTTCGTTAATTTTGAGCTTTTCTGAAACAAAAATTAAAGAAGCATTTTTAACATCCATCGAAAAGCCTGTCGAATTTTTGTTGTCTCAGTGGGAGTCTTTTCGTCTTCAAGTTTATTAAATGCGCCTCAAAAAGTTAATTTTTTTTTACAAAATATTAACCTATCCCTATTTACTATATCAATATTTTGGTTAATTAGTAAAACTATAGAACCTTTTAGCCGTAAAATAAAAAATCTTAAGACAATATTAACTAAGGACTTGTTAGATTGGTTAATAAGTGCAGTAAAAATAATAATTTTTATTCTTGGATTTTCAGCTGTTCTTGAGGTGTGGGGAATAAAAGTTGGGCCTATAATTGCAGGTTTAGGTTTATTTGGAGTAGCGGTAGCATTGGGTGCTCAGGACCTTTTTAAAAATTTGATTTCAGGTATTTTAGTATTAGTTGAAAAAAGGTTTAAGAAAGGTGATGTTGTTATGATTGAAAGCATTATTGAAGGGACTGTTGAAAAAATTGGTTTTAGATCAACTGCAATTCGAAAGTTTGATAAGTCTTTATGCTTCATTCCAAATTACCAATTTGCAGAAAATGCTGTTGTTAATATCACTGAAATATCAAATAGAAGAATTAATTGGATTATTGGTGTAGAATATAAAACCACGATTCTTCAACTTAAAAACATTTGTTCTGATATCGAAAGTTCGATCCGCGCTAACAAGGAAGAATTTATTGTTTCAGAGTCAACTCCCGTAATTGTGAAAATTAATGAGTTTGCTCCAAGCTCTATAGATATATTAGTTAGGTGTTTCACCAAAACTAATGATTATAATAAATTTATTAAAGCAAAGGACGGACTGGCGGTTGAAATAAAAAAAATTATAGAAAAAAGAAGGTGCTCATTTGCCTTTCCATCCCAATCACTTTATATAGAAAAATAATAGAAATTAACCAAAACTCTTTAGTTTTTTGTCGAAGGTTGACCAAACACCTTCTTTCCCATCCCAATTGCCAGATGTTGCAACTTTAGAATATTCAGTGGCTCTTGCCTCAAAGAAATTAGCATGTTCAACGCCATTTAATATTTCTGTTAACCATGGTAAAGGGTGTTCTTTTATCCCAAACATTGGTTCTAAACTTAGTTGTTTAAGTCTCCAGTCGGCTATGTATCTGATATAATTTTTGATATCGGTAGGCTCCATTCCTTCAACTGGTCCCATTTCAAACGCTAAATCAATAAAATTATCTTCTAATTCTACTACTTTTTCACAACATTCATTTATTTCGTTTTTCAATTTTTTGGTCATGCATTTTGTTTCTCTCACAAATTCATGGAAAAGTTTTACCATTCCTTCGCAGTGAAGAGATTCATCTCTAACAGACCATGTAACAATTTGTCCCATGCCTCTCATTTTGTTGTGTCTTGGAAAATTTAGAAGCATCGCAAAACTTGCAAAAAGTTGTAATCCTTCAGTAAATCCTCCAAACATTGCAACTGTTTTTGCAATTTCGTGATTTGAATCAATGGTAAACTGCTGCATGTAATCATGCTTATCTGCCATCTCTTTATATTTTAAGAATGCAGAAAATTCCGTATCTGGCATTCCGATTGTTTCCAACAAGAGTGCATATGCTGCAATGTGAACAGTTTCAATGTTTGAAAAAGCAGACATCATCATCTTTACTTCTGTAGGTTTGAATACTTGAGAATATCTCTCCATGTAATTGTCATTTACTTCAACATCAGACTGAGTAAAAAATCTGAAAATTTGAGTTAATAGATTTCTTTCATTATCATTTAATTTTATAACCCAGTCTTTACAATCTTCACCTAAAGGTACTTCCTCCGGCATCCAGTGAACTTGTTGTTGTCTTTTCCAGAAATCAAAAGCCCAAGGGTACCTAAAAGGCTTATAAGAGTGAGATGAGGTCAAAAGACCTGGTTTTTTATTTTCAATTAAATCATTTTTGTTTCCGTCCATTTTTTCTCCTTATTTATTTTTAAATTGTTAACATTATTGACACGACAAACATTCCTCATAATCTGTTTTCTCTTCTACTATATTTTTAGAGGGCCATTGTTTTGTATTGTCGGCTTCTACCCCAGCATAACTTGCTCTTTGTATAGATTTAGATCGGCAATAATACAAACTTTTTATACCTAACTCCCACGCCTTCCAATGAAGCATCATTAAATCCCATTTATCAATATCTGCTGATAAATAGAGATTTATTGATTGACTTTGGCATATGTATGGAGTTCTATCTGCAGCCATTTCTACTATCCACCTCTGATCGATTTCAAATGCTGTTTTAAAAACTGCTTTCTCGTTTTCACTTAATTCCTTAAGATGAGATATTGATCCATCATTTTCCAAAATACTTTGCCAAATTTTTTCAGTGTTTAGACCTTTCGAATCTAATAAATCTTCTAGATATTTATTTTTTACTGTGAAAGAACCTGAAAGAGTTTTATGCGTGTAAATATTAGCAGGTATAGGTTCAACGCAAGCACTTGTTCCACCACAAATTATACTGATTGATGCGGTAGGTGCTATCGCTAGTTTGTGACTAAATCTAGCTTTTACTCCCATCTCTGAGGCGTCAGGGCAAGCTCCTCTTTCCATAGCAAGAATCAGTGACGCTTTATCAGCTTCTTTTTTTAAATGCTTGAAGAATTTTGCATTCCAGCTTTTGGCAACTGCGCTTTCAAACGGAACACCTTTTTTCTGAAGAAAACTATGAAAGCCCATTGCTCCAAGACCAACTGATCTTTCCATTTTAGCTGAGTAAATTGCATTTTTCATTGAATCTGGTGCATTATCAATAAAGTCTTCAAGGACATTATCTAAAAATCTCATTATGTCCTCTATGAAGTTAATTTCCCCTGACCATTCGTCCCATTTTTCTAAATTTACGGATGAGAGACAACATACTGCAGTTCTGTCTTTTCCATGATGATCTAAGCCAGTGTGTAGCATAATTTCACTACATAGGTTAGAGGTTCTAACTTTCATTCCAAGCTTTTGCTGATGTTTGGCCATATTTTTATTTACTGTATCCATAAAGACCAAATAAGGCTCTCCAGTCTGCATTCTTGTCTCAAGTATTTTTTGCCAAAGTTCTCTAGCATTTACTTTTCTGAGCGTTTCATTGGTTTTGGGACTTTTAAGACAAAACTCTTTGTTATGTTTAACGCATTCCATAAACTCGTCTGTTATGTTTATGCCGTGGTGCAGGTTTAAACTTTTTCTATTAAAATCACCTGAAGGTTTTCTAATTTCTAAAAACTCCTCTATCTCTGGATGATGAATATCAAGGTAGCATGCGGCTGAACCTCTTCTGAGAGAACCCTGAGAAATTGCTAGTGTTAAAGAGTCCATAACTCTTACAAAGGGAATGATACCTGAGGTTTGTCCAGATTTTTTGACTGTCTCTCCAATCGATCTAACTTCACCCCAATATGTTCCTATGCCGCCTCCGTTTGACGCAAGCCACACATTTTCTCCCCATGTTGATAGAATTCCATCAAGACTATCATGAACTGTATTTAAAAAACAAGATATTGGTAAACCCCTTTTGGCCCCTCCATTTGACAGGATAGGAGTTGCTGGCATAAACCAAAGCTTTGAAATATACTCGTATATTCTCTGAGCATGTGCATCATTGTCACTGTAACATTTTGCTACCCTCATAAACATATCTTGAAACTTCTCTCCTGGTAGAAGATATCTGTCTATCAGTGTAGCCTTTCCAAAATCAGTTAAAAACTTATCTCTAGAGCCTTCAGTTTGAAGTTGCCTTGGGTTCTGTTTGGGTTCTTTATTTTCTAGTTTTTGTGCTGCTAGATCCAGTATATTTGCGTTAGATTGATTCATTTAAAAAATTTCCTACTCTTAAAATAAAATTGTGAAACACAACATATAGTAATTAAAGATAAAATATTGTCAACCAGTAGTATTAAAGTTTTTTTGGCGTGCCCGGAGAGAGTCGAACTCCCAACCTTCTGATTCGTAGTCAGATGCTCTATCCAGTTGAGCTACGGGCACTTAGTAATTTTTCATACAACTTTAAATTAAAAATCACATAATATAAATTTAAATAAATTAAAAATTAATTTTATTAAAATTTTTTTTTGTTTATTTTCAAAATTTTATAGGCTATAAATTAAAAATCGAACTTTTGTTAACAACACTTTAAAAATGCGAAAAAAATGACCAAAAAATATTTTAACTTTATAGCTTTAGCTCTATTATTCTCAAGCTATTCATGTACTGGCGTGCAAGAATACGTATTCCCCTCACTTTCTGATGAAGAAGTTGCTGCTCCGCCAGCACTTGAAGAAGTACCTGGGGCGGTTGAGGAAATAAACCAAGCTAATGCCCAAGAAATACCCCCTTCACAATATGCCCCTCCACCTGCAATGGCTCCCACTCAGGTAGTTAACGACGCAGGGCCCACAGGCACGTTTGTAGGCGGTAAAATCAACCAATTTAGAGCAGATCTAACTAGCATTCAAAATGCAATATCATCCCACAACAATGACTTTCTAAGGTTCAAAGATCTCGTTGACGAACAAACATCAGTTTTTCAAGGTTTATCAAGTGCGATCAGATCTAGATTGCAAATAGGAACTACCCCTGGAAACCCTATTTTAGTCGGTCAATGGAATGATGCTCAAAGAGCTTTAGAAGATATTCAAAATAATGTTAATAATCTGCAAATTGTCAATAATAGAGTAACTGCTGACGCAGCTCTTATTGGGCATCTGAAAAATGCAATTGATTCAAGCTTTTTTATATCTGGAGCAATTGACGAGGATCACAATCAACTTAAAGTTTTAAAAGATGATGTACAAAGAACATCTGTACTTTACGAAAGATTAATGACAGAACTCGAAGAAAAGATTTCGCGTGAAATTCAAATACTAAATGATGAAAGACAGTATATGAAAAGATTAGCGGAAGATGTTGAAGTTGGAAAATTTGGTGGAACTGTTAGTACTCCACCCACCAAATCTACCTCTGGAGCAGTCGAACAGTCAGATGAAACAGTTCACGAAACCAAAACAAGTAAAAGTAGCCCCAATTAACTATGATAATGCTATACTTGTAATAAAATTTGATGATACAAACTTTGACTATTCAACAGCTTTGTTTGAATCAATCTCCGGCGCGTTAGAACAAATGCCATCTGCTGGTTTTGAGGTTGTTGCTGTTAGTCCATCGGGTGGATCAAGTTATGCAGATCAAGCCAGGGATAGAGCATCAGAAGTTTTTTCTAAAATAGTGGAAATGGGAGTGCCAACTGAGAGACTTTCCATTGCTTCTTCAACCAGCAACTCTGCTCAAGCTGAAGAAGTTCATATTTATCTCAAAAATTAATATCTTTAAATATCAATAACCCATCTCTAGAACATGCTAATTTATATTCAATCCGCATGTTATCAATTAGTCTTACTCCATTTATGGATATGGCTATAAAAATTCTAGAAATACAAGGAACTTTTGTTAGTTTAGCCAAATTTTTTTCGTTTAAAATTTCTAAATAATGAACACGATCAATCCCAGATTTTTCTAAAAAGTCTTTGAAATAGTTTAATCTATGAAGTTCAAAATTCCCTTCGATTATTTCTAAATTAATTTGCTTCAAAACAGTTGGAATGTATTTCGCAAGAAAAATTTTTTTTCCTAATAATTTATTTCTTGAAGAGAGCGCAATTCCTTCTTTATTTCGTACCGTTGGATAAGACCTAACTTCTGTTTTAAATTTTAAGTCTTTAATTATTTTTTTTATAACTAGCAACTGTTGGTAATCCTTTTCCCCTAAAGTAATAGAATCTGGTTTTATTATATCCAAAAACTTAAGAATAATTTTCGCAACTCCTTCAAAATGGCCACTTCTATCAACGCCGCAGAGTTTTCTTGAAATATTGCCCAATCTAAATGCAAACTTTACTACTTTTGTAATTTGCGCATCCGGTAGAAATAGAACTTCCACTCCTTCTGCTAAAAGTTTTTTTTTATCAGACTCAATTGTTCGGGGATAATTATCAAAATCTTTGTCGTCATTAAATTGTAGTGGATTTACAAAAATGCTAACTACTCGTATTTCTTTAGTATTTTCTGATTTTTTAAATAAACTTGAATGTCCTAAATGTAAGTTACCCATTGTAGGAATAAAATTAATTAGCTTTCCTGATTTTCTTAAACTATCAATTTCTCTTGATAAAGTTTTCTCGTCACTTATTAATAACATTGATTTTTTTTTGGATATTTTCCATTTATAACCTCTAAAGAAAATTTTTTAACAGCTTGTTTTGCTGCAGGAAAAAAATCAAAGTACTTTTTTGAAAATTTTGTTTTCAATTCGGTCATTCCCAAAATATCCTCTGTAACTATTATTTGTCCTCTACAACATTCAGATGCTCCTATGCCTATTATTGGCAAATCACTAACCTTTATCAATTCATCTACAACCTTCTTGAGAGTACATTCAACAACCACAGAAAAAACGCCAACTTTTTTTAAAATACTTATATCTTTAAAGATCTGTTTTTTTTCTTTTTCACTTTTACCATATACCTTCGGTCTACCTGTAATTGATTGTGGAAGCATTCCCAAGTGTCCCATTACTTTAATTTTATTTTGAGTTAAAAACTCTATAGTATCAGCAACCTTTTCGCCTCCTTCTAATTTTACTGCCATAGCACCGGAAGAGGAAATTATTTTTCTTGCATTTTCTAATGCCTTATGTTTCGACGTCTCGTAAGTTCCAAATGGCATGTCAACAACGATAAAAGCTTCTTTAGTGTGTTTAACTACTGATTTTGCGTGTCTTATGATCATATCCATGTCGACATTTCTTGTTGTTTTATGCCCGTAGAGCACAGGACCAACTGAGTCTCCGACAAGTATTATATCTGCACATTTATCGGCAATTTTCGCTATCGGAGCAGTGTAAGCTGTTAGACACACAATCTTAGATTTTGAAAAAATCTTCTTTAACGAATTTCTTTTTTTTCTTTTGTTCAAAATGTTCCTTAAATAATTTTTGTTTAATGAGAGTCTAAATAATTTATACTTTTATTTATGAAAAAAAAAATAATTTTTTTCCTATTTTCCTTCTTCTCTATTTTAATAAAGCAAGCATGGAGTGATGACATTTATCAATCTATTCAACCAGAAAAATCCTCAGAGGTAAAAATTGAAAAAAGTCTTAAGTCGGGAACATTCAAAAATTTTGTTGTTGTCACAGCTAATGATTACGCCACTAAAATAGGTTACGATATATTGGAAAAAGGCGGAACTGTTGCAGATGCTGCCGTTGCAATTCAATTAACTTTAGGTTTAGTAGAACCTCAATCATCTGGTCTGGGCGGTGGAATATTTCTTACTTACTATAATAAAAAGACAAACAAAACTGTAAGTTTTGATGGAAGAGAAAAAGCACCAAAAATTTTTAAAGAAAATATTTTTTTAAATAAAGATGGAAATCCAAAAAGATTTTTTGAAGCTGTTGTTGGCGGTTCATCTGTTGGAACTCCGTCAACCTTGAAAACTTTATATAGTTTTCATAAGAGTTATGGTAGGCTTGATTGGAGTGAAGTTATAAAACCGGTTATTGAATTTTCTTCAAACGGTTTCTTTCCCCCAGACAGGCTGATCAATGCGGTAAATAAAGAAAAATATTTATTCTCTATATATCCTGACTCAATTTACAAAAGTATAAAAACTAATCCTAAAAAAAAATTTTTTAACAACGATTACACTAAAACATTAGAAATAATTTCTGAAAATATGCAAAGCTTTTATGAAGGTAGAATTGCTCAAGATATCGTATCTGTTGTAAATGAGTCAAATAATCCTGGGTTTTTAAATCTTGATGATTTGAAACTATATATACCTGAAAGAAAAGCTGCATTATGTAGAACACTAAAAAATAATTATAAAATTTGTGGACCTAGTTTACCCTCCTCTGGAACAATATGCATTATACAAGCTCTAATTTTATATGAATTTTACGAGGAAAAATTAAAAAATAACGTCAACGAATTACTTGAAATTCTTAATTTTGTATATTCCATCAGAGATGATCAACTGGCAGATCCTAAGTTTGTAGATGTAAATATTGAAAAGTTGCTTAACGAAAAATATCTCGTGGAAACTTATGAAAAGTTCAAAAAATTAAAAAAGAAATCTTTTATTCATAATTTTGAAGAGGTCTTTAGCTCAACCACACATTTTTCTTTAGTTGATAAATTTAATAATGTATTATCAGCAACTTCGAGCATTGAAAGTTCATTTGGTTCTAGATTATTTACCAATGGATTTTTTTTAAATAATCAATTAACAGATTTTTCATTTAAAATTACTGATGATTCAGGTGTTTTGATTAAAAATCGACCTCAAGCTGAAAAAAAACCATTAAGCTCTATGTCTCCCTTGATTATATTTGACAATAATAAAAATTTTTATATGACAGTAGGTTCACCAGGCGGCAAAGCAATTATTTCTTACGTATTTAAATCGCTTATCTCAACATTATATCTAAATAAAAATATCGAAAGAGCAATCAACGAGCCAAATTATATCAAAATCAAAGATAAGATATTTGTTGAAACTGATTCATTAAGAGACATTGTAAAACAAAATGCGTTAAAAAGGAATTTAACAAGCGGACTTGCAATCATAATTAAAAAAAAAAAGAATTTTGAAGCCGTAGCTGACTCTAGAAGAGATGGAACAGTTAGAGGAAATTAACAAATTAATTTACAAAAGTATTTTTCTGTTATAAACAATAATCAGGAAATATTATGAAAAGAACATTTCAACCAAGTAATAGAGTCAGGAAAAACAGACATGGCTTTAGATCAAGAATGTCGTCATCCGGAGGAAAAAAAGTTCTTGCGAGAAGAAGACAAAAAGGAAGAAAAAAAATCTCCGCCTAAAACCTGTTATGTTTTAAAAAAGCGTTCAGAATTTCTTGATATAAGAAAAAAAGGCAAAACCATTTACGCCCAATTTTTTATAATAAATTATTTTTTATCCTCTCAATCAGGTTTTTATTTCGGCTTAACAGTGTCTAGAAAAATTGGCAATGCTGTTAAAAGAAATTATCTAAAAAGAATTATCAGAAGTATTGTAGTAAATAACCTTAATTCAATGCCAAAGAACACAAAACTTGAAATAATTCCAAAAAAACAGATAGAAAAAAAAAAGTATTCAGAACTTGAAAAAGATTTTTTGGATACGGTAAAAAATTTAGTAATTTAATATATTGAAATATAAAGTACTATCATATATTAATATTACCGTTGCACATGGATAATCAAAAAAATTTATTATTAGCTGTTGTCTTCTCATTATTTGTGCTCATTGGCTATGACTTCTTCTTTAATCCAAAGACTCAAATGAAAACGCAAGAGGAACTGCCAAAAAATCCTGTTGTAGTTCCAAAGACCGATGAAAATATTCCTACCTTAGAGAGCAAAGAGTCAATATCAATAGGGAAAAATAAAGAAAAGAGAATAAACTTTGAGTCTAAAAGACTTGAAGGTTCAATTAATTTGTATGGAGCAACATTTGATGAACTTTTTCTTAAAGACTATTTTAGAACTATCGGAAAGAATGAAAAAATTCAAATCCTATCTAATGCAAACTCAGAGAAACCATATTTTTTAAGACTAGGCTGGGCATCAACTGACAGATCTTTAGAAATGCCTAGAAAAGACTCGCTTTGGAAAGCAGAAAAAAATGAATTCAAAACAGGTGAAGAAATTAAACTTTCTTGGAACAATGGTAAAGGGATAGAGTTTGAACGAAAAATAAATGTAGACGATAATTTTATGATTTCAGTCGAAGACGAAGTGATCAATAAATCAGGTAAGACTGTTGAAATCACTAATTTTTCTTATCTCAGAAGAAAAAATTATAGACCGGCTAATAAATTTTTTATTCTTCACGAAGGACCATTGGGAGTTTTTAATGACACTCTCAAAGAGGTTACATACGATGAAATAGAGGAAGAAAATGAGATAGTAGAAGTTACTAAAAATGGTTGGATTGGATTTACTGACCATTATTGGCAGGTTGCTATTTTTCCTGAAAACGATAAACCATTTAAAGCAAGATTTAAAAATCTCGAAAATAATCCAAATTCGGTTCAAATTGATTTTATAAACGAATCTATTCAATCACTCCCCAATAACGGAAGTATGAAAATTAAATCATATGTATTTGCTGGAGCAAAAGAAGTTCCATTAATAGATAAATATATTCAAGAACTAAAAATCAACAAACTCGATTTGTCAGTAGATTTTGGATGGTTTTACTTTCTTACAAAACCACTTTTCTATGCCCTACACTTCCTATCAGGACTTTCAGGAAACTTCGGAATAGGAATAATAATTCTTACCATTTGTATCAGAGTTTTGCTTTTTCCATTAGCAAATAAATCTTTTAAATCAATGAATGCAATGAGAATTTTAACTCCAGAAATCCAAAGATTAAGAGAAAGATATAAAGACGATAAAGCTAAGATGAATCAAGAAATGTTTGCAATGTATAAAGAAAAAAAGATTAATCCTGCATCTGGTTGCTTGCCAATATTAATTCAAATACCTATCTTTTTTGCACTTTATAAAGTTCTTTTTGTGTCTATTGAGATGAGACATGCACCATTTTTTGGATGGATAAAAGATTTGTCTGCACCCGATCCAACAAGTTTGTTTAACCTTTTTGGATTAATTCCATGGGATCCCCCAATGTTTTTAACAATTGGTATTTGGCCAATATTAATGGGGCTTACAATGTATCTTCAACAAAAGATTAACCCACCACCACCTGATCCGATTCAAGCTAAAATATTTATGATGTTACCATTTATTTTTACTTTCTTATTGGCCACTTTCCCCTCTGGAATGGTTGTTTACTGGACAATTAATAATATACTTTCTATTGCTCAACAGTATTTTCTTTTAAAGAAACAAAAAGCGGATAATCCGGTTAGTTGACAAATGCCTGAGAACTGGAAATTCTTAACTGAGGCTCATAAATTTACTGATCTACCACAAGACGAAATTCCTGAAATAGTTTTCTGGGGACGCTCAAATGTTGGAAAGTCTTCTTTGGTTAATTCTATTACAAATTTAAAAATTGCTAAGACTTCAAAAACACCAGGTAGAACTAGATCTTTAGTTTTTTTTGAATTGAAAGGAAAATTCAGAATTGTTGATTTTCCAGGATATGGATTCTCCAAAATTTCAAAAGGTGATGAATTCAAACTTAATAAACTCGTGGACTACTACATTAAAAAAAGAAAAAATATCTGTAAATTTCTTGTTTTAATCGACTCTTTGCATGGATTTAAAAAAATTGACGAAGATATAATTAGTCAATTGAATATTTTTATTAAAAAAAAAATTTTCATAGTTTTTACGAAACAAGACAGACTTAAAAATAAGTGCCAACTTGATTATCTTAGAAATTTAAATGATATTGCGGGTAAAAAATTAAATAAAAAGTTCTTTAATACAAGCATAAAGCAAGTTAATACTATTATTTTACTGAAAAAATTCTTAATGAGTTCCTAATAATTATAATGAAAATTTCCAAAACAAATACTCAAGACTTAATAAATAAAGCGACAATTCTCTCAAAAGCATTACCATTCATGCAGAGATATTCAGGTAAAAATATAACCGTTAAGCTAGGGGGAGCTGTGATGGGAGAAAAAAATCTTAGCTCAAGTTTTGCCAAAGATATTGTGCTTCTAAAACAAGTTGGAATCAATCCAGTTGTTGTCCACGGTGGGGGGCCAAAAATAAAAGATATGCTTGATAAGCTTGGAGTTGAGAGTAACTTTATAAATGGCTTGAGAGTAACTGACAAAAAAACCATGAAAATTGTTGAAATGGTATTATCCGGCTCAATCAATAAAGAAATTGTAATGGAAATTAATAAAGAAGGAGGAAGAGGTATAGGTTTATCTGGAAAAGATGCATTATTGGCAGAGACAAAAAAAATAAAAATACCCAGTTCAAACCTCAAAGCCTCTAAATTATCAGACATTGGTTTTGTAGGACAACCACATAAAATTAATAAAGAACTTTTAAAATGGCTACTTCAATCTGATTTAGTCCCAGTTATTTCGCCAATAGGATTTGATAAGAGTTTTGAAACCTTCAACATTAACGCAGATATTATGGCTGGCAGCGTCGCTTCAAACATTAATTCTGAAAGATTAATTCTTTTGACTGACGTTGACGGAGTTCTTGATAAAAGGAAATTTGTTAACGGAGATTTCATTAGACGATATAAAAAAACTTATTAAAAACGGAACTATATCAGGAGGAATGATACCTAAAATCGAGACCTGTGTGAACGCTGTAAGAGAGGGTGTAAAAGCTGCAGTTATATTAAATGGCAAAGTTCCACATGCCATTTTATTAGAGATTTTTACTGAACGAGGCGTAGGTACTTTGATCACCAGCTGATGTTAATTCAAAATTTAGCAAAAAAGAAAAATTGGTTATTTGATTTAGACAATACATTGTATTCACCAAATCTAGGTATATTTTCTCAAATTGACGAAAGGATGAAAAAATTCATTTCGAAAAAGCTTGAGTTATCCGAAACAAAATCTTTTATATTACAGAAAAATTTTTATAAGAAATATGGAACAACACTCTATGGATTGATGAAGCATTATGAAGTTGATCCCCAAGAATTTTGTAATTATGTTCACAATATTAATTTAAAGAATTTAAAACACTCTAAAAGTTTAAGAAGTAAACTCCAAGCTCTCCCTGGTCGTAAAATCGTATATACAAATGGTGATTATAAGTATGCAAAAAAAATTTTGAGATGTTTAGGAATCGAAGATCAGTTCTTAGACATTTTGATATAACAAAATCAAATTATATACCAAAGCCAATGAAATCGTCACTTAATAAATTAATAAAACAATATGAACTAAATCCTTTGGAAACTGCTTATTTTGACGATTTAGAAAAAAATCTTATGTCAGCATCACTTAAGGGTTTTACTACCATACATATTTCAGAGAAATCAAGTAGTGAGTCTCAATCTTACATTGATTTTAGATTTAAAACTGTAATAAATGCTTTAGATATGATAAGTAAAGTTTTATAAATTGTAAAAAATCATGAATTCAAACGTTAAAGAAGAAATTGAAAAATATTGGGAAGAAAGAGAAAGTTTAAATTTTTCTGATCCAGATATAAAAAAAAATATATTTAGTGTTCTCCAACTACTTGACTCTGGTGAAATAAGAGTTTGCGAAAAAAAAAAACGATAATTGGATTACAAATGAATGGATAAAAAAAGGAATCTTACTTTCATTTAAAACTCAAGATAATGTAATCTTTTCCAGTGGGATTTCAAATTCGAGAAGAGGCCAATATAGCTGGTTTGATAAAGTTTATCTTAAAACATCTGGTTGGGTCGAAGATGAATGGACAAAAAGAAGTTTTAGATCTGTTCCTGGAGCAATAGTAAGGTATTCAGCTTTTGTTGCAAAAAACGTTGTTTTAATGCCTTCATTTTTAAATTTAGGTGCTTTTGTTGATAGTGGTTCAATGATTGACACTTGGGCAACTGTAGGTTCTTGCGCTCAGGTTGGAAAAAATGTTCACATTTCTGGTGGAGCAGGTATAGGTGGAGTTTTAGAACCCTTGCAGGCTAACCCTGTAATAATTGAAGATAATTGCTTCATTGGTGCAAGATCAGAGATAGCTGAGGGTGTAATTGTTAAAGAAGGAAGTGTAATTTCAATGGGCGTTTATGTTGGTGCATCCACCAAGATTGTAGATCGAGAAACAGGAGAGATTTATTTTGGAGAAATACCACCATATTCTGTTGTGGTTCCTGGATCGTTACCAGGAAAAAACCTTAAAAATGGAGAAATCGGTCCCAGTTTATATTGCGCAGTAATTGTAAAAAAAGTTGACGCAAAAACAAGATCAAAAACGTCAATTAACGATCTTCTTAGGTCATAATGGATACAATTGAGTTATCATCAAAACTTATAAAATTTAAGAGTATAACGCCTGATAATTCTGGAGCGATAGATTATATTCAAAAAGTTTTAAAGAAAAAAAAGTTTAACTGCCACATACTAGAGTCTGGGACTAACAAAATTAAGAATCTTTATGCATCATTTAAAGGGGGCGAGGGACCAAACCTTTGTTTTGCAGGTCACACTGACGTTGTACCTCCAGGTGATCTGAAAAAATGGAAAACCAATCCTTTTGAACCTCATATAACAAATGGAAGATTATATGGGAGAGGAGCAAGTGACATGAAAACGGCTATTTCATCTTTCATGGTTGCTACAGAAATCTTTCTTGAGGAGAATAAATTTGCTTTTGATGGAACCATTTCTTTTCTTATAACTTCAGACGAAGAGGGAGAAGCAGAGTTTGGAACTAAAAGTCTAATAAAATGGATAAAATCTAAAAAAAAAAAGATTGATTATTGTTTAGTTGGTGAACCAACTAATCCAAATAGACTCGGTGAAATGATTAAAATTGGGAGAAGAGGAAGTATTAATTTTTTGTTAGAAGTTCTTGGGGAACAAGGACACGTTGCTTACCCTGAAAAAGCAGATAATCCAATAGATAATTTAGAAAAAATATTTAAAGAACTTCACAAACCTTTTGATTCAGGATCAAAAAGGTTTCAACCTACAAAATTAATTATTACATCTATTGATTCGTCAAACTTCACATCAAATATTATACCTGGAAAAGTTGAAATAAGATTCAATGTCAGGTTCAATGATAAATTTAATTCCCAACAAGTTATTAATCTTATAAAAAAAAGGATCAAATCAGTGACAACAAAATATAAACTTTCCTCGAAAGTTTCTGGTGAGTCTTTTTTTAATTATTCTAATATTCTTACAGATTCACTTGTTCGATCGATAAAAACAGTTACAAGATGTAACCCAATATTAAGTACCACTGGCGGAACCTCAGATGCGAGATTTATCTCAGAAATATGCCCAGTCGTGGAATTTGGTCTAGTAGGAAAAACAATGCACAAAGTAAATGAAATGGTTGAGATTAGAAGTATTGATAAATTAACCAAAATTTACCATCAATTCATTAAAAATATATTTCTAAAGAATGAGTTTAATAAGTAACTTTTTCTAAATAAAGTCCGCATGATGGTGCCGTTGGCCCGGCTTTCGTTCTATCTTTAGATTTCAAAATTTCGAAAACTTTCTCATCGTCCCATTTTCCAATACCTACATTCACCAACGTGCCAATGATAATTCTAACCTGGTTATGTAAAAACGATTTACCAAAAACTCTGATTTCAATATTGTCTTTATTTTTTTTTATTTTTATTGCTTCTAACGATCGAATTGAGGTTTTAGCCTGACAATTTATTGAGCGAAATGCGTTAAAGTCTTTTTTTCCAATTAATACATGAGATGCCTCTTTCATTTTGCCAGTATTTAATAATCTTGGGAAATGCCATACTCTATTTTCTAAAATAAAGGATGGCGTTGATCTATTTAAAATTTTATACAAATAAATTTTTTTTTTCACAGAGAATCTTGAATGAAAGATTGCAGAAACCTTTTCAGATTTAAGGATTGTTATTTTATTTTTCGATTTTTTTAGTAAATAATTTAATGCATTTGATATTTTTTTTGTTTCAATATGTGATTTTTTTAGGTCAAAATGTGCAATCTGTCCAAAGGCGTGCACACCAGCATCAGTACGTCCAGAAACATAAATTTTTATTTTTGAATTAAATAGTTTTTCTAAACAAATTTCTATTTCTTCTTGAATTGATCTACCATTTTGTTGTTTTTGCCAACCTACGTATTCACTACCATCATATTCAATTGTAAGTTTAATTCTTCCCATTAACAAAATTCTAAAATTGAAATTTTATTTCCGTTTAAAAAGTCAACTGCAGAAATTGGTTTTTTTCCATTCCTTTGAAGAATTTTTATTTTCAAGAAATCTTTACCACATCTAACCTCAAGATCTTCATCAACCCCACCAATCTTAAGTTTATCCTTTTTTTGGTAATCTTTTTCTTTAATTATGTTGGCTTTAAGGATTTTAATTCTCGTGTCTGAATTTCGAATAATTGTCCAAGCCCCAGGTTTAGGACTAAAGGCCTTAATTTTTTGATTAATTTCATGAGCATCTTTCTCCCAATTAATTTGTGCTTCATTTTTTTTGATTTTTTCGGCATATGTTACAAACCTTTCATCCTGATACACATAATTAACTTCATCATTAATAATTTTGAAAATTGCATCTCTCAGTATTTTTTTGCCAAAGAAAATAATCTTTTTGTACACATTTTCGCAATTATCATCATCTTCAATAACAATTTTTTGCAAAGTTATTATTGGACCTGAATCGAGTTTTTCATCTAGCCTCATTATACATACACCTGTTTCTTTGTCATCTGACAAAATGGCTCTTTGAATTGGTGCCGCCCCTCTCCACCTAGGTAATAATGAAGCATGAACGTTAATACTAAGATAATCTGGAATATTTATAATTTCTTTTGTTAAAATATTTCCGTATGCAACAATAATATTGAAATCAATTTTTCTTTTTTTTACATAGTCTAAAAATTTTCTGTCTTTCATATCTGCGGGAGTTAAAACATCAATTTTATTCTGTAAACCCCATTCATGAACAGGTGAAATGTTAACTTTTTTCCCCCTTCCAGAGGGAATTGGTGGCTTAGTAACAATATATGAAATTTTAATATTCTGAGAAAATAACTCTTTTAGGAAGCTTAATGAAAACTCTGATGTACCGTAAAATCCAATACAAAGTTTATTTAGACTCTTCATTATTTTTTTTTTGAATTTTCTTAACCTTTTCGAGAGCTCTATTTTTTTTTAATTTCGATAAATAATCTATAAATAAGATTCCATCTAAATGATCGATTTCATGTTGAATACAAATTGATAGCAAGCCAGAACATTTCTTCTTTTTTTTTTTTCCTTTTAAGTCATACCATTCAACCTCTATTTCGGACGGCCTTTTAACATCCGCATAATATCCAGGAATAGATAGACATCCCTCCTCATTAATTAACCTCTCAGGTGACGAACTTAAAATTTTAGGGTTTACTAAAGTCATTGGATTTGATTTTCCATCCTCTTTGAGGTCAATCACAACAATTCTTTTGTTAATACCAACTTGGGGCGCTGCTAAGCCAATACCGTTTCCTGAAGCTGCCAAGGTATCAAACATGTTTTTTACAATGCTTTTGAGATCCTCGTCAAAAGCTTCAACATTTGTTGATTTGTACTTTAATCTTTTATCAGGTATTATTAATATATCCAAAACGCTCATTAAATTTTACTATGATAATTACTAACCAGGTTTTTTATATTATTATTCTTTTGTTATTGATCGTCTTATTTTTACAATTTTTTATATCAAACAACAATACAAAAGAGAGAATTAAAATTCTATTGGAAAAACAATCAATAATTGAGCAATCTATATCAGATTTAATTATAAGAAATTTCGACAAAATTGATTCAAAGTTCGATAAATCATCTTTTGAAAATCATAACAACTTAAGTCAAATTAGAGAAAAAATGTCCTTGATTGATAGGGCTCAACAAAATATTTCAAGTCTAACCGAGAATGTTGTTGATTTAAAAAACTTTTTGTCAAATACAACGCAAAGGGGCAGATTCGGAGAAATGTTACTTGAAAATTTAATTAAGGATCACCTCCCCAAAGACCATTACGAGTTTCAAAAAACATTATCAAATAGCTCAAGGGTTGATTGTATGATTATGTCACCAGGTTCTCTTAATAAAACTTGTATTGATGCTAAATTTCCAAAAGAAAGTTTTGAAAAATTCCAAAAGTCAGTTTCAAAAGATGAAAAGCTCAAGCTACTTAAAAAATTTAAATCTGATATCAAAAATCATATTTCAGCAGTTCAAGAAAAATATCTTATTTCAGGAGAAACTTCAGATATTGCATTAATTTTCATTCCAAGCGAACAAGTCTACTTAGAAATATTTAGATTATTTCCAGAACTTAGCGAAACATTTTACATAACAAAAGTTTTTTTAGTTTCACCAACAACTTTGTGGATAATTTTGAATTCGATTGAGAGCCTTATAAGAGACAAAAAAATTCAGAATAATGCAACTTTTATTTTTCAACATTTGAAAGAATTAAATACAGAGTTAATTAGGCTTGAAAGTCGTATTAAAAAGATGGATAGTCACTTTTCTAATGCCCAGGTTGACCTTAATGATATTTTGATAACCTCAAAAAAAATTTCAAATAAACGAGAAAAATTATTGAAATTAGATGATTCTAACTAATTTTTTTTATTTCAGATCGAGAGGTAAATGCTGTTGACATTGTATTATAATCTAACAGATCAAGTTCACCTCCAATAGGAATTCCTTGAGCCAATCTTGTAATTAAAATTTTAAATTTTGCACACTCGTCAGCAATATATTGTCCAGTTATTTGACCTTCCGTAGTAGCATTGGTAGCGATTATTACCTCCTTGACAGAACCAGATTCTAACCTTTTTAATAATGAAACAATATTAAGTTGATCAGGTCCAACTCCGTCCATTGCTGACAAAACACCACCCAAAACATGGTAAGTTCCGTTGAACGCTTTGCTTTTTTCGATTGCCCATAAATCTCCTATGTCCTCGACAATACATAGTTTTCCATTTTTTCTTTTATCATCAGCGCATATGTTACAAGGATTAATCACATCAACATTTCCACATAAATGGCAATAAGAAAGTTCTGATTTAACATTTTCAATGGTTGTAATTAAAGTTGGAATGATTTTTTCTTTATTTTTAAGTAAATAAAGTACTATTCTTCTTGCAGATCTTGGACCTAAACTGGGTAACTTTGAAAAAATATTAATTAATTCTCCAAGAGATGACATACATCTAAAAAGGTAACTTTAAACCAGGAGGTAAGCCCATACCACCAGAAATCGAACCTAACTGATCATTTGTATTTTCAGCAATTTTCTTATTTACGTCGTTTAAGGCTGCTATAATAAGATCCTCTAAAACTTCCTTTTCGTCTGAATTAACAATTGAAGGGTCTATAAAAAGATTCTTAACTTCGTGTTTTCCATTCATTACAATTTTAACAGCTCCTCCACCAGAGCTTCCCTCAATTTCAGTTTCTTCTATTTTTTTTTGCATTTCAGCCATTTTTTCTTGCATTGCTTTTGCTTGTTTCATTATTTGTGACATATTATTCATTTTCTTCCCTTTTCATTAATTTATCATTTTCTAGTTCCTGTATTGAAATTACTTCAGAAGATGGAATGATTTCAAGAATTTTTTTTATAAAGTTATCATTACATATTTCTATAATCTTATTTTTTTCAATTGTTCTTTCGTACTCTTTTAAAGACTGAAAGCCTTTTCTACTTGATAAAGTTATTGTCCATCTTTCTTTTTCAATCTCACTTATAAGTTTAGATGCTTTCCATAAAATCTTTCTTGAATCTTTATTTTCAGATATATTTTCAAGCTCAATTTCCCTGATATTGTTATTGTCTTTAATGGTGACTAATTTAAATGAGGTTCTAAGGTGATGGGCTATTTGCATTTCTGATTTATTTTCAATTTTGTCTACAATTTTTTTAAATCTTGCTAAATTATTTATTCTTGCATCTGTTTTATTTTCTGGTTCAATAATTTTTTAGGTTTTGGCTCTAATGCTAGATTACTTATGGTTTCTGTGGTGTCTACATCATTTGATTTTTTAATTGTGTTTTCAGAAACATTTGATTCCGTTTTGGTTTTAGCCTTAATCTCAATTTTATCTTCATTTTTAATTGATTCATTTTCTTTGAGTAATTCAAAAGGTGTGGGAACCAAAGAAATAAAGCATAGTCTCATTATAGTCATCTCAAAAAATTGTTTTTCGTCAAAACAGTTATTAATTTCATTAATATATTTTTGCATGAGTTCCCAAAATCTAATTAAAAATCCATTTCAAAATTTTTAGCAATAAATTCAACAGTTTCTAAAATTTTCTTATCAAGGTGTAAACTTTCAATATCAACTTCACTTTTAATTCTCATTGAATGGTAGGTTAAATTCATCAACGTTTGGCTTAAAATTTTTACAGAGGCTCCTTTGCTGTATAAATCTTCGAATATATCTAACGCAACTTTTGGATCCCCTTCAAATAGAGCTCTCAGTAGTTTTAAAACCAAATTGTTGTCAGATAAACCTATAACGGTTTTAATATTCTGAATTCTAACTGGATTTCCTCTGGTAAGAACATTGTCAAGAATTGACAAAGAGTCCCTTACAGAACCTTCAGCAGATTGGGCTATTAAATTGCATCCCTCTAACTCAATCTCAAAACCCTCTTTTTTTGAAATCTCTTTTAAAAAATGACCAATTAAATCTGTATCGACTCTTTTAAGCTGAAAGCGTTGGCACCGTGAAAGAATTGTTAGTGGGATTTTCTCAGTTTCCGTCGTCGCAAATATAAATATAACATCTATTGGAGGTTCTTCTAAAGTTTTTAGTAATGCGTTGAAAGCAGCTTTTGATAACATATGAACTTCATCTATTATAAAAATTTTTTTTTTGGCAGAGACTGGTTTATAATTGACGTTATCTATTATTTCTCTTACATCAGCAACACCAGTTTTACTTGCTGCATCAATCTCCACTACATCAATATTATTCCCGAAATCAATAGATTCACAATTTTTACAATTACCACAGGGTTCAACCATTTCCTTACTGAGGTTCAGACAATTAACGATTTTTGCTAATATCCTTGCAAGTGTGGTTTTTCCTACTCCTCTTGTACCAGAGAATAAGTAGGCATGAGCAATTCTGTCTAATTTGACTGAACCCTCAATTATTTTACAGGTTTCTTCTTGACCGATTATTTCTGATAATTTTTGTGGTCTATATTTTCTTGCTAATACTATATAATTGTTAGAATTCTTCATAAAAAATCAAAAAAAGGAGCTGAAATTTAACCCAATAGAAAACGTTACGGCTGCTTCTTTTCAGTTCTGACCGGATTGGCGAACCTATTGCCTAAATTCAACTCCCATTTAAACTTATCATTAAACTTTTTACTTTTAAATAATATTATTTTCTAAATTTTGAGGCTTCATAAAAACCAAGTATTCTAAATTTGGATGAAAAACTTTTAAGAACTTTCAATGCTTTCTTAAAGCTTCCGTTGTCAGGATGCGATTCAACATCAATTATAAAAGAAAACTGTTTAAAATCTTTATTTACAAAAAAACTTTCTAATCTTGTTAAATTTATACTGTTTTCTGCAAAACCTCCCAAAGCTTTATATAAAGATGCTGGAATATTTTTCGTATTAAAAACAATAGATGTGATTACCTTTCGATCCATATTTATTTTTGGACTACTCTTTGAAAAAACTAAAAATCTAGTTATGTTATCTCTTCTGTCTTGCAGATTTTTTTTTAGTATTCTTAGTTCATAAATTTCAGATGCTAGCATGGATGCAATTGCAGAAATATCTGAATCCTCACTATCTCTTACAAATTTTGCTGCCCCTGCCGTATCAATATAATTTACAGGTTCCAGTTTCAATTTCTCAATATTAGCTCTACACTGCGATAAAGCATGAGTATGACTATATACTTTGTTAATATTTTTTAATGAAACATCTTTTTTTGTCATAAGATGATGTTCAACCTTGTGATAATGTTCAGCAACTATTTTCAATTCAATTTTCTCTAACAACAAATGCATATCAGCTACTCTTCCTGCAATATTGTTTTCAACTGGTATTAAAGCAAGATTCGCAACTCCTTTAGAAACTGCATCTAGAGTTTTCTGGAAAGTTTCACATGGTAAAGTTTTATAAGTCCGATAAAATTTTCGACAAACTAAATCTGAATAAGCTCCGTCTATGCCCTGAAATGAAACTATTTTTTTTTTCATGATTAAGGCTGATTAAAAATTATTTTTTTTAAAATGCAATCTTATTTTTTTCAAATCTTCTATTGTGTCAACACTCGGAGGATTATGTCCAACTTTAACGAGTTTTATTTTGTAATTATTATCCATTGCACGCATTTGCTCTAAATTCCTCTCTTTTTCACGTTTAGATTGTAAAAGAGATACAAACTCTTTTAAAACATTGGGTTTATAAATATAAAGACCTATGTGATGATAAATATTTTTTGTACAATCTACTGTTCTCATAAAATCTAACGCAAAACCCTCGTCGTAGTCATCAAGAACAACTCTCGCTTTAACAATATTGTTGTCATTGATTTCTGAATCTTCCAAATCGCAAACTGCCGAACCTATGTCAACTGAGTCATCTGAAAAAAGCTTGGTTGTTTTTTCTAATAAGTCTTTTTTAAAAATTGGTAAATCACCTTGAAGATTTATAATCAAATCGAAATCTTTATTCAGAATTTTGTAAACTTCGTAAACTCTGTCAGTACCACTCTTGTGGGAAGATTTAGTCATCATTGCTTCTAAATTATTTTTTTCACATTCATTGTAAATTTCGCGACTATCAGTTCCAACTATGACTCTCCCCATTTTTAAATTCTCTGCATTTTGTGCTACTCTAACAATCATTGGTAATCCACTAATATTCCTTAACAGCTTTTTTTTTAGTCTAGAAGAATCTATTCTTGCTGGGATGATAATAACTGTATTTAAGGTTTTTTTATTTTTGATGGTCACAATATTTGTTAATTTATATAATAATTTATAACTGCATAGTAAAAATGAACAAATATTTTTTGCCTTTAATATCGATATTAATTTTATTTCAAACTTTTCACATTTTTGATGAAATGTTTTTTAAGGAAAAAAATCAAAAAGATAAGGGATACATTATTATTAAAAGCACAGAACAAAAAAATGAGATTGAAAAAGAGGAAATTAAAGAAAAAGTTGATTTAGATTTATTATTACAAACAGCAAATATTGAAAAAGGAATTAAAATTTCCAGACAATGTTCAGCTTGTCATGATTTTAGCAAAGAATTAAAGATCAAAACCGGTCCGCCACTATGGGGAATTGTAGACAGAAAAGCTGCTATTATTTCTGATTTCTCGTATTCAGAGGCTTTAACTAATTTTAAAAAGTTTTGGACTGTTGAAGAACTTTTTTATTTTTTAGAGGAACCAAAAAAATATATTGAGGGTACAAAAATGATTTACAGTGGAATTAAAAAAATAGAAGATAGAATAAATTTAATTTCCTATTTAAGATCTTTAAATTGATGAGTAAAGAAAACAGAGAGTTGTCTAGATTTGCAAATTCTTTTGCAGATATAAGCAATAAAATTTTAAAAAAAAAATTTTTAATGAAGCATGATATTGAAAAAAAAAAGGACGGATCTTTTGTAACTAATATTGATAAAGAAATTGAATTAGTTTTTAGAGAAAAATTAAATAAAGCCTACTCTTCACATAATGTTTTAGGAGAAGAGTTTGGATTTGATGACAAAAAAGGTGACTTTACTTGGGTGATTGATCCATTAGACGGCACTCATAATTTTATTGCCGGCAAACCGCTATTTGGCACCTTGATTTCATGTTTAAAAAAAAATATTCCGATTTTAGGAGTAATAGATATTCCTATTTTAGATCAAAGATGGAGTGGAGGGAAAAAAATTGGTGTAAAACTAAACAATAAAAAATGTGATCCTTTTTGCAAAAAGAAAAAATATGAAAATCTTATTGTATCATCAACCTCACTTTTAATGTTTAATGATAAGCAACAGACAAGAATCAAAAATATTTATGGTAAAATTGGATTCCCTGTTTTCGGGAGCGATTGCTATTCATACGGACTTTTATTATCTGGTAAAATTGATCAGGTAATCGAAGCTCAAATGAAACCATGGGATTTTTTAGCACAGGTAGCACTTATCAATGAACATGGTGGAATAATTACCGACTGGAATGGCGACGAATTAAATCATGAATCAGATGGAAAAGTTATTGCATCAATTGAAAAAAATCACCATAAAAGAACTTTGAAATATCTTAACCAATAAAAAGGCAAACCTTGAGAAAAGTTAGTAAGTTTTTTTTTATTATTTTAGCATTTTGTTTTAACCATTCTTTTAGTTTAGAATATAAACATGGGATAGCCATGCATGGAGATCTAAAATATCCCAAAGATTTTAAAAAATTTGATTATGCAAGCGACAATGCCCTTCAAGGTGGCACGATAAAACTCTCCTCTATAGGGACATTTGACAACCTGAACCCATATATATTAAAAGGTGTTGCAGCTTGGCAAACAACGTATCTATTTGAAACACTTATGAAGTCTTCATTTGATGAGCCTTTCAGCCAGTACGGTCTAATAGCTGAAAGTGTAAAAATCCCAGATAACAGATCCTGGATAATTTTTAAAATAAGAAAAATAGCTAGATTTTCAAATGATGAAAAAATTAAACCTGAAGATGTAATATTTTCATTTAACACACTAATTTCCAAAGGTCATCCAATTTATAAGACTTATTATGGTCAAGTAGATAGGGTTGAGAAAATTTCTGAAGACGAAGTAAAATTTTCCTTTAAAGGCGATCCTAACCCAGAGTTACCTTTAATTATTGGTTATCAACTTCCAATTTTCTCTAAAAAATACTGGGAGGGAAAAGATTTTGATAAAACTACTCTCAACCCACCCCTCGGTAGTGGCCCATATTTAGTCTCAGATCTAAAGCCTGGGAGAAGTTTAACGTTGCAAAAGAATCCAAATTACTGGGGAAAAAATATTAATGTTAACATAGGACGATTCAATTTCGATACGATTCACACTGACTTTTATAGAGACGAAACCGTAGCTTTAGAAGCATTCAAATCTGGAGCATATGATTTTAAACAAGAGAATTCTTCAAAAAATTGGGCAACAGCCTACAAATTTGACGCAGTAAAGGAAGGAAGGGTCAAAGTTGAAGAAATAAAATATTTTAGACCTAGTGGTATGCAGGGTTTTGCGTTCAACATGAGAAAATCAATATTCCAAAATAGGAATGTTAGAAAAGCCCTTGGTTATGCATTTGACTTCGAGTGGTCTAATAGAAATTTATTTTATAATGCTTATACTCGAACCAAAAGTTTCTTTGATAACTCTGATCTCTCTTCACAGAGTTTACCGAGTAAAGAAGAATTAGTTATTCTAGAAAACTACAGAGGAAAGATTCCTGATGAAATTTTTACTACTGTATTTTCGCCGCCCAGTACCGACGAAGAAAATGGGTTAAGAAACAATTTAAGGATGGCACGAAGATTATTAAAACAAGAGGGATGGGTTATAAAAGACGATTTACTTACTAAGGAAGAAACTGGTGAGATTTTCAAATTTGAAATTCTTTTAAGATCACCCCTATTTGAAAGAATTGTTCTTCCGATGAAAAGAAATTTAAAAAAATTAGGTATTGAGGTTTCAATAAGGACTGTTCAAGACGATTCTCAGTACATAAGAAGACTCGAAGATTTTGATTATGATATGATCGTTGTAAATTATGGATCTATAATATCTCCAGGAAACGAACAAAAAAATTATTGGGGGTCTTCTACAGCTGACCAACAAGGGAGTCCAAATTACATGGGAGTAAAAAATCCTGTACTCGATGAAATTATTGATAAACTGATAAGTGCAAAATCGAGGAAAGAGTTGGTTACTTATACCAAGGTTCTCGACAGAATTTTATTGTTCAATTACTACCTAATTCCCCAATTTCACATTGGTCATTACAGAGTGGCATATTGGAATAAAATATCCAGACCATCTATTTCTCCAAAATATGACTTAGGTTTTGATTTCTGGTGGTTTGATCCTAAAAAAGCTCAAAATTTGCCTAACAAAAAGTCTCTCAAGAAACAAAGAGAATAAAGACACGAATAATTTAATTTATTTTTTTCTTTTTATTTTTTTATTATTCATCTTATGGAGAATCAGAAGAAGAGCTAGCTGATGTTAAATTATATTATTAAAAGACTTTTTCTAATTATTCCAACATTATTTGGGATATTAGCAGTTAATTTTATTATTATTCAAGCTGCTCCAGGTGGTCCAGTAGAGAAAGCTATTGCCCAAATTAAAGGTACCGAGGTTTCAGTTACAGAGAGATTTACCTCATCTGGCGGTGAACAATTATCAAGCAGTCAAACAAGAAACAATTTTAGTTCTACTGAGAATAAATATAGAGGTTCACAAGGAATTGATCCCGACTTAATTAAAGAACTTGAAAAACAATACGGCTTTGACAAGCCACCTCTTCAAAGGTTTTTTGAAATGCTTAAAAATTATTTGGTTTTTGATTTTGGAGAAAGTTTTTATAAAGATAAATCTGTTATATCGTTGATTTTAGAGAAGTTGCCAGTCTCAATTTCATTAGGCTTGTGGACCACTTTATTTGTATATTTGATTTCTATACCGCTTGGAATTAAGAAAGCAGTAAAAGACGGCTCAAAATTTGATGTTTATTCTTCCTCTTTAATTATAGTTGGTTATGCAATTCCTGGTTTTTTATTTGCCATTTTCCTAATTGTTATCTTCGCTGGTGGAAGTTATTTAGATATTTTTCCATTAAGAGGATTGGTCTCAGATAATTGGGAAGAACTTTCAGTTATTGAAAAAATTGTTGACTATTTTTGGCACCTTACACTTCCTGTATTAGCAATGGTAATAGGAGGGTTTGCAAGTCTTACAATGTTAACAAAGAACTCTTTTTTGGATGAAATCAACAAGCAGTACGTTCTAACAGCTAGAGCAAAAGGTGTTGGTGAAAGAAAGTTCTTATGGACATATTTTTAGAAATGCAATGCTAATTGTCATTTCTGGGTTTCCTGCTGCTTTTATAAATATTTTATTCACATCGTCTTTATTGATCGAAGTAATTTTTTCCTTGGATGGACTGGGCCTTTTAGGTTTTGAAGCTGCATTGGGTCGAGATTATCCTGTTGTATTTGGAAGCTTATATATTTTTACTTTAATTGGTTTACTTCTAAGACTGATTAGCGATTTAACATATGTTCTCATTGACCCAAGAATTGACTTCGAAAGGAGAAGTGAGTAATGACCTTTTCACCTTTAACAATAAGAAGACTCAAAAACTTTAGAAGTAATAAAAGAGGTTATTATTCAACTTTAATTTTTTGCGTATTATTTTTTATCTCCATTTTTGCTGAATTTATTGCAAATGATAAACCCATCTTCGTTTTTTTTGAACAGAAAATTCATTTTCCAGTTTTTGAAAAAATTTCTGAAACCTTTTATGGAGGTGAATTTGAAACAGAGGCTGATTATAAAGATCCATATGTAAGAGATTTAATAAATAAAAAAGGATTTTTCATTATGCCTCCCATTGAATACTCATACGATACAATCAACTATGATTTGAGGGTTCCGTCACCCTCTCCACCCACCTTAGAAAATTTACTGGGAACTGATGATCAGGGAAGAGACGTTTTAGCAAGACTCATTTATGGTTTTAGAATTTCCGTTTTCTTTGGTTTGACACTTACTATCCTGTCAAGCGTTATTGGGATACTCGCTGGCGGGGTACAAGGTTTTTATGGTGGAAGAATTGATTTATTTGGACAAAGATTTATCGAGATTTGGTCTGGATTACCAGTTTTATATTTGCTCATAATAATTTCTAGTTTTATCGAGCCGAGTTTCTGGATTCTATTATTTATTATGCTTTTGTTTAGTTGGATGTCACTTGAAGGAGTTGTTAGAGCAGAATTTTTAAGAGCAAGAAACTTTGAGTACGTCAAAGCAGCAAAAGCACTTGGCGTAAAAAATATGAAGCTTATGTTTAAACATGTTCTTCCAAATGCAATGGTTGCAACGCTAACTTTGATGCCCTTTATTCTTTCAGGTTCTATTGCCACACTAACCTCGCTAGATTTCTTGGGTTTCGGTTTGCCACCTGGATCACCATCATTGGGAGAAATGGTTTCTCAAGGAAAAGCTAACTTGCAAGCTCCATGGCTTGGTCTTTCTGCATTTATAACTCTGTCACTTCAATTAAGTTTACTAGTTTTTATTGGGGAAGCTGTTAGAGATGCTTTTGACCCTAGGAAGGTAGTTTAAATGAAATCTTTACTTGAGGTAAACAATCTAAACTTAACTTTTGAATTCAATAGTCAAGTTGTAAATGCTGTTAAAAAAAGTAGTTTTAAAATTAAAAAGGGAGAGTGTCTTGCAATTGTTGGTGAAAGTGGTTCTGGTAAATCAGTTACAGCTTTAACCATAATGAGATTAATAAGGTCAAATTCAAATCTTAAAATTTCAGGAAATGTAATCTATGAAAACGAAGATCTGCTTAAATTAGATGAATCTAAACTTATAAAAATTAGAGGAAAAAAAATATCTATGATTTTTCAAGAACCAATGACATCACTTAATCCACTACATAACATTCAAAAGCAAATTACTGAATGCTTTGAAATAAGTGAGAAGTCGAATAAATCAAAATGCATTAATCTTTTAAAAGAAGTTGGTATTGAAAATCCAGAACAAAGACTTTCTCATTATCCACATCAATTATCTGGAGGACAAAGACAAAGAGTTATGATTGCAATGGCAATAGCTAATAACCCTGACTTATTAATTGCTGATGAACCAACAACTGCTCTTGACGTTACGATACAAAAACAAATTTTGGATCTATTAGATAAATTAAGAAAGAGATATAACATGTCACTTTTGCTAATCACTCACGACTTAGGAATTGTTAAAGATATCTCTGACAGGGTTTGCGTTATGAAACAAGGAGAAATTGTTGAACAGAACAACACTAACAAAGTGTTTAATCAACCTAATCATAGTTATACAAAAAAACTTATTAACTCAAAACCAAGAGAGAAAAAATTTCAAAACAAAAAGAGTGAAGTTATTTTGTCTGTGAAAAATCTCAGTGTTTTCTACAAAAATAAAAATAGTTTTCTTTTCAAAAAAAAAGATGATTATTTTCAAGCTGTAAAAAATTTAAGTTTTCAAATCATAAAAGGAGAAACTTTAGGAATTGTTGGTGAAAGTGGATCAGGAAAAAGCTCTATTGCACAAGCTCTAATAAAACTAGTATCTTCAGAAGGAAGTGTTTTCTTTAAAAATAAAAATATTTCAGATTTAAATGAAGAAAAATTTAGACCTTTTCGAAAAAACATTCAAATAATTTTTCAGGATCCATTCGCGTCTTTAAGTCCAAGATTAACAATTCAAGATATAATTAGCGAGGGTTTGGAAGTTCATTATAAAGAAAAATCAAAAAAAGAAATCATAGATTTAACTAAACAAATAATTATTGATGTTGGACTTGATTATTCAATGCTTTCAAGATACCCACATGAGTTTTCTGGAGGACAGAGGCAAAGAATTGCGATTGCAAGGGCTCTTATTCTCAATCCAGAATTAATAATTCTTGACGAACCTACCAGTGCTCTAGATATGACTGTTCAATCGCAAATTGTAGATTTACTTTTGAATCTTCAGGAAAAGAAAAATCTAACCTACATATTCATTAGTCACGACTTAAAAATTATTAAAGCATTGTCTGATAAAATCATGGTAATGAAATCTGGAAATATTGTAGAATTTGAAGAGAAAAAGAAAATTTTTTCTAGACCTAAAGATCAATATACTAAGCGTCTACTAAATTCTGCATATTTTTAAAAACTTTTAAAAAAATCTAAAAGTGCTCTTATACCCATAGCTTCACCACCCTCATATGAACTATATTTATTGGCTCTTGTCCAAGCCATAAGATCAATATGAATCCAAGGAGTGTTCTTAACAAATTTTTGTAAAAATAAAGCTGCTGTGATAGCCCCTCCAAACACACTATTTCCAATGTTCTTAAAATCTGCATGTTCAGAATTTAATTGATTAGAATAATTATCCCATAAAGGAAGTCGCCAAAGAGGATCTCCAGTTCTCTTCGATGAATCAATTAATTTCATAGCTAGATCATCATCATTAGAAAAAAAACTAGGTACTTCTAATCCCATAGCAACTCTTGATGCACCAGTTAATGTTGCCATATCAACTATTAAATCAGGCTTACTTTCAGATGCATAAGTAATGGCATCAGCAAGTATTAGTCTACCTTCCGCATCCGTATCACCAATTTCGACAAAACTTCCTTCTCTACTCTTAACAATATCTGACGGTCTCATCGATTTTTTTGATATTGAGTTTTCAACTAAACATAACAATAAATGTAAATCTACTTGAATTCCAACATCACTTAACAGCTTTGCAAGACCAATACAATTAGCTGCACCTCCCATATCCTTTTTCATCAAAGACATACCAGTCCCTGTTTTGATATTTAAACCACCCGTATCAAAAGAGACTCCTTTTCCAATAAGAACAATTTTTTTCTTATATTTTGTTTTTGACTTAAATTCGCAAAAAATTGGCTGATCTATTTGCGCTTGCTCCAATACCAACAGCCGAAATCAGAGGGAAATTCTTTTCTAAACTCTTTCCCGATTTCAAATTAACCATATCAAATTTTTTCAGATACTTTTTAGCTGAATTATAAATTTCCTTAGGACCTAATATATTTGCTGGTGTATTTATTAAATCTCTTACATAAAAATATGATTCACTAATTGATTTGATTTCTGACGATGATTCAAAATGAATCTTTGCATTATTTTTTTTAGTTTTCTTTTTAGACTTAAATTTATCGAAAGAATATTCAGCTAGGTGCCATCCGATAAAAAAATTTTTTATATCTGTTTTCTTACAACCAAAATACTCAATAAAAAAGTTTCCAGATTTTACAAATTTTCTAATCGCCAATCCAATTAACAATAATCTATGATTTTTTTGAAGTGTGTTAAGATTTGATATTTTTTTCAAATTGATTAATATCGCTTCTTCAGTCTTTAAAACTGAATAAGAATAAAATTCTTCAAAACTTGTGTCTTTAAATTTTTTGGGAACCTGATCATCAGAAAAAAAAATAGAAATTGGAGTTTTTGCAAATTGTTTTCTTTTACTTGTCATTATTTTCTTTGGAATATATATTTGTTGTTTTTAAGCAATGAAAAAGGGGATACATGAACATTTTATTTAAACTTAGCATTTTTTTATTAACATTTCTTTCATTTAATTTTCTTCCTGAGCTTTGTTTTGCAGCAAGTGCATCTGACGGACCAACCTCACTAAACATGATTTTTAGTCCGGTTGGTATTTTTTGTATACTAATTTTTATCATTGCTTATGGATTTGTAATGGCGGAAGAATTTACTCACTTCAGAAAATCCAAACCAGTAATTTTAGCTGCCACTATCATTTGGGTTGTAATTGCATACGTAGCTTCGCAAGATCCGTCTATCTCTCCAAAATGGGCTGAAACGCAATTTAGACATGTGGTTCTAGAATTTGCAGAACTATTCTTTTTCCTTTTCGTTGCAATGGCTTATGTAAATTCCTTAACTGAAAGAAGAATGTTTGATGCACTATGTTCATGGTTATCAAATAATAATTTTAGCTATAAAAAGATCTTTTTAATTTCAGGAGTTATTGCTTTTTTTCTATCTCCTATTGCTGATAATTTAACTACTGCGCTAATTCTAGGAACAGTTGTAATGGTGGCTGGAAGAGGTAATAAAGCCTTTATAGTTCCTGGGCTTATAAACATTGTTGTTGCTGCAAATGCAGGTGGAGCATTTTCTCCCTTTGGTGATATCACAACCTTGATGGTATGGCAACGTGGATTTGTTTCATTCTTTGATTTCTTTAATATTTTTGTTCCATCAGTTGTTAATTACGTTGTTCCAGCTGCTATAATGTATTTTGCAATACCTAATGAAGTTCCAAAGGGTGATGGAAAAAAAGTACAAATACTTCCAGGAGGCCATGTTATTGCTTTCTTAGGAATTTTAACAATTACGCTAACTGTAACCGGGCACAATGTTCTTCATATGCCACCAATCCTTGGCATGATGTTTGGATTAGGAATGTTAGGAACATATGGTTATTTTCTTAAAATAAAAAATCCTGACAAAAATAAATTTGATATTTTTGTTATAACAGGAAGAGCTGAGTGGGATACCCTTTTATTCTTCTATGGAATATTAGTAGCAGTTGGGGGTCTTGCGTCTCTTGGGTATTTACAATTAATCTCTGGACCCATGTATGAAACGCTCGGTCCCACTAATGCAAATATTTTGGTAGGTATTCTTTCAGCTATAATTGATAATATTCCTATTGTGTATGCTGTATTAACTGCTCATCCTGAAATGGATATGGGGCAATGGTTGTTAATTACCTTAACTGCAGGAACTGGTGGGTCTTTATTGTCGATTGGTTCTGCAGCAGGAGTTGCTTTAATGGGTCAAGCCAGAGGTGTGTACACCTTCTTTGCACATTTAAAATGGGCATGGGCTATCTTACTTGGATATGCTGCTTGTATCGTTGTTCATCTTTTGATGAATCAACATCTATTTGATTTGATACCGTTAGAAAGATAATTTAATTAAAAAAGGTAAAAATTTTTTTTTTTTTGTTACTAAAAATAAAGGGAATGTTCAGTTATTTTAAAGCAAAAACTTTTCGGTTTGATTAATTTTTTTGGGAACTAAAAATGTTGTTACCTTTGTCTAACAATTTTATTCTTCATTAATTTCATAAACCAAAATTTTTTATTTTGACCCGGGGAACAAAATCCACCCTTTTCCGTTCCGTCAAACCCCATTTTCCAAAAATTTCCCCGTCTCAAAATTTGTATCTAAAGATTTCTTCCTTCAAAAATATTGAAGTACTGAATCCAGCTGAATCAGCATTAGCTCTTGGAACTGTGTATTCCAAAGAAGCGTTTAGAAGAAAATAGCCAGGAACTTGTTTTCCTTCCGCATTATTTTCGTCACCTCTGTAGAACTGCCTTGAATTATATTCTGTATCTACAAATAATCCTAAACCATCAAAAGGGATAAAGCCAATGCCGATCCTACCAATGTGGGGAGATATACCAGGTATAGCGTCACCTGGTCCAACTTGAATTTGATATGATTCTCTGGCTTCACAAGACTCTTGATCAGCTGTAGCTGCGGCATCACCACCACCACCATATTCTTCTGGGCCTTCACACGGATGAGGATTTTCTGAGTGTCCAGCACTTGCAATCTTTTGATGAGTTTCAAATGAAGCCCTAACATATGAGTAGTTACCATACCAAGTAATGTTTTTTCCTAGTTTACCATTTATAGCTAACTCAGTCCCCATTCTTTGAGTATTACCAACGTTTCTAAAATAACCTGTGCCAACTCTATTTCCACCAATAAAAATAATATCGTTGAAGTTTCGTCCAGCAAAAGCTGTTGCATTCCAATTAATACTGTGATCCAAACCAAATAAATTAAGACCGTCTTTGACGCCCCTTGCTCCAAACTCAAAACTTCTATTTTTTACTTCATCTAAAGGAGGGTCAGCTTGGAATGAGTTTGGAAGTCTGCACGGTTGAGCGGGGTCAGCACAACCAAGCTCTGCAACTGAAGGGTTACGACTCGATTCTTTGTATGTTGCATAAACTGTAGTATTGCCAAGCGCGAGTGTGTCGCCTAACTTTCTTGTTATTCCAACCCCAGGGTTAAATTCATTGAAAAAATGGTGTCCTTCAAGTGCCGAGGAGTATTGGTCTTCCATTTTAAGAGAAGCCCAATTCCATCTTCCAGACAAATTTAAAGAAGTAACATCATCCAAATCAACTGTGTTACTTCCGTATATAGCTAGGTTATGTGTTGTTGCTTCGAGATTTGTTATAAAAATGTTTTCACCCTCGGAATCTTGACTGAGAAGAACCCCAGTACCTTGAACACCTCTGTCAGACTGAATTATGCCAAGTTCTGTCGAAGACGCAAAACTATTATGCGAGAATTCATAAGCAAGGCCTGTAATGAGTGTGTTATTTTTATTATACAAACCATGATCAAGTGTTGACTGGAAGTTTAACCCCATTTGATTTTGCTTCGTGTTAGATCTATTAATTGCACCAATACTTTCAACTTCGTTCTCGTCATCCTCAAGCTCCAAACCAAGTGCGGTATAACTGATTGCAGCTCCAGATACGTCCAGATATTGTTCGTCAGAGCCACCAGTTACCTCTAACTCTGAACAAAGAATTCCATCAGCTGTTCCTTTTGTAAAATTGTATCCTTTTCCACAATCACCTGCTTCAAACTCATCACCATTATAATTTCTTCTTTCCATATGACGGTAGAAGATATTGCCCTGAACCGACAACTTATCATTTACAAAATGATTACCACCAAAGTTAGCATAATAATTTTTATTATGCGTGTTATCAGGATAGGTATAAACAGCATCTCTTCCCTCTAAATCCATTAATGTTAAAGGCACGGCACCGTTACCTCTTAAATCTGTGTAAGCTTGACCAAAATTTACAAAGAGCTCTGTATCATCATTTGGTCTATACCTTACATCCCCAAAAACAGTGTTTAAATATGATTCAGAATGTTCTCTATACCCATTGTCGTAATTGAAATTTGCTCCCAAATATACACCAAAATCTCCAAATTCTTGTCCATATTCAAGAATCTCATTCGTTCTTCCATGATTACCCCCAGAGGTGGTTAAGTTTGCACCTTGAAAATTGAAACCGTTCTTCATCTCCATTGTGATTGCTCCTCCAAGTGCATTTTGACCAAAAATTGGGTCGCCACCCGTAAAAATTTGCATGCTGTGTGTAGCAAAATCAGGAACTAAATCCCACTGAACAACTTCTCCAAAAGATTCATTTATTCTCATACCATTTTGATAAACGGCTATAGATTGAGCTGTGCCTAAAAGAGGACCACCAACGTAACCTCTAAAATTAATATCATTCTGCATAGGAGAACTATTCAAATTAAACAATGAAATACCTGTTGTTTCTCTGTTTAATGTTTCTGTAATTGATAAATTCTTTTTTTTGCCAAGTTGGTCCCTGTTAATTGTTTGAATTTTACCTGGAACCCTGTCGATGTCTAAGCCTGAGCCTTGAACTGGTGTTACCGATATTATGTTTACGTCTGGAGCAACATAAGTCCTGTCTTGGGCTAGTGTGTGAGTTGAAATTAGACCTAAGGCAAGATATTTGAGATAATTATTATTTCATTAAACATTTTTATTTAATATTATTTTGAATTTATAATGCTATAAATATATTTTACCTTGTCAACAACGATTTTGAACTTATGTTATCTTTATGTTTGCTATATTTGAAAAACTAAAAAGCGAAGACCTCAAAACTCAAGAACTCTCATCTATTGACAAAGCTATTTTAATATCGACCCTTTTAGTTGAATGTGCTAGAAGCGATGACAATTTTACTGATACAGAAAAAGAGCAAATAAAAAAAATTTTAAAGAACAAGTTACATCTTGATTCTTCTGAGGTTGAAAAATGTTTTGAAACAGCTAACGAAAGCTCTGAAAAAAGCATTGAAATTTATTCGTTAACCAAAGAAATCAGAGATAATTTTGATAAAGACGAAATACTCTTCATTTTTGAGTTGCTCTGGAAAATAATTTTATCAGACGGCGTTATTGATGATTTTGAGTCTTCAATGATGACAAAGCTCACTGGACTATTTCATTTAACAGGAAAAGAAAATGCAGAGGCAAAAAAAAATGCACAAACTGCACTTAATCTTTAAAAAAATCAGATTTACGCATTTTTAATTTTTTCCTAGAGACTTCAAACTTCTTTCTATTCTTGATTGATTTAGAGTGAACTCTTTCTCTCCATAATTTAAAGCTTTTTGTTTTTAAAGTTCTTCGCATTATTTTAATAACATCAGACTCAGATTTTCCAGTTTTTTCAAATATTTCTTCAAATGTAATTCTATCAGCCCATGCAGCCCAAACTATCCAGTCTGGGTCTGAAATATTAGGTTCTTTATTCTTAACTTTTGTTTCTGGTCTATTTGATTTTTTCACAACTTAGAATAGTTCTGCTTTTAAAATATCCAACTGTGGTTCAAAATTCTTTCCGAAAGCAACAAATCCAATACTTTTTATATCTGACGAACTAAAGAGTGATGGTTGATAAAAATTAGATTTTTCAAAATCCTCAAATAAAATTTCATGATCTTCCCAAACTTCTGAAACTACAAATTTTCCTGAATAATATTGCCATGGCAATAAAAGAAAAGATGTCCTAATGTGAATAAAATATTCACTTGGCAAACCTCTTGCCTTTATTCTAATACCCTTAAAGTTTTTTTCATCTACATCAAAATTAGTCCTTATTTGAATAAAGCCGCCATTATTTTCAGTACTGACAATACCACTCAGTCTTAAAAAATTATTTTTTTTATCTTTTAATATTTCAAATTTTCCCTCAGATATTCCGCCCATTACTTTATCTGACACAAATTCCCATTTTTTTAAAGAATTTTCTGATTCTATGTTTTGAAGTAAATCCATTGCATTTATTTTGTTAACTAATATAAAAAAAAGTATTAAAAAGAAGTGAAATTTCATTTTATAATCGTATCATTAGAAACAATTAAAATCTAATTAATGATTTAAAAATTATATTAAAATTTATTAAAAAAGTGAGGTCTAGAATGTTAATTAAATTTGAGAATTCGAATGATTAAAAAGGAAATGGTAAATTTGGTTTCTCAAATGCAAAGAAGATGGGCAAACATTGTGATTGAAATTGGACAAGAATATAAAAAAAAAAAACAATGTAGATAATTTAACATCAGAGTTGATGCAAAAAATATATGCTTTTGATTATTGTGATGTTTTGTTCAAACCTACTTTGGCGAAGGTAGATCAATTTAGATCATCAAAAGAAGAGTTTTTGTCATATTTTTTAGGCCAAAATAATACGTGCAAAGAGGACAGTGGATTTGCAATTAAAAATTGGAAATCGATAGAATTTAATAACTATAAGATAACAGAGTATAATAATTACTTACTTTCTATGGGAAATTATTTTTTTAAAGATCAGGAAAATGAAATACTTAAAGTTGAATATACTTTTGGATTTATAAAGATAAATAATAATGAGTTAAGGATCAACCTTCATCACTCATCTATACCTTACGGAGGATGACCTAGTTGAAAATGAATTCAAAAAATTTTAAATTTTGCTAGAACACAATTATTTTTAAAAATGAATAAAGGACTTGTAACAAATATCACCACGCTGTTAATAACTATATATGGAACAGTTTCTCCATTCTATTCTGCAGAAATTTTTATGGCGGGTTTATTCGGATTATCAGGTGGATTGACTAACTGGCTTGCCGTTCATATGCTTTTTGAGAAAGTTCCACTTCTTATTGGCTCCGGTGTTATTCCGCTGAGATTTAAAGAGTTCAAGGAAGGAATAAAAAACTTAATTATGCATGAGTTTTTTTCTTCCAAAGCTTTAGAGAATTTTTCATCAACAAAAAGTTTTCCTGTAGATGAGATTTTAAATAAAATAAACTATGACGAGATCTATCTTAAGCTTATCGAAGCGATAAAAGAATCATCATTAGGATCTATGCTTCAAATGGTTGGGGGTGAAAAAGCTTTAGAACCTTTAAAGGAACCATTAAAAACTAAAATTAAAGAAACAATAGATGAATTAAAAAATAAAAATTTTGCTAATAGTTCACTTTCTGAAGATTTTAAAAGTGAAGTTGAGTTAATAATTGACTCAAGGTTAAATGAATTAAGCCCAGAACAAGTAAAGTTTATAATAAAAGATATTATTCACAAACATCTTGGATGGCTGGTTGTATGGGGAGGAGTATTTGGGTTTTTGATTGGACTTATTTTAGGCTTTCTTGGAGGTTTAAGTTGAAAAAGACGTTTTTTAATTTTAATAATACATACCATAAATTACCAAAAACTTTTTATCAAGAAATCAAACCAAAACCAGTATCAAATCCAAAATTAATAGAATTCAATTTTGAACTTTCAAAATTTCTGAACGTTAATAATTCTGTTGCCGACCAAGATCAAGGCAAACTAATTTTCTCAGGAAATAATTTACCCGCAGGAGCCAAACCAATCGCAATGGTCTATGCTGGGCATCAGTTTGGAAATTTTGTGCCACAACTAGGTGATGGAAGAGCGATTTTAATTGGCGAACAGATTGCAAAAAATGGAGAAAGATTTGATATACAACTTAAAGGATCAGGGAGAACTGCTTTCTCTAGACAAGGAGATGGAAGATCTCCACTCGGGCCTGTTATAAGAGAGTATATCCTTAGTGAATCATTGCATTATCTTGGAATAAAGAGTACACGTTCATTAGCAATGGTAAGTACTGGAGAAACTGTTCTGAGAGAGGAGCCTTTGAAAGGAGGAATTTTAACCAGAGTTGCTTCAAGTCACATAAGAATTGGAACATTTGAATTTTTCTTTTTTAAAGAGGATTTTTCTTCTCTGAAAAAATTAGCTGATTATTCAATTACAAGACATTTTGCAAGAAAAAACAAAAATAAACCTTACGAATATCTTTTAAAAAGTGTAATTAAGTTACAAGCCGAATTAGTAGCAAAATGGATGAGTGTGGGCTTTATTCATGGAGTAATGAATACAGATAATACTTCTATAAGCGGAGAGACCATAGACTTTGGCCCATGCGCGTTTATGGATGAATACCATCCGACTAGAGTCTTTAGTTATATTGATCAAGGTGGAAGATATTCTTATATTAATCAAGGTAAAATAATGTTGTGGAACCTATCTAAGTTTGCAGAATGCCTTATACCTCTCTTAGACAATAATTTTGAAACTGCCAAAAAAAAAGCCATTAATTGTTTAGAAATCTATCCAAAATATTTTGAGGAATGTTGGTTAGATGAAATGAGAAAAAAATTAGGATTTAAAAAAAAAATAAAAGATGATCATATTTTGATAAACGATTTTTTTAAAATAATGCAAAAAAATAATATGGATTTTACGTTATCTTTCAGAAATCTTTCAAAAATTACTTCCTCCAAAATAAACAGTTTTTTTGAAAAAGAATTGAAAGCATCAAAAGAAACAAAAAATTGGTTTGAAAAATGGAATAAAAGGCTTGAGACTGAAAATTCATCACGGTTAATTATTTCAAAAAAAATGTTAAAAATAAACCCAATTTATATTCCAAGAAATCACTTGGTAGAGTCCGTAATACATCAAGCTATGCAAGAAAATAATTTTTCAAAGATGAGGGAACTTTTAGAATTGGTTCGAGAACCATTCAAAGAAAAAAAATCAAAAAACTCCTACGGCCTGCCTCCAAAACCAGATGAGGTAATTACAAATACTTTCTGTGGAACTTAAATAACTGAGAATCCAAATTTTTTGCTTTGATTTAAAATTTGGTCTTCTGCTTCAAGCCAAAGTGGAATAGCTTCATCTAAAATTTTATACCCTTTTTCAGTTAATTTCATTACTTTTTTTCTTGAGTCCTTTGATTTTATTTGTTGTATTAATCCATCTTTAAGCAGAATATTTAAACCTCTTGTTAGAGTTGTTCTGTCCATAGATAGTTCCTCTGAAAGTGAAATCAAAGTCTTATTTTCAGTTGTTGCTATAAATGATAGTATAGTGAATTGAGTTATTCTAATGCCTACCGATTTTAATTTTTTATCGTAAAACTGAGTAGTTAATCGTGAAGCTTTTCTCATTTTAAAGCATTTACAACTTGTTAGTTGTCTATATTTGAATGATTTAGTTCTTTCCATATATTTTTAAAAATTTTAGTTATAAATAATTCATAATTTAGCATTCATCATCTAATGCGAATCTAAATCTTTTTTAATATCCTCATGGTCTCCAATTACAATATGATTTTTACTTTTTGTTACAAATCTCTCAAGAAGTGGAATAAAGGCAAGAGGGATTAAACCGCCAATAACAATTCCTAAAATCATGCTTCTAATATGCGGATCAAGATAACTAGCAATTACATCAGCAATTATATGAGATAGTGCAGCTCCAAATATGCCAGCAACATAACCGTTAGAAATAATTTTTAGAAACCTATTTATACTGAAAGCTGAATAATATCCAACCAACATAATACTTACATGCACAAATCCAAATATAAGGCCTCTTAGGTTTGCAGTAGTTTCACTGAATAAATTTTCTAACAAATGTTCCATTAACTCTATTTTTTAATACCAAATTAATAAGAATATTTAACTAGTTTTACTTTTTTAAGTAAATTAATTTATTACTAAATAATAAATAAAATTGACTTTAAGAAAATTATACAGATAAAGTTTTGAATGTACTTTTTTATTTTTCTTCTTTTTCTTCTAAATTTCGGAACGGTATCAAATGCCAATGAACTAATATTAGTCTGTAAAATGAATTATGGTATTTCAGGTGAGAACGATGAAACTGATATCGAGTTTAAAAATTTGAGTATTATAGATGAAGATCTGGTGGTATTCTTAAATATTGAAAAAAATGGTTATCCGTTGAAAGTGAAAGAGATTTTAAAGAAAGTGGTGGAAAAATCAGTAAATCAAATTTTTAGAAACAGATTCAATATCTTTTCTATGTCTTATTTCGAAAATAATGGAACATTAGTGAGAAAAAATATTATTGAATTAAATCGATATACTGGTTTTATTAAACACGAATTCAGAACTAGTATAGAAACAATTTATAGAACTGGAACTTGTAAAGTATCAAAAAATAAAAGATTGTTTTAGGGGTTTGCCAAATTGTTTGATTTATTCAGATTTTTATTTTCAACTTTTTAAATATAAAATTTTTTTATGGCGGAGAGAGAGGGATTCGAACCCTCGAAACAGTTTCCTGTTTACACGCTTTCCAAGCGTGCGCCTTCAGCCACTCGGCCACCTCTCCCATTAATTATCTGAAGTTTTGAGAACATTTATAAAAGCTGATTGAGGAATTTCTACTTTACCAAATTGCCTCATTCTCTTTTTTCCTTTTTTTTGCTTGTCTAATAATTTATTTTTTCTAGTTACATCACCACCATACAACTTTGCAGTTACATCTTTTCTATAACTATTAATTGTTTCTCTAGCTATTATTTTACCACCTATTGCAGCTTGAAGCGGAATTTTGAATTGTTGTCTAGGAATCAATTTGCATAATTTTTCGCAATACACTTTTCCTCTCGAAACTGACTTTGATCTATGACAAATAAAAGAAAGGGCATCAACTGATTCAGAATTTACAAGAATTTGAACTCTGACTAAGTCACTTTCTGTGTATTCTTTAAACTCATAATCAAAACTTGCATACCCACTTGTAATTGATTTAAGTCTGTCATAAAAATCAAAAACTACTTCCGAAAGAGGCAATAGGTACTCAATCATAGCTCTTTTCCCAACGTAACTTAGGTTTTTCTGTATTCCCCTTCTTTCTGTACAAAGTTGTATCACTGATCCAAGATATTCATCTGGAAGCAAAATCGTTGCTTTAATAATCGGTTCAGATATTTTTTTTATTTTCATTATGTCAGGTAGTTCAGAAGGATTATGAATATCAAAAGTTTTTCCATCCGTAAGTTCGATCTTATATACCACTGACGGAGACGTTGTAATTAAGTTCAAGTCAAACTCTCTACTCAGTCTCTCCTGAATTATTTCTAAGTGCAACAAACCTAAGAATCCGCATCTGAAACCAAGACCAAGCGCAGCAGATGTCTCTGGTTCAAATGAAAAACTAGCGTCATTCAAACCAAGTTTTAAAAGACTATCTCTTAATAGATCGTAGTCGTCAGCATCAATGGGATATAAACCGCAAAATACAACTGGTCTACTTGGTTTAAATCCTGAAAGGGGTTTGTTCGTAGGTTTTAAAGAGTCTGTAATTGTGTCTCCAACTTTGCAGTCGCTTACATGTTTAATGCCTGCTGTAATAAATCCTATTTCTCCTTTCTCTAAAACATCAGTATATTTTATTTTTGGAGTAAAAAACCCACATTTCTCAACAATATATGAGGCTTGGGTCCCCATCATTTTAAGTTTCATTCCTTTTTTTAATTGTCCAGCATGAACTCTCACTAGAATAATTACCCCTAGATAAGGATCATACCAACTGTCAATTAACATTGCTAAAAGCGTAGTGTCCTCAACTGTTTTAGGGCAAGGAAGCCTTTCAACTATTGCTTCAAGGAGTTCATCTACCCCATTACCTGTTTTTGCAGAAACAAGAATAGCGTTTGATGCATCCAAGCCTATCACATCTTCTATTTGTTTTTTTATTCTCTCTGGTTCAGAAGAAGGTAAATCTATTTTGTTCAAAACTGGAATTATTTCATGATTATTTTCTATAGCCTGATAAACATTTGCTAAAGTTTGAGCTTCAACGCCTTGAGAAGAATCAACAACAAGAAGTGAGCCTTCACAAGATGCCAAAGATCTACTCACCTCATAAGAAAAATCAACGTGACCAGGCGTATCCATTAAGTTAAAGTTGTAAATTTCTTTATTTTTTGCTTTATATTTGAGATAAACAGTTTGGGCTTTTATCGTAATTCCTCTCTCTCGCTCGATTTCCATTGAATCCAAAACTTGTTCTTTCATTTCTCTCTCAGGCAATCCTCCACACCTTTGAATTATTCTATCAGCGAGGGTCGACTTTCCATGATCTATGTGTGCGATAATTGAAAAATTTCTAATTCTTTCAATTAACATTATCTTAACTTCGCATTAAATTGTGTCTTAGCTTGAGAAATTATTTTATTGGATAACTCATTAATTTCATTTTCGCTTAGAGTTTTTGAGTCAGATTGGATAATCACTTCCAAAGCAATTGCTCGCAAATTTTCATTCTCATAATTATCAAAAACTTTTACATCGGAGATGATGTCTCTATCAATGTTTTTAATATAATTAACAAGATCAATTGACTTAAGCTTTTTATCCACTTCAAAAGAAAAGTCTCTTACTGAGTGTTGAAAATTAGATTCAAAGAATTTATTTTTTGTTTGAATTCTTTTTTTTATATTTTCTAAAATCTCTGAAATATATACCTCAAGAACAATAATCGTATTTTTAATCTTAAAACTTTTTGACACATTAGGATGGATCTCACCAAAACTAGCAATTTTTAATTCAGAAAAATATACAGAGCAACTTTTTCCTGGATGAAAAAAAATATTATTTTCGTTTTTAATTTTGATCTTATCTAAGGGAATTTTCAATAATCTAAGCAGACTCACTAAATCGGATTTAATATCGAAAACATCGTAATTTCTGTTATTGGCAGTCCAATTTTTATCTATTGCTCTACCCGACCTAACTATTGTTAGACAGTCCTTTTGTTCCCCAGGGTGTATACCAGTAAAAACTGGTCCTATTTCAAATATTGATATATTTTGGCGATCTTTGTTATTATTTTTGTTTACAATATTTAATAGTCCGCCTAATAGATTTTGTCGCAAACATGATAGATCTTCACTGATAGGATTTAAAATTTCAATATTATCTGAATCTCCTGTGACATTTTCCTCCCATTTTTATTTGAAAAGACCAAGAAATAATTTCCATGATATTTCGACTCACAAGAAGTTCTTTTATTTGTCTTTTTATTTTTTGAGTTTCAGAAGTAACACTCGCTTCATTATTTTTTTTTAAATCGAAAGCTTTGTTTGGTATCTTTTCGTAACCTAAAAGTCTACCAACCTCCTCTACCAAGTCCTCTTTAATTTTTAAATCTTGTCTCCAAGATGGCGGGATTATTAAAAATTTATCTTTTAAGTCTGTTATTTGACAACCTAATTTAACTAATTTTTCACAAATTGAATTTTCTTCTATTTCGTGACCCAATATCTTTTCAAAAACTTTTTCTCAACACTTATTTTAGTAAAAGACTTAGTTAGGTTGGAATCAGAAATGATTGAACCAACTTTTCCCCACAAAGTTTAGTATCATCTCCGTAGAAGTTCAATTCCATCAAATGTAGATTCTGGGTCTATACCTCTTTCAAATCTATATCTTGCATCGCTGATGATATTTAATTTACGACCTGTTGATGCAACATTTTCTGGCATAAAATATGCTGACTCAATTAGAATATTTTTAGTATTTTCATCACAAGACGAATTCAATCCACCCATAACACCAGCTAAACTTATTATTTTTTTTTCATCGCAGATTACTATCATATCATTATCCAAAGTGTATTCTTTTTCGTCTAATCCAATAAATTTTTCACCTCTTTTTGAATTTCTTATAGTTATATCTCCTTCAATTTTATCTAAGTCAAATACGTGTAATGGTCTGCAATAATCAACAGTCAAATAATTGGTAACATCTACCAATGCGGATATAACTTTTAATCCCGACCCTCCAAATCGCTTGATAATCTTTTCTGGAGACTGACAATTTTTTACGTTCGTCATTTGTCGAAGTGAAAACTGAGGGCATGAATCAGATTTAAGTGTATTATTAATTTTTATTGAACTTTCGAAATCATTTTCAATTTTTTTTATTTTTTTTTGTTTTAACTTCCCAAACCCAGAGGCACTAAGATCTCTTGCAATACCGAAAACACTTGCACAATCAACTCTATTCGGTGTTATGGCAATTTCAATTTCTATAATTTCATCATCTATATATTTATTGAAATCTTCCCCAACTTTGGCGTTTTCATTTAATTCAATAATACCCTCTGATTCCTCAGATAAATTTAATTCTTCTTCAGAGCACAACATTCCTTGAGACTCAACGCCTCTAATCTTACTTTTTTTGATTTTAAATTGATCTTCTTTATTAGGTTTAACTATACATCCAACACTTGCAAGAACTGTTTTCATATTCTTTTTTACATTTGAAGCACCGCAAACAATTTTTAAAATTTCTTTTCCATTATTTACATCACAAATTTTCAATTTGTCTGCATTCGGATGTGAATTGATTTCAACGACCTCTGAAACAATAAATTTATTAAGATCATTTTTTGGATTTTTTACTTCTTCTACCTCAAGACCTATGGAGGTTAATTTTTGGCATAATGAATCTATAGATGAATCAAACTCAAGGTATTCTTTTAACCATGCTAACGTGAATCTCACCTTACCTCCAACTCAAGTCAGTTTTCTCAAAAAAACTAAATCCATAATGCTCTAACCACTTTAAATCACTATCAAAAAAATCTCGAAGATCAGGCATTCCATATTTTAGCATAGCAAGCCTTTCTATCCCCATACCAAATGCAAAACCAGTGACATCTTGTTTAACTCCTGACATTCTAAAAACTTCAGGATGAACAAGACCACAACCTAAAATTTCCATCCACTTGTCACCCTCCCCAATAATGATTTTTCCAGACTCTTTCTTAAAATTTATATCGACCTCCGCTGATGGCTCGGTGAATGGAAAATATGAAGGTCTAAATCTAAGTTTAAGATCATTTTTTTCAAAAAAAGTTTTACAAAAAGATTCTACGAACCATTTTAAATTTGCAAATGTTATATCCTTGTCTACCACCAAACCCTCAACTTGATGAAACATAGGCGTATGTGTCATATCTGAATCACATCGATATGTTCTTCCGGGTGCAAAAATTTTCAATGGAAGTTTATTTTTTTTTAAAGAACGAATTTGCACTGGCGATGTATGAGTTCTTAAAACGAATTTTTCATGAGTTTTACTTTTAATGTAGAATGTATCATGCATTTGTCTTGCTGGGTGATTTTCCGGAATATTCAGCGCCGAAAAATTATGAAAATCATCTTCGATATCTGGTCCCTCTTCATAGGATAAACCCATGTCACCTAAAATATTAACTATTTCGTTGGTAGTGTGACTTATTGGATGAACTTTTGCTTCAATAAAATTAACTTCACGAGCTGGTAATGATAAATCTATAAAATCATTCTCTAATTTTTTATTTATTTCTAAGTTTTCAATCTGGTTTTTCTTTCTAGAAAAGCTAGAAAAGAAAAGATTTTTAAAACCATTTAACTTTTCACCCACACTTTTTTTCTCTTCAATAGACAATGTTGATAAAGATTTCAGTGCATTAGTAAAAGTACCATTTTTGCCGAAATATTTCACTCTTACTTGTTCAAGCTTTTCACTTGCATTTGAATCTTCAACCTCTTTCAAGGCTGATTGAATTATTTCATCGTAATTCATTCTAGGGTTGCTTTAGGCAGCTTTTACTTTTGCCACTATTTCTTTAAAAGATTCTGGTTCGAGCGCAGCAATATCAGCTAAGACTTTTCTGTTAAAATTAAGATTAACTTTTTTCAATCCATTCATAAAGGTCGAGTATTTTATTCCATTTAATCTACACCCTGCGTTTATCCTTTGAATCCAAAGTCTTCTAAACTCTCTTTTTTTTACTTTTCTATCTCTGTAAGCGTACTGCCCTGCTTTTTCAACAGCTTGGTTGGCCACTTTAAAAGTGTTTTTTCTTCTTCCAAAATAACCTTTAGCTCTCTTTAAAATTTTTTTGTGTCTTGACCTTGTTACACTGCCTGCTTTGACTCGTGACATTTAGATTACCTTAGCTTCGCATTAATATATTTTTTCACAATTTTTGTATCTTGTTTGGACATCACAGTTGGACCTCTTGAAGACCTTTTCATGGTTTTAGTTCTTTTTGTTAGATTATGTCTTTTTCCGCTTGCAAACATCAACACTTTACCAGTTGCTGTTACTTTGAATCTTTTTTTTGTACCACTTTTTGTTTTTATTTTAGGCATAATAAAATTATTTATAGCGTTTTTTTTTGTCAAAGCAAGGTCGTTTTTTTAAAGCTATCTAGGTGCTACAACCATAATCATATGTTTGCCCTCGAGTGTTGGTACCTGCTCAATTTTTGCCATAGGTTCAATCTGACTTTCTAATTTTTTAAGAACATCCATGCCTCTTTGATGATATGCCATTTCTCTTCCTTTAAATCTTAATGTAATCTTGACTTTATCACCTCCATTTAAAAAACGTTGAATAGACTTTAGTTTTACAACATAGTCATGGTCTTCAATTCCAGGTCTAAGTTTCACTTCTTTCACCTCAAAGGTTTTTTGTTTTTTTTTTTGCTTCAGCCTGCTTTTTTTGTACTTGATACTTATATTTTCCATAATCTATGATTTTACAAACAGGGGGTGATGCATTTGGTGAAACTTCAACAAGATCCAGGCCCTGTTCAAATGCAAGTTTTACAGCATCCTGGGTGTCATAAACACCTAACATTTCGCCTTTTTCTGAGATTACTCTTACAGATTTAGATTTGATTCTTTCGTTGATAGCTGGACCTTGCAGCTTTGGTGAGTGAAATCGACCTTTATTCATATTTAACTAATTGCATATTTTAAAAAAAATTCCTTTCATTCTGCAATTTACATTATTTCTTCAAAATATTCACACTTTAAGCAATTCTGCAAGAAATTTTTATTTTTTTTATAAAGTCTTCAACAAACAGCACATCCTGATTTTTAGTTCCCAAAGTTCTAAGAACAACTTGCTTATTTTTAACTTCCTTGTCTCCGATGATACCAATAAAATTTATTTTTTGGTTTGAGAGCTCTCTTATTTTATAATTCAATTTCTCGTTTCTAATGTCTGTAATACACTTTATATTTATTTTTTTTAAATCATTTGCTAATTCTTCTGCATAATTTATACAATTTGAATTAATTGTTGCTAGGGCAACTTGAATTGGACTTAGCCATGCTGGGAGTCTACCTGAGTAATTTTCAATCAAAATACCAATAAATCTCTCAAATGAACCAAGGATTGCTCTGTGTAACATCACAGGCCTATATTTTTTTCCATCTTCACCAATGTAAGAGGCATCCAATCTTTCTGGTAAGACAAAATCAACCTGAAGAGTTCCACACTGCCAATCTCTTCCAATTGCATCTCTCAAAACAAACTCGAGTTTTGGACCATAAAAAGCCCCTTCCCCTGGATTGAGTTCATAGTTATACCCAGCCATTTCAACTGCATTTGTAAGGGATTTCTCAGCCCGATCCCAAACTTTATCACTACCTGCTCTATTAACCGGACGATCAGAAAACTTTATAACTACATCTTTAAAGCCAAAATCTTCATACACTTCCATTAGTAGCTTACAAAATTCTGACGTCTCAGAAATTATTTGTTCCTCAGTACAGAAAATATGAGCATCATCTTGAACAAATGATCTTAATCTCATTAAACCATGTAATGCACCTGACGGTTCGTTTCTATGGCAACAACCAAATTCAGACATTCTTAAAGGTAACTGCTTATAACTTTTAATACCTTGTCTGAATATTTGAACATGACAAGGACAGTTCATTGGCTTGATTGCTAAAGTCTTATCTTCAGATTCAGAGGTGAACATTTGTTCTCTAAATTTGTCCCAATGACCTGAGTCTTTCCATAAAGAACTTTCAACAAGCTGGGGGGTATTCACTTCTTTATATCCTGCTTTTTCAAGTTTCTTTCTAATATAAATCATTATATTTTGGTAAATTGTCCAACCTTTAGGATGCCAAAAAACTGATCCTGCTGCTTGCTCTTGAAAATGAAATAAGCCTAATTCTTTTCCAAGTTTTCTGTGGTCTCTTTTTTCAGCTTCTTCTATTTGATTTAAATAATTTGCGAGATCTTTTTCATTTGTCCATGCAGTACCATAAATTCTTTGAAGCATTTCGTTTTTAGAGTCTCCTTTCCAGTAAGCACCAGAAAGTTTTGTAAGTTTAAACGGACCAACTAACTTTAAACTTGGAAGATGTGGTCCTCTGCATAAATCAAAAAAATTGGAATCTTTCTGTTCATAAATTTGGAAATCTTTTTCTTGCTCTGATTCATCAATAATTTTTACTTTGTAAATTTCTTTGTTTGAGTCAAAAAGCTCTTTTACTTGCTTTTTGTCTTTATAGGATTTTTCAATTTGACTCCCTTTTTTTATGATATTATTCATTTCTTTTTCAATTGCAGGAAAATCGTCAATTGAAATTGGCTTTTCAAATAAAACATCGTAATAAAATCCGTTTTCAATTGTTGGACCAATTGCTAATTTAGCTTTTGGGTATATTGTTTTAATTGCTTTAGCAAGAACTTGTGCAGTTAAAGTATGCCTCATAATCTCAAGACCTTCATCTGAATCTTTTGTAATTATATTTATTTCAGAGTCCTCAGTTATAGAATCACATAAATCTTTTTGTTTTCCATTTACAGAAATTGCTACAGCTTTTTTCAACAATGATTTCGAGACACTCTCTGCTATAATAAATCCATTAGTTTCTTTTTCAAAACTCTGGGTTCTTCCGTCAGGAAATAAAATTCTTGGCATAAATCTAATTTAATGTTGTTTTACGTAACTCTTCAATCACAGAATTAAATTTTTTTTTATTTTAAAAATAATTTTTTTATAAAACTTATCATCATCATTTAAATAAATAAAGGTGGAGACATTTTTTCCAACTGGTTTGCAAAGTTGTGGATCGGAAAATTCTGTGAACAATACCATGGTTTTTTTACCTCCCCTTGATATCAAGTGCATTGGGCCTGTGTCATTTCCAATAGATAATGATGATTTTAAAGATAATTTACCGATATCAAAAAAATCAGTTTTGTTGCAACAATTTATTACATCTGGATAAATAGATTCAATAAACTTACAAACTTTAAAATCTTCTGCAGACCCTACTATCAAAACTTGAAAACCAGATTTTAATAAATAGGCTGTAATTTTCAAAAAGATTTCTTTTGGTATTCTTTTGTTTAATCTTTTTTTTGAGCCACCAGGAACAATAATTACGAATTTAGTTTTGGAACTTTAAATTTTGATTTGAATAACCATTCGGTATCAATTTTTGATATATAGTCACTTTACTCATTTTCAATCTGACTTTTTGTCTGTCTAAAGTATGCATTTATTTCTGTTCTTATCTAAATGAGGAATTTTTGCGTATTTTCCAATACCATTTGTGATAGCATTTGATTTTAAAAAAAATCTTCAAATATGATGATGATCTTTTGAGGTTTGAAGGTCATACACAAAATCAAACTCATTAGGATCAATCACATTTTTTATTTTTAATAAATCTAAGAAATAAAAAAACTTCTTAATTGTGAAAATTTTTTTCAAACCAATTTGAATTTAAGCAACTTGTTGTAAGGTTCTTCTGTTAAAGAATTAATTTGCACTTATTATGATGATTAAATATTGAATAGATTGCGTTTAACGAAGGATAACATCGCCAAGTCCACCAAACTTAATGATAAAAATTTTTTTTTTGTAGAGAGCAAATCTTCATAAACTGCTAAAGTTTTTTTTAACATATCATTCAAACTAAATTTTTCTTTAACTCTTCTCCTTGCAGAAAGTCCAATCGAATCTTTTTTTTCTTGCGAAAGATTAAGAACGTCCAAAATTTTCTCAGTAAGTTGTTCTGGGTTTGATGGTTCCACTAACCAACCAGTTATACTATTTTCAATAATTTCTCTAGACCCTCCGTGATTTGATGAAATAATAGGTTTAGTCATAGAAGAAGCTTCAGCACTTATTCTTCCGAAGGCCTCTGGTTCTGTAGAAGTAGATAATACTATATCAGCAATTGAATAAACGCAGGCATATCACTTAAATTTCCACAAAAATAATTTTGTTTTCTAAATCATTTTTTTTTTTTTCTTTTCAAAATTTTGAAAATTTCTTTGCCATCTTCACTTCCTACAAATAAAATTACAAAGTTTAACTCTGGTTCTCTCTGTTTTATAAGTTTGGCAGCATCTAAAGCAACTAAGTGACCTTTCCAAGAAGTAATTCTTGCAGGAAGTAAAATTACATGAACATTTTCAGATAAAGTAAGTTTTGATAATAAATTCTCTTTTTTGTTCAGTCACAGCATTTAAGTCAAAATATTGTGTATCGATACCCCTATTGATTTGAATAAGTTTCGATTTAGTCGATGGAAAGTTGAACCTAACATGATCATCTATAAATTTTGAAATGGTTATTACTTTATCTCCTTCTGTCATGACACTATTATATTTTTTTTTTGGATAGAAATTAGTTCCGGAATATGTTCCATGATATGTTGTAACTAGAGGAATTCTATTTTGCTTAACAATTTTATTAAAACAAAATGCGGGCCAACGGCTTCTAATATGAACAATATCAGGTTTAATTTCGTTTAATATTTTCCTTATTTTTTTTTTTAATATGAAGTAACTAAATACTCCTTTTTTTTTAATATTAAGTTCGTGATGTTCTACTCCTCTATATTTATACTTTTCGGCCATCTCACCACCAGAAGAGAGCAAAGACGATTGAAACCCAACTTTTATTAATTCTTTTGCAATGTCAAGTGTTCCTCTTTCAACTCCCCCATTTATTTGGTCAAGAGAGGGGATTATTTGCAGTATTTTTGCCATTTATGATATTTAAAATTTCTTTCAAACCTAATTTATAGTTTTCAAATTTGGGTGTCCAACCTAATATTTTTTTTATTTTTTTATTGGATACTCTTTTGTTGTCTCTATAAAAATCTTTTGTAATTTTATTAATTTTAGGCGAATTAATATCTATGAAGGTCAAGTTTTTTATTTTTAGTAATTTTGCAGCATATATTGTTACTTCCTCAGACGAACAAGGATTATTATCTGTAACATTAAAAATTTCTCCTGGTGTTGGATTTTTCATACTTTTAATTATTGCAGAGGAAATATCTTCTACATAAATTCTAGAGAAAAATTGATTGGGTTTTTTTATAACAAGATTTTTACCATTTATTAGTTTTTCAATTATAGATCTACCAGGTCCATAGATTCCTGGTAATCTAAAAATATGGATTGGAATATTATTTTCTCTAAATAATTTAAAGTAAGAATCTTCTACGTTTTTTCTTATTATTCCTCTGATAGTTTTTGGGTTCACTTTTGTGTATTCATCCACCCATTTGCCTAGATGGTCTCCATATACACTTGTTGAAGATAAATATCCTAGCCACTTTAATTCTTTAAAATATGTATTTTCTGTTTTTTTAAATAAATCGAATACTATGTCTCTTTCTTTAATAGGTGGAATAGAATTCAATAAATGAGTCACTCCAGAAAAAAGAGAATTATGGTTTTTAGAAAATTCTGAAAAAGTCATTCTTTTTTTTTTTAAATTTTTCATCAAAAGGTTGAGAATTTAAATTTCTAAATTTGGTGAAAATTTAATTTCTCAAAGCCTTCCAAACTCTCAAAAAAAAATTTTTGAAAAAAAACCCTCCCCCAAAAAAAAAATTATTTCATTTTATATTGTTAGAATCTGATTCTTAACCCAAATCAAAAAGTTGGATGATTTGAAAAGTTCTTTATGCCAAACCATTTTTGTCTTTCTTTTTTCAAGATCAATTGGAAGTTCAGTAATAATGAAATCATAATTTTTGGCCATTCTTTGAGCTGTTTTTGATGGAAGAGTTAAAATCAAATCTGTCTTCTTAATTATTACAGGTGCAAGTGTTATAAGATCTATTCTTACAGATATCTCTCTTTCAAAATTTAGTTGACTCAATTCTCTATCTATGGGGTGAGTAGGAGCATCCATTGGAGCAACTCTGAGATGCTTTGAAGAAAGATATTGATCTATAGATAATTTTTTCTCGAGTGCCAAAGGATGAGACTTTCTTAAAATGCAAACGTATTGTTCCGTAAATAGATCTGAATAACCAAATCTATTACTTATCGTTTCAAAACGACCTACTGCAAAATCAATTTCGTTATTGTCTAAAAGCTTAAGGGCCTCGTTTCCTTGTTCTGATCTAATACACAAAGATGAAGAAGGAGAGTTTTTTTCAATAAAATTTACCAAATTTGGAAGTATTATTGGAGCAACGTCGTCAGACATGGAAATTCGAAAAAGTTTTTTAGTTGTCTTTGGATTAAAGTTTATTGATGATAAGGAAATCTCTAAGTTATTTAATGCACTTTGTATTGGAAGAGAAAGGTCATTAGCTCTCGGAGTGGGTCTCATTCCTCTTGGTCCCCTTATAAAAAGATCATCTTTCACAAGATACCTTTTAAACTATTTAATGCGTTACTCATAGCAGGCTGAGTTATTCCCATTTTTTTACTAGCTTTGGTAACGTTTCGCTCTTCAAAAAGTGTTTTAAAAACTAAAAGTAAGTTAAGGTCAAAATTTTTTATATTCATAATGTGAATTTTTTATTTATTAGCATATTTTTATAATAAATCATTTTAATTTTATATTATAGTATTATTATTAATTTAAGAGGTGTAAAAGTTTGCTTGCTCTTGTCTTATTTTGTCTAATCCAGGGATTCACAGAATTTCTTCCAATTAGTTCTCAAGGACATTTGATAATTTTTAATTCAATTTATCCTATCGATAATTATGCAGGCATTACTATTCACGAAGCCACAATAATTGCACATTTTGGTTCACTTTTAGCTATTATAACTTTCTATCGAAGAGCTCTCCTAGGTCTTTTGTTTTCAATTAAAATGATTGATAGACCAGATATTGATAAAAACTCTTTTATTTTAATAAATCTAGTCATCTCAACGATTCCAATTATGGTGGCTGGGTATGTAATTTTTAAAATATTGGATTATAACTGGGATGGACTTTTACTCATCATTGCAATATCAAGTATTTTTTTTGGAATAATTTTGTTCTTAGCAGACAAATTTTGTTTGAGAATTAAAAATCAAAATTCACTTAATTATTTGATGTCATTTCTTATTGGCGTCTTTCAGTGTCTTAGCGCTTATACCTGGAGTAAGTAGATCTGGTGCAATTTTAACCATAATGAGATTCTTTGGATTCCAAAGGCAATTTTCAGTAGAATACTCAAATCTTTTAAGTATTCCAGTAATAATAGGAGCAATGATCTTTATGATTGTAAATTCCTCACTTGATAGCTCTTTTGGTTCATTGATAAATTTTCACACTTCAATAATTTTTTTTCTAAGTTTTTTCTTTTCAATAATCTTTATATATTTTTTAGTAATGTGGGTAAAAAGATTCTCATTATTTATTTTTGTTGTATATAGAGTAAGTTTTGGCTTGTGGATCTTACTGGCCTTAATTTGAATTTTTACAAATAAGTTTCTGCTATTGTCTTCAATGAAGAGGGGTTCTTAACAAATTGCTTTAAATTTTCGAATCCTTTTGACGAAACATTATCATACTCTAATAATCTTACTTGATCACGTGTAAGTAAAGGTTTTGGCATTATTTCCATAAATAAAGCTAAGATTCTTGCCAAAAAAAAGGGAATAGGTAAATAAAGTCTTTTTCTTTTTTTACAATTAAGAATTATATCAAAAATTTCATCAAAAGATTGGACTGTTGGACCTGAAAGGTCAAAAATTTTTTTCTTCAACAGGCAAGTATTAATCATAAAAGAAACAAGATCTCCAACATAAATAGGTTGAAATCTTACTTTTTTTAAAATTCAATATGGGAATTAAACCTTTTTTTTTTATTTCAGGTGTACCAATAATAGGCAGGAAAGGACTAAAATTAGACATGCTTAAAAAGAAATTTGTGAAACTGTCTCTCTTTCCAAAAACCACACTTGGTCTAAGTATAACACAATTTGGAAATTTTTCTCTTACAACCTCCTCACCTAAAAGTTTTGAATTCGAATACAAAGATGTAATTGATTTTTCAATATTCAAAGCAGAAAGATGAATGAAATTTCTTACACCATTTCTTTTGGCAGCACTAGCTATCTCTCTAGGAATATTGACATGTACATCAGAAAAAGTTTTTTTCTTTTTTTCATAGAGAATCCCTATTAAGTTAAAAACTATATCAGCGTTTTTGACTAAATAATCTAGTTGATTTTCAGAAAATTGCTCTATTTTTTTTACACTTACTTGTCCAGGTTCACTACCTAAAAAAAAATCAAGTTTTTTATTGTCACTTCTTGTTACAATATCAACTTGACATGAATTCTTGCATAAAAGATTTACCAAATGAGAGCCGATGAATCCCTTTCCGCCGAAAACAACTACTTTTTTTCCACTTATTTTTTCATTCATTTTTTTTTTACTATTTATCTTATAACTTTGGTATTAATATCATAATTAAAAAATATCAAAAAATGAAAACTTTTAAATTCGGCGAATCAAAAATTTTCTTGCATCAGGAAGACCTTCCAGCAAAAATAAAAATTCCAAAGATTGTCGCAATTGATACCGAAACAACAGGTTTAAGTTTAATAAGAGACAGACTTTGCCTTATACAATTTGCTTTCTCAAAAGAAGAATGCCATTTGGTCCAATTTAACAAAAAAAATTCAAAATTTAATAATAAAAACTTAGAAGTGCTTAAAATATTGAACAACCATAAAATTCAAAAAATATTTCACTACGCAAGGTTTGACGTTGCAATTTTAAGAAAAACCTTTCAAGCTAACATTGAAAATATATTTTGCACAAAATTAGCATCAAAACTTGTAAGAACCTACACAGACAAACATGGACTGAGAGAATTATGTAAAGAACTTTTGGCTGTTGATTTAAATAAATCACAGCAATCATCAGACTGGTCCTCAGAAAAATTATCTGAAAATCAAATAAGATATGCTTCTTATGATGTAATTCATTTATTTGAATTAAAAGGAAAACTTGAAAAAATGCTGGAGAGAGAGAAAAGGCTAGATATTGCAAAATCATTATTTTCTTTCTTGCCAACAAGAATAAAACTTGATCTATTAGATTTCACTGATACGGACATTTTTTCACACTGAAAGAAAGAAATGGAAATTAAAACAGGAAGACAAGTTATAGATATTGAAATTAAAGCACTTAATTTGCTCAAAAATTACATTTCAAAGGATTTTGTAAAAGTTGTAAATTTACTTTTAAAAAATAAAGGAAAAATAATTGTCTCAGGTATTGGAAAAAGTGGTCATATTGCTTCAAAAATTGCATCTACACTCTCTTCAGTAGGCTCACCTTCTTTTTATATACATCCATCTGAAGCAAATCATGGAGATCTAGGTATGCTAGAAAAAAAAGATGTAGTAATTTTAATTTCAAACTCAGGAGAAACCTCAGAATTAATTAATTTGATTTTATACTGCAAGAAATTAGGTATTCCAATAATATCAATAACAAGTGAGCTTAACAGTACTCTTTCAAGAGAGTCAAACCTTAATCTTTTAATACCCAAAAATATTGAGGCTTGTCCACTTGAATTGGCACCAACTAGTTCTACAACATGTACCTAGCCTTAGGCGATGCCTTGCTGTAACATTATTGAAAAAAAGAAATTTACAGAAAGTGATTTCAGGGAACTCCATCCAGGAGGAAAGTTGGGACAAATGTTATCTGAAGTAAAGGATGTAATGAAAATTAATCTTGATATTCCATTAATAGTTGAATCAAAAAAAATGAGTTATGCCATCTTAGAAATGACTTCAAAAGGAGAGGGTTGTGTAGGAGTTGTATCAAAAAAATGAATTGATCGGAATCATAACTGACGGAGATATAAGGAGAAATATGAATCCCAGAGTTGCTTGATAAGAATGTTAAAGAAATAATGACAAAAAAACCTAAAACTTTATCTCCCAATACCCTTATTTCAAAGGCATTAAAAATTATGAACGAAGAATCAATTACAAATATTTTTATTACTAAACAAAAAAAACCTATTGGTATTATTCATATGCATGACATATTAAAGAAAAACTAAATTAATGAATTATTCCGTTTTTATAAAAAGCCTGAAATATATTCTTCTCTTTTTCTCAATATCGATTTTAATTCTTGTAGTTTATAACAACAATCCTATTGAAAAAGAAAAAGTCTATAATGATTTTTCATACGATGAAAGTGATTTTCAGTCATTTAAGCAAGTTTTACACAAACCTACCTTCATGGGGATAGATAAAAAAATCAACCCTTCAAAGTAATGGCTAATAAGGCAATAAGATTAAAGCAAGAACCAAATATCTTTAATCTTGAAAAACCAACTGGAGAAATAAATTCAGGAAAAGAGAAGTTTTTCTTGAGTGGTGATAAAGGAATATTTTATAAAAATGTTGATCAACTTAAGGTAAAAGGCAATGTAAAATTTAATGACGGAGGAAACATGACTTTTACAACTTCTGAAATGTATTTTGATTTTAAAAAAGAAGTTCTCTCTGGAAATAAAAGAGTAAATGGGAAAAAAAATAATTCAGTTATTGTTTCTGAGGGATTTAAAATTTTTAATAATGGAGAACAAATATTCTTTACAGGAAAAACAAAGTTAAAATTAATCAATGAAAAAAATTAGTAAAAGTTTTTATTTTGTAGTCATTTTAATCTTCTTAAGCTTGAAGCATTCTGAATCACAACAGCTCACTAATTTAGATAATAATAATGAACCTATTGAAATTTTCGCTGACAATGGGATCGAATGGCACAAAAATAAAAATAAATACGTCGCATTGGGAAATGCTAAAGCTTTGAGTGGTACATTATCTTTAGAGTCCGATAAAATAGAAGCTTTTTACAAAGAAAACGACTCATCTAGTATGAATATTACAGAAGTGAGGGCAAAAAAAAATGTTATTGTCCAAGATAAAAAAATGAAAATTACAGGTGGAGAATACGCAGAATATAAAATTCTTAAGGATTATTTTCTTATTAATGGCAGGAATATAATTCTTACATCAGAAAATAATACTTTAAAATCAAATAAAAAGTTAGAATATTGGAGATCTAAAAATATCGCTATTGCAACAGGAGAGGCTGAAGCAAAAAAAGACAATGAATTTGTAGTGATGGCTGATAAGTTGGTCTGGTATCTTCAAGAAAAGAATCAAAAAACTACAGTAAAAAAACTTCTAGGATTTACAAATGTTTCGATTAAAACTAATAATGAAGTAGCATTTAGTGATAAAGCTATTTATAATAATGAAACTGAGATTTGTAAATTATATGGAAATGTAAAACTTCAAAGAGGAGAAAGTTTTTGATAGGTGAATACGCTGAGGTTGATCTTAGAAGTGGGATAAGCAAGTTATTACCAGCTCCAGGAAATAAATTAAATGAAAACAAAGTGAGAGCTCTTATTGATAAAGGAGGGATTGATCCAGATGAGTCAAATTGATATTCCATTTATTGCAGTAAACAATAAAGGGTTAGAAGTTAAAAATGTTACAAAATCATACGATAATAAAAGAATTTTGGATAATGTTTCACTCGACCTTAATAGGGGGGAGTCTGTAGCTTTACTGGGTCCAAACGGAGCTGGCAAGACATCATTATTCTACATTACTATGGGTCTAATTAAAGCTGATAGTGGATCTATAAATCTGGATAAGAGAGAAATATCAGAATTCCCAATGTATAGACGTTCAAAATTAGGATTAGGTTATCTCCCTCAAGAATCTTCAATTTTCAGGGGAATGAATGTAGAAGAAAATATTCTTTCAATATTAGAAAAGACTGAGAAATCAACTGAAGCAAAACAAAAAAAACTTGAAGACTTGTTAGCAGAATTTGGAATTGAACACCTCAGGTATGCCCCATCTTTATCTTTATCTGGAGGTGAAAGAAGACGACTAGAAATAGCTAGATGTTTAGCGTCTAACCCTAACTTTATTCTGCTGGACGAACCGTTAGCTGGGATTGATCCAATAGCCATACAAGATGTAAAAAAATTAATTCAAAATCTGAAAAATAGAAATATTGGTGTTTTGATGACTGATCACAATGTAAAAAGCACCCTAGAAATTGTGGATAGGGCCTACATTATTTTTGAAGGTAAAGTTCTTTTTAAAGGTAGACCTGATGAAATAATAAAAAATAAAAATGTAAGAACGTTCTATCTGGGTAACGATTTTTGATCGATTCAAACAAGATATCTGTTTCAGGAAAACAAACAAAAGTAGGTAAGTCTCTAACCCACTATGTGAAAGATTCTTTAGTACAGACCCTAAAAAAATATTTTGATAATTTTATAAGTGGAAATATTCTTTTTTCTAAGGACACATTCAACTTTAGATGTGAAATTAATATTCACATTGATAGTGCGATATTTATTCAAAGTAACGCTGGAAGTAATGACGCATATGGTGCATTCAATGTTGCAAACGAGAAAATAAAAAAAAGACTTAGAAGATATCATAGAAAACTCACTGATCACAGATTGAAGAATAGAAAACCACTAAAATATCTCAAAGCCAACCAATATATTATTGAAAACCCTGAACTAAAAAATACGAAAGAAAATCTCTATGATCCTGTTATAATTGCTGAATCAGACGATGTTATAAAAACAGTCTCTGTTAGTGAGGCAATAATGCTTATGAATTTAAAAGATCAAAATGCTATTTTCTTTAAAAATGTTCAGTCAAAAAGACTTAATATTCTTTATAGAAGACCGGATGGAAATATAGGCTGGGTGGATCCAAAAAAATGAAATTAGTTGAATTTATTGCTCTTGATTCAATCCTCGTTGATGTTGATGTAGATAGTAAAAAAAATCTTTTCAAGTTTGTATCAAATTTCTTCGCTAAAAATGATTTAGAAGAGAGTTCAAAGATTATTGAAAAATTAAATGAAAGAGAGCGATTAGGCTCAACTGGTGTAGGTAATGGAATAGCTATTCCTCATTCAAAAATAAGTCTTATAGATAAGACGAAGGTATTATTTCTTAAATTAAAATCTGCTGTTGATTTTTCTGCACCAGACAAAAAGTATGTAGACTTAGTTTTTGTCATTCTGGCACCAAAAAATTGCCAATCCGAACATCTACTTGTCTTGTCATCGATATCTAGTTTCATTAAAAACAAAAACTTTGTTGAAAAATTAAGAAAATTAAAGAATTCAAAAGAAATTTATAAATTTTTTGGACAAACCTAATGAAGATTAATGTGTTCAAGTCCTGATTGAAGAATTGCAGCTATTGCAGATTCTTTACTATCGAAGGCTGCGAGAAGAGTACCATCAGCACAGTAAACTGAAAAAACATCGGTAGTAAAATTTTCTTCTTTATGAATTTCTTTCTTTACGAACGCATGAGAGGAATTTCCGTATTCAAGCAAATCGAAACTAGTTGTGCTGTTGAATTTAGCCATTTTTGTTTTCACTTCCAAAACTAATTAACTTATCATTTATTTTATTATTTTTATCTTTAATTTCAATCTTTTTGACTCTTCATTACTAATTGGTTGAGACAAGTCAATAAATAACAATCCATTATCCATTGAAGCTTCTTCAACTTCTATGCCATCAGCTAAAATAAAATTTCTTTGAACTGTCTAGTTGCAATTCCTCGATGTATATAATTTTCTCAGAATCATTATCTTCTCTACTTCCCCTTATTTGAAGTTGATTTCCTTCTAAACTTATGTCCAGGTCTTTTTGTTGAAGCCAGCAACAGCTATGTTATCCTAATACTATTAGGTGATGTTTGTTCAATATTATAGGGTGGGTAGAGTCGCTTGAAAGTTTTGAAATTCTATCAACTGTTCTTTCAAATTGGTCGAATCCCAACAAAAAAGGGCTGTTAAACACTGACATTCTACTCATAAATCCTCTATTCGAGCAATAAACACGAACCTTAAAAAGCGTCATTTAATAGTTACAATAAATTATCATATAAATCAATTTAATATTCTTAGATATTGAAAATAAAAAAAAAATTTTGGTGGAGCTGGACGGGATCGAACCGACGACCTTCTGAATGCCATCCAGACGCTCTCCCAACTGAGCTACAGCCCCATAAATATTTCCATTTTTAAACTTGTTTGAATGAAAATTAATTCTAAATGACTAAGAATCGTTTCTCTCTCAATTTCCACGATATCATCGACATTGGATTCCTCAGATCTACTTCTTCAGAGTTTGGGTATCTTCTACTCAATGTCTTGAATTTCCATATCTTTTGTTTCTTGATTATCTTCAGGTTTTAAAATCTTTGGTGGTCTTCCTCGCCTCGAAACATTTGTAGAAGTGAATTTACATCAGCTCCACAATTTGGACAAACAATTGGATATTTTCCAAAATCAAAAAAGGGTATTACATTTGTGCATTTTCTTAGCACCTTTGTCAAATTTTTCCATAATCAACTTTCATTAATAAAGTAAATAAATTATATATCATAAATAGGAATGAAAAAAACTATTACTCTTAAATCTTCTAAAAGTAAATCATTAAATGGAATAATAGACTGTTCCTTCAGATAAATCCATTTCCATAAGATCACTAATTATATCATCAACCTGCCTTGGCAACACCAAAATTTTTAAGCTTTTAGAATCTGAAGATGTTCTAAACACCCTGAAAGTTCTCAAAAATTTAAAAATTAAAATAATTAAAAATAATGATTACTATGAAATTTTTGGACAAGGGAGGATTTTTCTCTGATCCTCAAAAAATTTTACATTTTGGCAACTCTGGAACAGGAGTAAGATTAATGGCTGGTTTGCTAAGCACTAGTGAAATCAATGCAACATTAACAGGTGACAAATCATTGTCATCCAGACCAATGAAAAGAATAATTGATCCTCTTCAAGAAATGAATGTATCCATCACACACAATAATGGTTTGCTTCCAATTAAGGTCTTCAATCATAATAATCAGTACATTCCTATAAACCATACTTTAAATGTTGGTTCTGCCCAAGTAAAAAGTTGCATATTACTTGCAGCTTTGAATACTAAAGGCACAACTAAAATTGTGGAAAAAATCCCATCTAGAGATCATACAGAGATAATGCTCAAATTTTTGGGAGCAAACTTAATTAAGGAAAAAAATGTAATTAAATTGACATCACCAAACTTTCTTAAACCAAAGGAATTAAAAATTCCTGGAGATTTTAGTTCTGCTGCATTTGTTATTATAGCAGTTCTTCTCTCTAAAAAGCAAAGTAACATTAAAAGATGTGGGTCTAAATTATTACAGGACTGGTCTTTTAGACGTTTTAAAAAAATGAATGCTAATATAACAGTTAAAAATAAAAGAAAATTTAATGGCGAAATTGTTGGTGACATTGAAGTCGAAAGTTCAAATTTAGTAGCACAGTTGTGAATAAGAGCATAGTTCCAAGACTTATTGATGAGTATCCAATATTATTCGTTGCAGCGTCTTATGCATCAGGGGTTTCTGAATTTTATGGTTTTAAAAGAACTAAAAGTAAAAGAAAGCAATAGACTTGCTTCGATGTCAAACGCACTTTCTAAAAATGGGGTGAAATTAGAATTAGGTAATGATTCTATCAAAATTTATGGAGAAAAAAATCAAGAAGGAGGAAATCAAGTTGAAACAGAAAATGATCATAGAGTAGCAATGTCAATGCTTATCTTTGGGTTTTTTTCAGATAAATCTATTGTTATTGATGAGATGAAAATGATAAAAACATCATTTCCTAGTTTCAAAGAACTGTTTCAAAAATTAGGTGCTAAAATTGAATATTTTCAAAAACTCTAAACCAGTGATTGCAATTGACGGAACAGCGGGTTCAGGTAAAGGTACACTAGCAACTAATTTATCAAAAAAACTTAATTTTGATCATTTGGATACCGGTCTTCTTTATAGAATTTATGCATTTGAAAGTATTAAAGAGGGTAAAGAGAAACAACCTAATAAGATAAATTTTAATAAATGGTTCACAAATACTGAAAAACTAGACTGTTTTAAGGTCAGAAAAAATTTCAAAACTTGCATCTCAAATTTCTCAATCAACTGAAGTTAGAAAATCACTAGTAAATTATCAAAGAAACTTTGCTAACAACCCTCCCAAAGGAAAAGGTTCCATAATTGATGGAAGAGATATTGGAACAGTAATTATTCCAAATGCTGAAGTAAAGTTTTTTATTGATGCAGATGTTGAAATAAGGGCTTCTAGAAGAAATCAACAATTAAAACTTGGTTCGTTAGAGTATTCGAATACTTTTGAAAACATGAGAAAAAGAGATATTCAAGATTCTGAAAGGGATATTTCTCCCCTAAAGCCAGCAGTTGATAGTTTCAAGATTTATACATCAGAGATTAATGAAACACAAGTCCTTGAGATAGCGTTAAAGTATATAAGAAAAATAACTGATTTTATTTAATAATTGCATATCACCTGAAAATTTTGTAATTGTAATCAATAAATTATAGAGGAAATTAATTGGTAGAAAATTTTAGTGAATTATTAGAACAAAGCCTATCAGAATTTAAATACAAAGAAGGTCAAATTATAAAAGGCACAGTTCTTTCAATCGTAAATGATACAGTTGTAGTAGATGTAGGACTTAAAGCTGAAGGAAGAATACCTATCAAAGAGTTTCATTCACCTGGAGAAGAACACAGCGTTAAAGTAGGCGATAAATACGATGTATATCTAGAAAAGCTTGAAAATAAAGAGGGTGAAGCTCTTCTAAGTCGAGAAAGAGCCAGGAAAGAAGAATCTTGGTCTAATCTTGAAAAACAACAAAATCAAAAAGAACAGGTAACGGGAGTAATCACTGGAAGAGTTAAAGGTGGGTTTGCAGTAGACATTAATGGAGCAGTAGCATTTCTTCCCGGAAGTCAAGTAGACCTTAAACCAATCAAAGATATTTCTCCTCTTCTAAATAAACCCCAACCAATGATAATTCTTAAAATGGATAAACTAAGAGGTAATATCGTTGTCTCTAGAAGAGTTCTGTTAGAGGAGTCTAGAAAAGCTGATAGAAGTAAACTTTTATCAGATATAAATGAAGGAGATAAATTAAAAGGTGTAGTAAAAAATATTACAGATTACGGTGTTTTCGTCGATTTAGGAGGAATGGATGGATTAATTCACGTTACAGACATTTCTTGGGAAAGAGTAAATCACCCGTCTGAAATGTTTAAGATTGGTGAAGATATAGAAGTGATTGTGATAAAATATGACAAAGAAAACAATCGAATTAGTCTTGGTCTTAAACAGTTAACAGAGGATCCTTGGAAAAACGTTGAGAACATTTACAAGGTTGGTACTAAAATAAAATCAAAAATATCAAGCATAGCAGATTATGGAGCATTTATTGAGTTAGAAAAAGGAGTTGAAGGTCTTATCCACACCTCTGAGATGAGTTGGGTAAATAAAAATATTAACCCAAATTCAATCCTCAAGATTGGTGAAGAAGTGGAGGTATTGATTTTAGAAATTGATAACTCTAAAAGAAGAATAAGTCTGGGACTTAAACAATGCACCGAGAACCCATGGAAGATCTTTGCATCGACAAAAAAAGAAGGAGATATTGCAGAAGGTGAAATAAAAAATATCACAGATTTTGGAATATTTGTTGGTTTAACACAAGAACTTGACGGATTAATTCATGCTTCAGATATATCTTGGGAAGATAGCAGTTCAAAAGCGATTGAAAAATATAAGATCGGTGAAAAAGTTAAATTTAAAATTTTGGATATTGATGTTGATAAAGAAAGAGTGTCTCTGGGTATTAAACAACTTACAAAAAGTTCCATTAAAGAGGATAAATTTGTTAATAAAACAATGACATGTGTTGTTGAAAAAATTGATGAAGATAAAGTTTTTGTTAGTTTTGAAAAAGATTTAAAGGGATTTGTAAAAAAATCTAACTTAGCAAAAGTTAAAACAGAACAAAATACATCTAGATTTGCTGTTGGTGAAAAAATTGATGCAAAAGTTTTAAAAAAAATTGCTAAAGATGATAACTATGAATTGTCAATTAAAGACCTAGAAATTCAGGAAGAAAAAGAAGCTCTAAAAGAATATGGTTCATCCTCTTCAGGAGCAAGTATAGGTGATATTATAGGTGCTGCATTGGAAGAAGATAAAAAGAAGTCAAAAGATGAAACCAAATGACTTTTTAGAACAATTTTATACAAAAAGACAATCAATAATAAAACGTTTACTAATCATAGTAATTGTGATTCTTTTAGTATTCACTGCTTCACTTCAATTTCAACAAAAAGAAAATTTTATAGCAAAAATAACTGTTGAAGGAATCATAAAAGATAGAAATGATATACTTGAACAATTGAAAGACTTAGACAATGATCAAAACGTAAAAGGACTTATAACTATTATTAATAGTCCTGGAGGTACATATGTGGGAAGTAAAGAAATTCATGAATCAATTAAAAAATTAAGCAGAAAAATACCTACAGTTGCCTACATGAGAGAAATAGCCACGTCGGGAGGTTATCTTGTATCTTTAAGTTCTGACAGAATTTTTGGAAATGAGGGGACCATTACAGGGTCAATAGGTGTAATACTTCAAACGGCAGATATCAGTCAACTTCTTGGTAAATTAGGTATTAATCCAGTAATCATTAAAAGTGGTGATTTGAAAGCAGTACCTAATCCTGCTGAAGAAATCGATGAAAAAAAATTAAATTACTTAAAAGATGTTATAAAAAAAATGCAAACAGAATTTTTGAATTTGGTTAAAAAAAGTAGAGATATATCAAGTTCCACACTAGATTTAGTTTCAGATGGAAGAATTGTAACAGGAAAACAAGCTAAAGACTTGAAGCTCATAGATGCTGTTGGAACTGAAAATGATGCATTATCGTGGTTAAAAAAAGAAGCTGGGTTGGATGATGATGTAAGAGTGAAAGATTTGTCAATTCAAAGTGATATTACAAAATTGTTGAATTTCAGTTTTTTAAAAAAAAAGATTAATTATTTAAATCAAAACTTTTATAATGGTTTTATTGCTATTTGGACACCTGGAATATGAAAAAGTCAGATATTTTAAAAGAACTTGAAAATAAATTCGATTATTTACCTAGAAGGGAAGTTGAAAGAACACTTGAAAAGATTCTGCAATTTTTTTCTTCAAATTTAGCTAAGGGTGCTAGAATTGAAATAAGAGATTTTGGCACTTTTTCAACAAAAACTCGTGAAAGCAGAATAGGACGGAACCCTTCATCAGGAGAAAAAATAGAAATTAAAAAGAAGAATTTTGTTCATTTTATACCTGGAAAAAAATTAAGAAAGGAAATAAATGTCATCAAAGATTAAAAAAATGATTGGATTCATTTTCTTTTTTTTTTTTTAACTTTTTTTTCTCTTTTTTCTATAGGAAATAAATATCTGGTTAAGATAAATCTATTTCCATTTCCTTTTTTTTTTGAACTACCTTTATATATTCTTGTCTTAATACTTATATTTGCAGGATTCTTATTAGGTTTAATTTTTTCATTTTTAAAAAAACTATTTAATTAGAAATATGAATTTTAGAAATTTTATTTTTTGTGCAATTGACTTTACAGATATAGAACAATCAAAAAGGTTGATATCAAAAATACAAAAATATGTTGGTGGAATTAAAATTGGTCTAGAATTTTTTTCCAAGAATGGGCCTACAGGATTTCTTGAAATTAAAAAACTTGGAATACCAATCTTCTTAGATTTAAAGCTAAAAGATATACCTAACACTGTTAAAAAATCTGCTCAAAATCTAATTAATTTAAAGCCTGACTATTTGTCTATTCACCTCTCTGGTGGCTTGAAAATGGTTGAGGACGTGGTTTCAATTAAAAATAATACAAAAATTTTAGGCATTTCAATGCTCACTAGTTTAGATAACTCAGATTTAAAAAGTTTTGGTTATAATTTAAGTAATTTAGATTATGTAGAGAATTTAGCAAAAATTGGAGAAAAAGCTGGCATCGATGGTTTGGTTTCTTCAGCTGAAGAAATTCCTCACTTGAAAAAACATTTAAATAACACCAATATGCTATTCGTTACACCAGGTATAAGACTTTACAAAAATAAGATGAATGATCAAAAAAGAATAAATTCGCCTGGTCAGGCTATTAAAAATGGCTCAAAAATGTTAATTATTGGAAGATCAATTACACAATCTGACGATCCAATTAATTCAATTAAGTGCATTTTACAGGATATAGAAAAACACTATGAACATAAAAATTAAATTGTGCGGACTTCGAGATAAAGAATCAATTTTAGCAAGTTCAGGTGCTAACTATATAGGTTTTGTTTTCTATCAAAAATCTCCTAGATTTATAAATGCTTTAGAAGCAAAAAAACTCAGACGTTATATAAATGATAATCAAAAACTTGTTGGACTTTTTGTAGACGCTGATTTGAATTTGATTAATCATATTTCAGAAACTCTATGTTTAGACATCATTCAACTCCATGGAAATGAGGATTTGAATTATATAAATGAAATTAAGAAATTAAAAAAGCCTATAATAAAAGCAATACCAATTAAAGAAGTTTCAGATATTAAGAGAGCACGTGAATATGAAAAATTTTGCGATATGATATTATTTGATACAAAAAGCGAATCTGATGTTAGTGGTGGAACAGGAATTTCATTTGATTGGAAACTCCTTAAAGGATATGATTCACAAAGAGAATGGATTCTAGCAGGCGGGTTAAACGAAGAAAATATTGCAAAGGCTTTAAAGATTACAAAGGCTACATTTATTGATGTTTCGTCAGGAGTAGAAAAGTCCAGAGGAGAAAAATGTCAAAAAAAAATCAAAAGTTTTATTAAGTATGTCAAAAATTATGAAAAAAACAAATAAAATTAACTATTATAAGTTTCCTGATAAACACGGAAGATTTGGAAAATTTGGAGGAAGGTTTGTGGCAGAGACTTTAATGCCTTTGTTACTTGATGTTGAAAAAAAATACAAAGAAGTTAGAAGATCTAAGAAGTTTAAAAGCGAACTCAGCTATTATTTTGAAAATTACATCGGAAGACCAAGCCCACTCTATTTTGCTAAAAGAATTTCTAAAGAGATTGGGGATGTAAAAGTCTATTTCAAAAGGGACGAACTAAATCATACGGCGCTCACAAAATTAATAATTGTGTGGGCAAGTACTTTTAGCAAAAAAGATGGGTAAAAAGAATTGTTGCAGAAACAGGCGCTGGGCAACATGGACTTGCAACAGCAACTGTCTGCGCACTTTTAACCTAAAATGTGTTGTGTACATGGGTGCTTTAGATATTAAAAGACAAGCTCCAAATGTATTCAAAATGAAATTGCTTGGAGCTGAGATTATCCCTGTAAAATCTGGAACATCCACATTAAAAGATGCCATGAATGAAGCATTAAGAGATTGGGTATCCAATGTTAAAGATACCTTTTATGTAATAGGAACCGTCGCTGGACCTCATCCTTATCCAATGATGGTAAGGGATTTTCAATCAATAATTGGGATAGAAGCAAAGAAACAAATCCTTAAAGTTGAAAAAAGACTTCCTGATTATTTAGTTGCTTGTATCGGTGGAGGGTCAAACGCACTTGGTCTTTTTTATCCATTTCTTAATAACGAAGATGTAAAAATTATTGGAATTGAAGCAGGAGGAAAAGGTATAAACTCTAAAATGCATGCAGCTTCTTTATCAAGAGGAAAACCAGGTTTTTTACATGGTAATTATACTTATTTACTTCAAAACGAAGAAGGACAAATTACTGATGCACATTCAATTTCTGCAGGTTTAGATTATCCTGGCATTGGACCTGAACATTCATGGCTTAAGGAAACGGGAAGAGTAAATTATTTTAGTGCTACTGATAAAGAAGCACTAAATGCATTCAAAATTTGTTCAAAACTGGAGGGTATTATTCCTGCTCTTGAACCATCCCATGCTTTGGCATATCTTCTAAAAAACTCAAAAAAATTTAAAAAAAATCAAATCATTATAATGAATATGTGTGGTAGAGGAGATAAGGATATTTTTTCTATCTCTGACAGCTTAGGTATAAAAATTTAGGATTTGAATGCAAAACAGGATCGACAAAAAGTTTTCAGAATTAAAAGAAGTTAAAAAAAAAGCCTTAGTTGCTTTTATTACATCAGGAGATCCAAATCAAAAGATTTCAAAAAATATATTAAATGTTCTTAGAGATCAAAAAATTGATCTTATTGAAATAGGCTTTCCTTTCTCCGATCCTATGGCTGATGGTCCAACTATTCAAAAGTCAAGTCAAAGAGCAATTAAAGCTGGAGCGAATATTGATAGTACTTTGCAATTAGTTAAAAATTTTAGAAAAAATGATAAAAATATCCCTATAGTTTTGATGGGATATTTCAATCCAATTTTTCAATATGGTCTTAAGGATTTTTTTTTTAATTGTGGTTCTGTTGGTGTAGATGGTCTTATAATTGTTGATTTACCCCTGAAGAAGACCATTATATAAAATATATACACAAAAATATAATGTTCACAATATCAGATTACTTACACCAACATCACATAAAGAGAGATTAAAAAAATTCTCAGCACACAAGTGGGTTTTTATATTATGTCTCAGTTATGGGCATTACAGGAACAAAAAAACCATCTATTAATGAGGTTAGAAAATCTTTGTCAAAAATCAGAAAAATTTCCAAACTTCCCATTTGTGTTGGATTTGGTATTAAAAATAAAAATCAAATACAAAGTTTAAATAAATTTTCAGATGGATGTGTAGTTGGGTCGGCCATAGTTAGCTTTATTGAAGAGTTTGACAAAGGCAAATATTCTGAAAACCAGATGTTAAAGGGCATATCCGATTTCTTGGCAAATTTAAGAAAATAATGGTAAGTTATTTATATGAATTGGATAACTAATTTTGTAAGACCAAAACTTCAAGCCATTGTTGGAAAAAAAGAAGTTCCTGATAATTTGTGGGAAACTTGTCCAAAATGTTCTCAAATGTTGTTGAGAAAAGAACTAGTATCAAATCAATATGTTTGTAAACATTGTGATTATCATTTTAGAGTTAGTTCAAAAGAAAGGTTGGAATTATTTTTAGGAAAAAGTTTTTATGATAATGGATACACCTAAAATAAAACCTGATCCACTAAACTTCAAAGATAGCAAAAAATATGTAGACAGATTAAAAAATGCTCAAAAGAAAAATCAAACCAATGATTCCGTTATTGTAGCATCAGGAACTATAAATGGGAAAAAGATTGTTACAGCAATTTTTGATTTTAATTTTATGGGAGGTTCGATGGGCATGGCTGCTGGTGAAGCAATAATAACTGCATGCGATTTTGCAAAAAAAAATCACCTTCCATTAATTATATTTAGCTCGTCAGGTGGTGCAAGGATGCAGGAAGGAATCTTATCTTTAATGCAAATGCCACGAACTGTTATAGCGATAAATGCATTCGGAAAGTTAAACTTGCCTTTTATTTCTGTTCTCACTGACCCAACAACTGGCGGTGTTTCAGCTTCATTTGCAATGCTCGGTGATATAATAATCGCTGAAAAGGATGCTACTATTGGTTTTGCAGGAAGTAGAGTTATCGAGGATACTATTAAAGAAAAGTTACCTCAAAACTTTCAAAAATCAGAATATCTAATGGAGAGAGGTATGATTGATCTTGTTGTTCACAGAAAAGAACTAAAAAAAAAAATTGAAGATTTACTTGATTTCCTTGTAGCTTGACTTGAAAGTGGACAAATCTACAAAAATTTTAAAAAGACTCGAACTTTTACATCCAAAAAAGATTGATTTATCTCTTAAACGTCTAAAAGGATTGCTCAAGAAGTTAGACAATCCCCATCTCAAATTGTCTCCAGTAATTCATGTGGCAGGGACAAATGGGAAAGGTTCTGTAACCTCCTTTTTAAGATCCATATTCGAATTTTCAAATTACAAAGTGCACACTTACACATCTCCCCATTTAATAAATTTCAACGAAAGAATAAGGATTAATTCTAAACTAATAAGTAACAACCATCTAAATACACTTTTAGAAGAATGCGAATATTACAATAAAGCAGAGGAAATTACTTTCTTTGAAATTACAACTGCTGCTGCATTTTTGGCATTCAGCAGGATTGAATCTGATATTATTCTTTTAGAAACAGGTCTTGGTGGTAGATTTGATGCTACGAATGTCGTTGAAAATAAAATTATGCAGTGTTATTACACCAATTTCAATGGATCATATGAATTTTCTTGGGTCAACAATTGAAAAAATTGCTAAAGAAAAATTAGGAATTTTAAAAAATTCAAAAAAGATAGTCCTATCAAAGCAACATTCAGTTGTAAGGAAATTAGCAAGAGTTGAAGCAAAAAGAATGAAGATTGAGCTATTCGAAGAAGGATCAAATTGGAAAATTAGAGAAAAAGATTTTATAAAGAAAAACTTTAGTATGTTTTTTGAGAAGGCAAATTATAATTTTAATTTTCCTGAACTTTTTGGTGAACATCAGATAGATAACGCTTCGACAGCTGTAGCAACAGTATTATCACTTGGAAGAAAAGACATTTTAGATAAAAATATTGATAAAGGTATTTTATCAGCAAAATGGCCAGCTAGAATGCAAAATCTTAAAAATGGAAATTTATCGTCATACATGGGCAAAAATTTTGAGATTTGGTTAGATGGAGGTCATAACTTAGAGGCATCGAATATAATAAAAAAAATCATTGAAAAATGGAAAAAAGAAAATGTTTTTTTAGTTATCGGTATGATGATTGGGAAAGATCCATATTCATTCATAAAAAAACTAATAAAAAACCTTTCAGCAATATTTCTTTTACCAATACCAGACCATCAGTACATAAGACCATATGAAATAAAAAATAATATTAAAAAAGATATTAGCTCCAAAATAAGCATTGAATGTTCATTAGATATCAAAGAGGTTTTAAAAATTATAAAGGAAAACTATCCGAGCGGAAAATTAGTAATTTGCGGTTCATTATATTTGGCTGGAGAAGTTTTAAAACAAGATGGCTTCAAGATTAACTAAATCTTTGATTTGAACCAAGTTACTATTTCGCTTTTTGGCAAAGACCAACTTTCGTGTCGATCAAATTGCCTTCTTTGAATAATAACAATGTAGGTATACTTCTTATAGAGTATTTCATAGCTAAGTCTTGATTTTCATCTAGATTAACTTTTACTACGTTAATCTCATTTTTCATTTCATTTGAGAGTTCCTCCAAAATTGGCGTAAGCATCTTACATGGTCCACACCATTCAGCCCAGAAATCAACTATTACCGGAAGATTAGATTTAAGAACTTCGTTTTCGAAATCATTTTCATTACAATTTTTTATAGCTGTCATTTTAGTACTCCATTAATTTGCAAAAAGCTTTTTTGATAAATTCTTATCAAATTGAATTGGATTTGCATTGGGATTATTATAGTAATCATTTAAAAAGTTAATGTAAATATTATACTGATCTATTTGTTCTTTTAAATCATTTCCTAAATCATTTTCCTCTATTTTTAAGGATAATGAATCAGCCTCCTCCATAGCTGCTGGAATTGTTATAAATTTTTTTTTCTCTAAAGAACAAATCCTCTCCGAAATTTTTTTATGCAGCAATTTAAAAATTTTTCTAGGAAGTTCCTCTGGATAATTTCTATAAATATGACGCGCTGCAAAAAATCTTAGCCTCTGATCTTTAAATTTTTCAGCAAAACTCCACTTCTTGTCCCATTCCTCGTCATGAAACCTATTCATAATTCTTGAATCGTTGTAATTGAGTTTTTGAGAATAAATTGTTTCCTCTTCTAATTTTATTTCCTGAGACTGATTTTCACTGTAATCCGATGATTCTTTTTCCAGGATTTTGTTGAGATTTATCAGAAATTCTTTTTTCTGAAGTTGCTCACATTTTAAATTTATTTCATGGTCTGTTAATTCACTATAAGGACTGAGATTTCTTGCATAAGATTTGTCCAAAATAGATGGCTGTTTATTTAATTTTATTTTCCTAAAAAATGATTTTGATCTGTATATTTCTTCCAATTCATCTATGCCATAATTAACAATTTCTGAGGTATCATATTTTAGATCAAATCCAATCATTTGGTTTTTGTAAACTGGATGTTTCAAAAGATTTTTAACAAGATAAACTCTATGCTTGTTAAAAATGTAGTTGTGCATTGTGAAAATATTTTGATCAACAATTTTATTTTCTAATTTTACAGGATACGAATTATTGATGAATATTTTAAAGAGGTCATAATTATTTTTTAAAAGCATTTCCAGAAGTTTCATTGTGGTTTCAACGTCTGCAATTGCTTCATGTGCATTGTTAGACTCAAAACAATTTGCTTTTGCCAAACTTTCCAACTTGAATGTTATCTTTCCTTCATCATTTACCTCAACATTTAAGGCATTTTTTCTGAAAGCATGAACTAATGTCACAAAATTAAGTACATCTAGTCTCGAGTTTCCTTTTGTATTTGTTAAGTAAGGAAAAGTAAAATGCTCCCAGAGTGTTTGTCTAAAAAATTCTTCATCAAAATTTATGGAGTTAAAACCAACAAAAAAGGAGTCTTGGAATTTTGATAAAAAACTATGCATTTGCATTGTCATTTCATAACAACTCATCTTCTCTGAAAGAATATCTGAGATCTTTAATTTATTAACTCTTAAAGCATTGATTGATGGAACAATATCTGGGTTAATACGTGATTTTAAATTTAACTTTTTTAAAACTTTTAGGTTTTGATCATAAATTATAATTCCCGCTTGAAGAATTTGGTCAAATCGTGAACTTCTTCCAGATGTTTCAAAATCATAAACTATAAAATTATTCACAATAATTTTCCTTAAATTTTTTAAGATCCTCTACCGTTCCTATGTGAAACCATTGATTTTCGTCAATGTAGCCAAATAACTTCTTTTTTTCTAAAGATTTTAGTATCTGTTCTTTTAATGAAAAGCAATTTTTCTTAATATCCTTAATAATATCCTGCTTAATGATTTGCAGCCCTGTGTAGGCATACAAAGGATTTTTTTTTATTTCTAATTTTGATGACGAGAATTTGTCACTTTGGAGATCAAAATCTCCATTACCATTGTAACCAAAAAAATCTTCCTTTCTTTTTAAACATAACAACATATCCATTTTATGTGGGTTCCATAGACTAATGATTTTATCAATTGACTTATATTTCTTGTCATACCAAAAAATATCTCCGTTTAGAAGTACAATGGGAGTGTTTTCTCTGAAGTATTTCTCGTTAATTGCATTTAATAAGCCACCTCCTGTTTCAAGTCTTTCAGCCTCAACAATAACTTTTACTGATTTGAACATTTTTGTTTCGTTAATAATTTTTTCTGAATGATGATAAGCATTTACGACAATATTTTTGAATTTAGATTCAATTAATTTTTCAATATTATTTTTTAGGAGACTCTTATTATTAATTTCTATAAGCGGCTTTGGTGTGTTCTTTGTTAGTGGTAACATCCTTTTTCCAAATCCAGCTGAAAATATCATTGCCTGCGAAATCATTACAAACCCAATGGTTTTTCTAAAATCTTAAATAAAGGGCTAAATTTATTTTTTTTTAAATTAAATTCAAGCAAACGTAAAACTCTTGGAATATGTTTGATATAATTTTTTTTATTATCTCGTATTTCAAGTCTCTTAAAAATTCCCAAAACCTTAAGATGTCTTTGGATTGCTACAACAGTGTATGAAAATAAAAATAGATCTTTATCAATAGATTTAAAATTGTCTAAATAATATTTAATTAAAAAATTCTCTGTTCTTTTTTCTACGTCTATTCTAGCATCTTGTGCAAGTGAAACAACATCGTATACACATGGACCTACTAAGGCGTCCTGATAATCAATCCAACCACATTTGAAATGCTTTTCTTTTTCTTTAAGATAAAATAAGTTATCAATATGATAATCTCTATGAATAAAGACGCTCGGTAATAAATAGACTTTATCTAAAAAGCAAGAAAAGATTGAATTAAATTCATTTTTTAATAATTCGACTCTTTTTTTTGACATATCTAAATACCAGTCGAAGAATAAATTTGATTCATCAAAAAAGATTTTTTTGCTGTAATGAACAAGTTTTTTATTTATTTTTTTTTTATGAATGTACAGGAGTGCATCCAAAGCAACTTTGTACAATTTTATTCTGTTAGATTTTTTTAATACTTCACTAAATTTGTTTTTATTAAAATTTTCTATAATTAAAATATCATCTTCTTTTAGATCGGTAATAATTTCCGGAATACTTACATGTTCTTTTAAAAGATAAGAAATTTTTATAAATCTTTCTAAATTTTTTGAATCGTTATCAAACATCAACACATTTGTATTATTTTCTTGTTTAATCAAAAAATATTTTCTATCTGAAGCATCGCCAGCTAAAAACCGTAAATTATCGAATTTTATTTTTTTATGATCTAATTTTTTGATTATTTCATTTATCATTTCTTTGGATTATGTTCACAAATTTTATTTTTATTTATCCTCCTAACAGTTGCATATCTTAATAAAGATTCATCTTCATCAAGATGTATTTCAATCCTTTTATGAGGTAAATACTCAGTTATAATTTCAGGCCATTCAACTATTACACAGTCTAAAAGTGCCAATTCAAAATCCAATTCAAAAATTTCTTTTTTATTGCTAAGCCTAAATAGATCATAGTGCCAAACTTTTATGTTTTTTAAATCATAAATATTAACAAGCGAAAAGGTAGGGCTTAAGACTCTTATTTTTTTTTTGGATAGATTGTTAATTATTAAACTAGCCAAAGTAGTTTTTCCGACCCCCAGTTTTCCTCTTAAAGATATAAAACTTTTAGGTTCTATTCTTTTGGCAATTTTTTGTGCTAATTTTTCAGTTTCACGAAGGTTATCCAAATTAATTTTAAATTCATCTTTCATTTTTATTAATTATTCTAATATAAATATGTAATTATTGTTTTAAAAACAAAAAAAGATAATTATGAATAAAACTTCAACAGATGTATTGGTTATAGGAGCTGGTCCTATAGGACTGTTCTCAGTTTTTGAACTGGGACAACTAGGGATGAAATCGTGTGTTGTTGATTCACTTGATATTATTGGTGGACAATGTTCATCTTTGTACCCTGAAAAACCTATATATGATATTCCCGCATACCCTGAAATATCTGGTCAAAAACTTATTGATAACCTTTTCAGTCAGATCAAACCATTTTCACCAAAATTTATATTGGGAGAAAGAGTTGAAAAAATTACTAAAGAAAACGATGAATTTTTAGTTTTTACCTCAAACAACAAATCAATTAGATGTAAATGTATTTTAATAGCAGCTGGCAACGGAGCTTTTGGGCCCAATAAACCACCTCTTAAAGACATTGAGGAATACGAAAATAAATCAATTTTTTATCACATAACTAACAAATCAATTTTTAAAAATAAAAAAATAGCAATTGCTGGCGGCGGTGACTCTGCTGTAGATTGGGCAATTGAATTGTCTTCAGTTGCAGAGAAAGTATTTTTTATTCATAGAAGAAGAAAATTAAGAGCTGCGCCTCATAGTGTTGAAAAACTTTTTTCACTTGAAAAGGAAGAAAAAATTAAAACAATAATACCTTTTCAAGTTCACTCTCTTCAAGGCTCTAAAGGAGAAATCAACACATTGACTGTTAGCAACCTTGATGAAGAAAAAATAGATCTTAAAGTAGATTATTTTCTTCCTTTTTTTGGCCTTTCCTCTGAATTGGGTCCTATTAAGGAATGGGAATTGGAAATAGAAAAAAATCTATTGAGCGTTGACCAATCAAGTCTTCAAACCTCCGCCAAAGGTATATTTGCAATTGGAGACATATGTGATTATCCCGGTAAGCTTAAACTAATTCTAACTGGCTTTTCCGAAGCTGCAATGGCTGCTCATAGTTGTTACAAAAAGATTTTTCCTGACAAAGTTCTTCATTTTGAATACTCAACTACATCGGGTATTAAAAAACTATAGTTTTGTTAATATCTATATTCTTCACTTTTATATGGTCCACCCACAGGAACATTTATGTAATCTCCTTGGTTTTTTGATAATTTGGTTAACTTAGCACCAATTTTATCAAGGTGTATCCTAGCTACTTTTTCATCTAGTTTTTTCGGAAGAACATAAACTTTATTTTTATATTTACTATAATTTTTCCATAACTCTATTTGAGCCAAAACCTGATTTGAAAAAGAAGCTGACATAACAAAACTTGGATGACCAGTCGCACATCCTAAATTTACTAAACGACCCTCTGCAAGAACTATTATTTTCTTTCCATCAGGAAATTCAATTTCGTCAACTTGTGGTTTATGTTATCCCATTTATAGTTTTTAAGAGCTTCAATCTGAATTTCGGAATCGAAGTGTCCAATGTTACATACAATACTTCTGTCTTTCATTTTTCTCATATGATCAATAGTTATTACGTCAACATTTCCGGTGGCTGTTACAAAAATATCTGCTTTATCGCAACATTATCCATAGTGTTAACTTCAAACCCATCCATAGCAGCTTGAAGAGCACAAATTGGGTCTATCTCAGTTACAACTACCCGACATCCAGCATTTCTTAGGCTTTCTGCTGAACCTTTACCAACATCACCATATCCTGCAACAAGTGCAACTTTACCAGCCATCATAACATCGGTTGCCCTTCTTATTCCATCAACTAAGCTTTCTCTACAACCGTATTTATTATCAAACTTAGATTTTGTAACTGAATCATTAACATTTATAGCAGGTACTAAAAGTTGATTGCTTTTTTCCATTTCTAAAAGCCTTAAAACACCTGTTGTTGTTTCTTCTGACAAACCTCTAACTCCATCGAGAAGATGGGGATATTTTTCATGCATAATTTTTGTAAGATCTCCTCCATCATCTAGGATAAGATTGGGTTTCCAGTCATTAGGCCCTGTAATTGTTTTTCTATACACCACCAAAAATTCTTCTTCAGTTTCACCTTTCCAAGCAAAAACAGGAATTTTGCTTTTGGCAACAGCTGCGGCTGCTTGATCTTGAGTAGAATAAATATTACAAGAGCTCCATCTAACTGAAGCTCCCAAATCTATAAGCGTCTCAATTAAAACTGCAGTTTGTATCGTCATATGTAAGCATCCAACAATTCTAGCACCAGCAAGAGGTTTTTCATCTTTAAATTCTGATCTTAACTGCATAAGCCCAGGCATTTCCGTTTCAGCAATTTTAATCTCTTTTCTTCCCCAATCAGCTAAATTTATGTCTTTAATTTTAAAATCATCCATATTTTTTTCTCTTATCCTTTTATTAATTTCTTGGTTGTAGTTGTACAAAATATTTTTTATCACCACATTATCATCTTGTTTGAAAATATCATCTGAAATTTTTTTTACTTCATTTGAATTTACTTGACTTAAATATTGCTTTACTTTCAATATTCGAGATGTACTCATTGACAGTGTTCTTATACCCATTCCAATAAGAATTGAAGTAAATAATGTATCTCCAGCCATCTCTCCGCAAATACTTACAGGAATTTTATTTCTGTCTGCCGACCTTGCAGTCATGTGAATTAGTTTTAAAACAGAAAGGATGTCCAGGATCATATATTTTAGCAACTTCCTCATCACCTCTATCTATGGCTAAAGTGTACATTGTTAAATCATTCGTACCAATCGCAAAAAAATCACAATTTTTAGCTAACTCCTCAGATATCAAAGCCGCAGCGGGTGTTTCAATTAATACTCCAATCTTAGGAGTAGTAATCTTTAACCTTTTATTTTTTTTAATAAATCCTTTTTTACTTCTGTTATTATTTTTTTGTCTCAATTAACTCTGATACATTTGAAACCATTGGTAACATTATCCTTATATTCCGTACGAGCTTGCCCTTAGGATAGCCGTAATTTGTCTTTTAAAAATTTTTGGAAAAGCTAATGTCAGTCTTATAGCTCTAAGCCCCAAAGCAGGATTAGGTGATTTTGTTAAATATTTTTCTATAGATGGCACTTTTTTATCATTACCAACGTCTAATGTTCTAATTGTTAGTGGCTTTCCTTTCAAATGCATAAGAGTTTTTTTAATCGAATTAAATTGATCTTGTTCCGAGGGTATGGTTTTTTTGTTCATAAAAAGATACTCCGTCCTGTATAAACCAATACCATCTATTCCCTTTTTTTCATTGATATTTTAACTTCATCAGAATCATCAACATTAGCCTCAATTCTTACTCTTTTTTATCTTTAGTAACTGGAATGGTCTTAATAAATGAATTTAATTTTTGATCCTCATTTTTTTTTTCTTCTATTTTTTTTTATATATTAATATTGTCTTTTTGAAGGATTCTTGATCAACAATCCTTTATCACCGTCTATTATAATTTTTTCACCGTTTTTGAGATATTTAATAGCGTTTTTACACCAACTACAGTTGGAATCGACAAAGACCGAGCTACTATTGCAAAATGACCCTCAGGGCCTCCAAACATACTTGCTAGTCCCAAAAATTTAATTTTTGCATTAGCCAATAGATCAGATGGACTCAACTCGGACGAAAATAATATCTGATTTTTCTTAATACTGGTCTGAACTTTTTTTTTTGAAGGTTTTCAATTATTCTTGTACAAACATCTCTCACATCATCAAATCTGTCTTTTAAGTAATCGTCCTTTATGCGTTTAAAAATTTTTGAATGTTTATTAAGCACTTCATCAACTGCATACTCTGCATTTATTAGGTCCTCTCTTATTCTTTGTTTTGCGTCCTTCATAAGTGATGATGACCTAATAATTGAAATATTGGCCTCTAACATAAATTTCATCTCTTTATAGATATCATTTTTATGTGAGTTATTTTCTTAATAATCTTTTTGATGTCTAAAATAGAGACTTTAACTGCTTTTTCCAATCGTATTATTTCTTTTGTACTGATGATATGGAAATATTATATCTTACATTAGAAAGATTGTTTTTTGTTTTACAAAGCAGCTTCCTATCGCATATCCACTTGAAACCCCAATTCCTTTTAAAACCAACTCTTTATCTGTATTCTCTGATAAAGGTTTTTCTTCTCCAAAATTATTTTTTATTAAACTAATTAGTTTATTTAAATCCTTTTCTGAATTACTTCCAATACATTGAACTTTTATTTCCGTTCCTTTAGAGGCAGCCAAAGTCATTAAACCCAGAAGAGAGGAACCGTTTACAACCTTTGAACCTTTTTTGACAATAAACTTTGAGTCACATTTGGAAGTTAATTCTACAAATTTTGCTGCAGCCCTCGCATGAATTCCTAGCTTATTAGTTATTAATATTTTTCTTTCTACTTTTTTTTGTTCCAATCTTTTTTTCCTCAAAAATGCTGAAGCCACATTTATATATTTTCGGCCTGATTCTTGTGAAATCGCTATTATCTCTTTAATTGACTTTTTATCCCTAATCGACATCATTTTAATCAACATCGGTAAATTTACACCAGCTACAACTTCAATTTTTTCGCTGTCCATAACGGAAATTGCTAGATTTGAAGGAGTTCCACCAAACATATCAGTTAAAACAATTACACCTTTGCCTGCATCTACTTTTTACTGAGTCAAGAATTTGTAATCTTTTTTCTCCATATCATCCTCAGGAAAGATAGATATTGCTATCAGGTTTTCTTGAGGACCAACAATGTGTTGTATGACACTAAGCATCTCTTTTGCAATATTTTCATGACTTACTAAAACTACACCAATCATTTTGCTATATCTCTATGTTCTATAAAAATTCTCAATTTTCTATTATTATTAATTAAATTAAGGAAATGGTCACTGGATACAACAGATCTATGGACTCCGCCTGTACAACCAAATGCTATAGTGATATGTTCTTTTCCCTCTTTTTATATCCCTCAAGAATATTATTAAACAGTAGCAAAGACTATCAAAAAAAATTCAAAATACTTCTGTTTTTTAACAAAATTTATAACTTTCAAGTTTTTACCATCAAATTTTTTTAGGTTTTTTTCATAAAATGGATTCCTTAAAAACCTCATATCGAAAACAATATCTGCTTCTCTTGGTAATCCAAATTTATATCCAAAAGAAATAATTCTTAAGTTAATTTTTGAGTCAGAGTGTTTTTTAAACAAAATTTGCATCTCATTTTTTAGAAGGTTTAAAGTAAATTTTGATGTATCAATGTAGTAGTCATTAATATTCAATAAAGGTTTAAGCCAATTTCTCTCTGCTTCAATTTTTTCTACAATTGGTAAATCTAATTTTAAAGGGTGGACCCTTCTACTTTCTTTAAACCTGTTCAATAAAGTTGTGTTGTCGCAATCAAAAAAAATGACTGAAAGAGTTAAATTCTTTTTTTTTTGGGAAATCTCTTTAGCTACTTTTTTTGGATCAAAGTCTCTTGTTCTAACATCAATTCCGACGGCAAGATTTCTTTTTATCTTCGTGTTTATTATATTACTCAAAAGGTAGGTCGGTAAATTATCGATTGCCTCAAAACCCATATCTTCAAAAATTTTTAATGCTGATGACCTACCAGCACCTGACAATCCAGTAACTATGAAAACTTTATATTGTTTCTCTAATCTCATTTAATTTTACTTTAATCTTTGCAACTGCCGATGAATTTTTTCCTTCAATATTGATGATAGGAATCTTAATTCCCAGTATTCTAAAAGAACTATCCTTTGGAAACCTTTCATTATTATTACTTTTCAAATTAACAACTAATCGTAATTTTATTCTCTCGACGAAAGGAACTGTAATTATTCCAATCTCTCTTACTTCAAGCAAACCCTTAATTTCTGGAGGACAATAAAGATAAATATTATTTGAATTTTTTCTACAAATCGAAATATCATCTGAAATTAAAGTTGCGCCATTGTCAATCAATCTCAATGCTAAATCTGATTTTCCAGAACCAGAATCACCTAAAATTAACACTCCGTTATCATCTATTACCACAGACGTGCTGTGAATTCTCTTTAAATTCATTTTACTCGATAAAGTTCTCTTTCAATTTTTCATTTAAAACCATAACAGGAACTTTCTTTTTACTTCCGTCATTTAATGAAAACTCAACCTTAAAAGAAGATCCATCATCAAGTTTTTTTTTTAAACCCATTAACATTAAATGAGTTCCGCCAGGTTGAAAAAAAACTTGCTGTTTAGATTTTATTAAAAAATTTTCTTTCTTTTTCATTTTTATAATTTCGTTTTCAGTTTCAATTTCATGAATTTCAGCTTTTGAAGCGACTTTAGTAGATATTGATTCTATTAAAAAATCCTTATTTGTATTATTGAAAATAGAAACATATACAGCACATGCTCTTTGACCATCAAAAGTCTCAAATGTATAAGCTCCGTGAAAGACTATGGAATCTTGATTTGAATTTACTGAATTTGATAATATTAAGAAAAATATAAATTGTATGTATTTGAAATTTTTCATTTAAATTAAATCCTGAAGTTATTATACATAATATATTAAGAGAAAAGAATGAAAATTAATTACGCCACAAGACAATTAATAAGGTCCTCTTCGAGAGGATATTTATCAACTAGTTTTGATCCAAAGAGCTTTGGTGCTAAAAAAATTAATGTCAAACAAACCTTTCCTTATTCAACTTTCACCCTAACGGCGTTTGATTACGATTTAAGTCCTATTGTTCTACTTTCAAAATTATCTGAACACACCACCAATATTTCTAAAGATAATTTGGTTTCACTTATGCTTTGTGAAGAACAAAAGCTGTATCCCTATTTCCCTAAATTCAAAAAAAATCCTTTTAATTATGAAGATCCAATGTCAAGACCAAGGGTAACACTAATAGGAAAATTAAAAATAACGAAAAATTTAAATCACAAAACTAGATTTTTAAATAGACATCCTACATCTAATTTGTACGCCAACTTTTCCGACATGAATTTTTATAGGTTAGATATAATTGGAGCCCATCTAATAGGTGGATTTGCTAGTGTAAAGTGGTTTTCAAAAAAGGACCTCATATGTAACGACTTCAAAAATTTTCAAGAATCTGAAAATAGCATCATATCACATATGAACGACCATCATAAAGAATCAATCGATTTGTATGTTAAAAAGTTTATCAAAGGGATTTCTCTAAGCCTGAAAAAAAATTGGCAGCTTATTGGAGTTGATCCAGACGGATTTGATCTAAGAAAAAAAGACAAAGTTATAAGATATTGTTTTGAAAGGTCAATTGACAACGCATCAAAATTAAGAGGCGTTTTTGTAAAACTGCATAAGCAAGCATCTATTTCTCAATGAGCATCATCCCAACTATTTCCAACACCTATATCAACTTTGATTGGCACTTTTAGAGAGATAAAATTTTTATGTGAACTTGTCATTATTTCAGGAATCTTGTTTTTAATTATATCTATTTCACTTTGAGGAGATTCGAATAATAATTCATCATGAACCTGTAGTAAGATCTTTGTCTGTAATTTCTCATCTACTAAAAATTTCTGAACCTTTGGCATAGCTAATTTTATCATATCTGCTGCTCCACCCTGAATAGGAGCATTAATAGCAGATCTTTCAGCAAAATTTTTTCTTGTAACAACTTTATCATTTATAAATGGAATAAATATCCTTCTCCCGAAAGGTGTTTTGACATAACCATTCGATCTACATTCTTGAATCGTGTTTCTCATGTAATCTTTAATACCCGGATATTTTTTAAAATATTGATCCATGTACATTTTTGCTTCACTATTTGGGATTTCTAGTTGTAAAGCTAAACCATAGGCAGAAATTCCATATATAATTCCAAAATTAATTATCTTTGCCTTTCTTCTTAATTCATTAGTAACTTCGTCTTTTGAAATCTGAAAGACTTCCATAGCTGTAACAGTATGAATATCACTATCATTTTCAAAAGCATTTATTAAAGTTTTAATGTTTGCAACATGCGCTAAAATTCTTAATTCAATTTGAGAGTAATCAATTGAGATGATTCGATTTTTTTCATCACATATAAATACTTTTCTAATTTCTCTTCCTTCCTCTGTTTTAATTGGGATATTTTGTAAATTAGGATCATTTGATGAAAGTCTGCCAGTTAAAGTGCTCGCCATACCAAACGATGTGTGAATTCTATTTGTTTTAATATTTTCTCTTGACAATAAACCCTCACAATATGTACCCCGCAACTTTGAATATTGTCTCCAATCCAAAACTAAGGATGCAATATTAAAATTTTCAGATTTTAATTTTTCGAGAACTTTAACATCAGTTTGATAGTTCCCACTTTTACCTTTTTTACCATAAGGAAGTTTAAGCTTATCAAATAAAACTTCTCCCAATTGCTTTGGTGATCCTATGTTAAAATCTTCTTCGCTCAACTTAAAAATTTCTCTTTCTATCATTGACATTTTTTCTGAAAATTCTCCAGAAAGTTTGGTTAATTTAGGATTATCAACTTTACATCCGGAAATCTCCATTTCTGCAATCACTTCTATCAATGGTTTTTCAACATAAAAATAAAAATCATAAAGTCCTTCCTTGATTAATAAAATTTTAAGGATTTCCCACAATCTATATGTAACATCTGCATCTTCAGCAGCATAATTTTTTGCTTTATCCGCAGAAACTTCTGAAAACAAAATTTTTTTTTTTTCAACTACGGTTACATCTGAATATTTAATAGTCTCATGAAATAAAAAATCAGATGACAGTTCGTCTAATCCGTGTCCTCTTTGACCAGTTCTCAAAACATATGACATAAGCATAGTATCGTCCATATTATTTATGCTGACTCCTAATCCCTTGAGAATTATGAAATCATATTTAATGTTTTGTCCGATTTTCAGTATTGAGTTGTCCTCTAAAATTATTTTAATTTTTTCAATAAAGACATTTAAATCTACTTGATTTTTCAATCCTTTATGATTTAAGGGAATATAACATGCTTGGCTATTCTCTATAGACATTGAAAAACCAACAATTTCTGCCTCAGTAGCACTCAGAGAAGTTGTTTCACAATCTATCGCTACAACTCCACTTTCAATAATTTTTTGGATCCACTTTGTTAAATCTTTTTCATTTAAAATTAATTCGTAAATTCCGCGATTTACTTTTTCTCTTACAGGAGTGAAATATTCATTATCTTTCTGTTGATTATTTTGTTCTTCCGTTTCAGAAGGTGGCTGATTTTTTGAACCAAATTTATTGGTTACTAACGATTTAATTCTATTGAACTCCATTTCATCTAAAAATTTAATAAGTTTTTGAACCTCTAATGGCTTAAAATTCAATTTTTCAATTGAAACAGGGAGGTCTACATCATCTTTCAAAGTTACTAGCTTCTTCGATATAATTAGAAGATCTTTATTTTCTGAAATAGCCTCTTTTCTTTTTTCTTGTTTTATATTTTTGACATTTGCAATAAGATTTTCAATATTTCCATATTCATTTATTAATTGTGAAGCTGTTTTTGGACCAATTCCTGGGACACCTGGAATATTATCTGAGGTATCTCCAGCCAATGCCTGAACTTCAATAACTTTTTCAGGACCAACGCCAAACTTTTCAATTACATTTTCTGAAGTTATTTCCTTTTTTTTAAGTGGATCTATCATCGAAACATTTTTACCTAAAAGTTGCATTAGATCTTTATCAGAAGAAATAATCGTAATTTTTTTTCCTTCTGCTTTTGCTTTTTTTGAATAAGATGCGATTAAATCATCAGCTTCGAAACCTAATGAATCAATTGATTGAAGGTTGAAGGCATCAGGAACTTTTTTTATTATATCAAATTGAGGTTTCAAGTCTTCAGGAGGATCAGATCTATTTGCTTTATAGTTTGGATAAATGTCATTTCTAAATGTCTTTCTTGCAGCATCAAATATCACTGCGATTGCAACATTTCCCCCTTTCTCACTTTGAATGTCATCAATTAATTTAAGAAGCATATTGGTAAAACCAAAAACTGCGTTGACTGGTAGTCCGTCGGATCTAAACATTGGAGGAAGAGCATAGTAAGCTCTAAATATATATCCAGAACCATCTACTAGAACTAATTCATTTCCAACCGAATTCATATCTTCTTTTTAAATTTTGCACTACAATATGGGCAAGTTGCAATTTTTCCAGATGATAGGTCAAGATAAATCAACGGATGAGATTCTTTGAGACCGTCTCCACTACAACTTACTGTATCGCTATCAATATATTTTATTTCTGTTTGAAAATTAAAGTCCATAACACTAAAGTTCAAAAAATATCATATTTTTAAAACATCGAATACATATATAATATATAATCATGAAAAGAAAAATAATTAGTGTTAAAAAATTAGCAAAAAAATATCTTACGAGTTCGAAATACGCCCTCAATCACATTGATTTGTCAATTAATGAAGGCTCTATTTTTGGTTTGTTAGGTCCAAATGGAGCTGGAAAAAGTACTTTTATAAATATTTTAGCTGGATTAGTTAATAAAACTAGTGGAGAAGTATTTGTGTGTGGGGTAAATCTGGATACTGATCCAAAAACTGTCAGAGGCAATCTAGGTGTTGTTCCACAAGAAATTATGATAGATCCATTTTTCACACCAATGGAAATTATGAACATACAAGCTGGGATGTATGCTGTAGAAAAAAAAAACATAAGGAATCAAGAAATTTTAAATACCTTAGGACTTGGAGAAAAAGCAGATGCATATGCTAGGAGTTTATCAGGAGGAATGAAAAGAAGATTGATGGTAGCGAAAGCAATGGTACATAACCCTCCAGTTCTGATTCTTGACGAACCGACTGCTGGAGTAGATGTTGAACTTCGAGCAAAATTATGGAAGTCAATAAAAGAACTTAATAAAAAAGGTACCACGATTATTTTGACTACACACTATCTTAAAGAAGCTGAATTGTTGTGTGACGAGATTGCAGTAATTAATAAAGGCAAAGTTATAGCAAACGACACTAAAACAAATTTACTAAAAATTCTTGAAGAAAAAGAAGTTAAAGTTGAGTTTTCAAATAAAGTAAAAAACCTTCCCAAAAAAATTAAAGACTTTTGTATTTTGAAAGACGATCAATCAGCTACTCTTAAGTTTAATAAAAACGAAATTAATACTGCTGAATTGATAAAAGAATTTATTAACAGTAAGATAGACTTAAAAGATATAACAACTAAAGAATCAGATTTAGAGGATATATTTATAAAATTACTCAAAAATTAGTTATTGCTTCTATAATCTTGTTAACATCATCATGTTCTTCCACTTTAATGAAAGATATAGATACCAATTCTTTTTCATACATGAAGATAAAACCAGATTCTGAATTTTCAAATGTCATACTGGCTATTCATGGATATAATGACTATTCTAATTCTTTTAAAATTCCTGGAGAATACTTGTCACAAAACAACATAGCTTTGACTTCGTTTGATCTCAATGGCTTTGGTAAAAATAAGAATAAAGGTGAATGGTTTGATTTAAAACAACATATCAAGGACATAGACTTTAACTTAAAAAAAATTAAAAATGAAAATCCCAATAAGAAAATTTTTTTGTTGGGAGAGAGTATGGGTGGCGCAATCACTTTAAGTTTTGTTAATCGTTTCAAGAATCTTCCAATCGACGGTGTAATACTAATTGCACCCGCTATTTGGAATTTTACAGAAACAAATTTTTGGAAAAGTATTCCTTTAAAATTTCTTGCAAAAATCCTTCCCTATTTTAAGGTCAGTGGTAAAGGGATAGTAAAGATCCAAGCCAGTGACAATTTAAAAATGCTAAAAGAATTATCTATGGATGATTTATTTATTCATAAACCAACATTTCGGAGCCTTCAAGGTGTTGTAGATCTTATGGATGAAGCATATAAAGATACAGAAGAATATTTTAAAAATCCATCATATAAAACACTAATAATGATTCCACTAAAAGATGAAGTAGTTCCGAGAAAACCATTAATAAAATTATTGAAGGATGAAAGGATTAAAAACAATTTTTCTGATAAAATAAAAATTTTAGTTTATAAGGAAAGCTATCATATGATTCTCAGAGATTTGAATGGTGATCAAATTACAGAAGATTTAAAAAATTGGGTGATCGGAAAGGAATATGATTCAAGCAACTCATCTTTTAGTGATATTTTAAAACAAATTGAAAATACAGAATTTTACCATAGACTTGACTTATGAAAAAAGAAATTATTTTAGCTGTAGGATCCAGCTCTTGGTGGAAAAATATCAAAATTAGAAGAGAAAGTGCTTTTAAATTAAAGATTATAAAAAAGAAATGGAAATTGCGTCGAAAAGTACTTTTAATGTCAAAAAAAAATTCAATTGATACTAAAATTTATAAAAAATACTATTTATACAAATGATAAATATTTTCATTTTTCTTTTTATATTTTTTTATCAAAACACCTCGTTTTCTGATGAAATCATTAGAGACGAAAATGGAAACTATATACTTATTAAAAAAGACGGTACATTTAAAAAACTACCTCCACCTAAGCCTGGAAATAAGTATGTTATAAAAAAAAAAGTTATTCAAAAGAAAAGTGAAAACAAATTTTTTAAAAAGCAGACAAAAAAATCTAGAGTAAAAACAAATCAAGGGATAAGATAAATGAATGAAGCTAATAAGAAAAGCGTTTGGAAATTCATTCAAAAACATGGGGATTTTTTAAAAGATAAGCTAGAACCACATCCAAACCATCCAAATGGAAGAAACCCGTATGCGCATATATGTCTTTTAATTAATCAAAAATTTAGTTGCTCATACAAAGATGTTAGTGATGAAAAGGTAGAGCAGCTAAAAAGATTTATTTTGAGTATAAATAAATGAGATTTAATTGAATTGGGAAGATCTTTTTATTTTAAGGGAGGAAATATTATATTTTGGATCTTCCCACAATTCAAATTTCTGACACTTGTCAGATATAATATTAATAAGCAATGTTCATGCCAAAACAAACATGGAAAATTTAAAAACTAATATATTGTCAAGTCATCCAAGCGGATTAACAACTCTTTTTCTTACTGAGTTGTGGGAGAGATTTAGTTATTACGGAATGCGTGCTATACTCGTTTTGTATTTAGTTTCTGAAACAAACTCATCAAATCCTGGGTTAGGTTGGTCTAATTATGATGCCATAAAGCTATATGGCTGGTATACAGCCTTTGTTTATCTAGCTTGTATTCCAGGAGGAATTATTGCTGACAAACTCATCACAAGTGAAAAGGCTGTTTTCTGGGGAGGAGCTTTATTATGTTTAGGTCATTTATCACTTGCAATCGACAACATAAATTTTTTCTATATAGGTTTAATATTAATTGTGCTTGGTGTTGGTCTTTTAAAACCAAGCATTTCAACTCTTGTGGGATCTTTATACACTCAAAAGGACATAAGAAGAGATCAAGGCTTTACATTATTTTACATTGGAATCAATATTGGAGCTTTCCTCGCGAGTTTAATTGTAGGATTTGTTGGCGAGACTTATGGGTGGCACTATGGTTTTTCATTAGCCGGTATTGGTATGCTAATAGGACAGGTTGTTTTCTTTTTTGGTAGGAATCCAATTAAATGAAATAAGTTTAAATAAGAAAAAAATATTTATATTTAAAAAACTTAAAAGATTTCGAAGTAGACAGAATTAAATTAATAGTTCTTGCGAGTCTTATTTTAATTATTTTTTGGGCATCTTTCGAACAAGCTGGAGGATTAATGAATCTATTTGCTTATCAAAAAACAGATAGATATCTGGCTAGTTTTGATTTTGAGGTCCCAGCAAGTTGGTTTCAGTCAATCAATCCTTTAATGATAATTTTCCTAGGTTTTTATGTATCACAGTTTTGGTTTTTTATAGAGAAAAAAAAAATAGTTAGTTTCTTCTATTTTTAAAATTTCTACTGGTTTAATAATTATGGGATTAGGATTTGTATTTATGTTTTTTGCTGCTCTTGAGTACGAAGTATTAGGAAAATCTTCAATGTATTGGCTAGTATTAGCTTATTTATTTCATACAGTTGGAGAGTTATGTGCATCTCCTGTTATATTATCCTATATTACTAAGTTATCACCACAAAGACTTGTTTCTTCAATTATGGGTATTTATTTTGCTGCTATTGGAATAGGAAATAAATTAGCAGGGACCATTGGCCAAAATTCAGAGAAATTCGGAGAAAAATTTATTTTTATAAGTATCACTTTCGTATGTATTATAGTTGGATTCACTGTAATTTTATTTAGTAAAAAACTTTCTAAATTGTCTCATGGTATAGATAATTGATTTATGCGCCCGTAGCTCAACTGGATAGAGCATTTGATTTCGGCTCAAAAGGTTAAGGGTTCGAATCCTTTCGGGCGCGCCAACTTATTTTTGATTTGAAACTAATGTTTAATTTTATTAATTATTGAATATGGAAACTTTAATAAAAAGTAATGACCAAATTTATATAAGTTGGATAAAAAGTATTTAAAAGCTCACAATATTGAATACTTTACTTTTGATGAAGAGATGTCAATAACAGAGGGAAATATAACAGCGATACCAATCAGAATACTTGTCAACGAGAATGAACTGTACAAAGCATTGCAAATTATCAAGAATGAAGAAAAACTTAATTCAGCTGAACAAAATAAAAGATGATCCATTATCTTTTAACCATCTTTTGTTTTTACAATAATTAGGGTCTTTTTTTTTGACTAGCTCCCAAAATTCTCTTGAGTGGTTTGGAACATTAATATGAGCAAGTTCATGAATTAAAACGTAATCAATAACACTCTCAGGTAACATAATTAATTTCCAATTTAAAAAAATATCCCCTTTAATATTACAACTCCCCCATCTAGCAGTGTATGATTTTATTGTCAATGAATTGAATTCAATACTGATACGTTTCGATAAAAATGACAATCTTGCTCTTAAAAAATTATTAGCTTGTAATTTTAGCCACTCAATAATTAATTTCTTACTTTTTGATTCGTCTGAATAAAATATTTTTAATTTATTGTCCTCAACAGCAATTCCTTCAATGTTAGATTTCTCGTAAACAAGCTTTAGGACAAGTCCCTTGTAGGTAATGAACCCATTTGAAATCTGATCAATTTTTTTGTGATTTTTCCTAGACCGATCAATATTTTTATTAATCCATACCTTTTTTCTTTCAATCAAATTCTTTATAAAGATTTCAGAGGTATTATAAGGGCAGGAAACTTCAAGTTCTCCATTTCTTATTTTCAAGGAAATTGATTTGGATCTTCTTGAAGTCCTTATGATTTTTATATCCTGAATTTTTTGTATTTTTTTTTTTAACTACTTTTAGTTTTTGACTAAAAATATTCGTATAATTTAATGAAAACAAATTATTTCCCAATTATTTTCTTTATTATTAATTCATTTTTTAACTCTATAAGAGATAGTGAACCATGCTTAATCAATTCCCAATAATTTTTAACCATTTTATCAAAAGGTTCTTTAGTTAATAAAGATAACATTCCATTAATTGAACCTGCATGACAAACAATTAAAGCATCTTCATTGAATTTAAATATATCTTCTAAGAAACTTTTTAGTCTTTTCAAAAACTCATTATTACTTTCACCATTAGGAATTTTAAAAGATAAAAGATTATTTTCCCAATCTAGTTTCTCTTTCTTTGAAATAGAACTCATTTTTTTCATTTCCCAATCACCCAAATTCATTTCCTTAATCCTTTCGTCAACTATGTAGTTTTTTGTCAACTTATTTGTCAATTTTATACATCTTTTCAATGGACTGCTATAAACCTTTATGGAGTTAGTATCTATATTAAAATTCTTAATTTTCTTTTGAATTAATTTTACTTCTTCCTCAAACCTATCTGAAACATCTAGATCGGTCTGACCATAGAAAACATCTATTTCTACATTTAAAGACGTATGTCGTAAAAAAAAAAGCTTCATTAATAATAAATACTAAAATTTTTAAATTTTTTGAAATTTTCTTCTCTTTTCTTAATATTTTCTACGTTTGCAAACAAAGGGCCTTTCTTACAAGCATTTACAAAAAAATCAATATTTTCTCTTTTACCACTTACTTCACATTCAACACTTTCATCTTCACAATTTTTAACCCAACCCGTTAAAAATAAATCTTCAGCTGTTTTTTTTGTCCATGCTCTAAATCCAACACCTTGGACTTTCCCATATATTTTTAGGTGAAAATTTAAAAGATTATTTGTCATCTAAATCCTTGTAATCTACTTCAATAATTTCTTTATCTTTTGATTTTCTTTGATCATCATAAAAATAATTCTTTGTTTTATCTGGAACAAAATCCCAAATTAAATATCTCAATGACTTAATAAGTAAAAAAACACCACAAAAGTCTGTTATAAAACCCGGTATTAACAAAAGAATCCCTGCAAATTTTGTAAAAATCCATTCTTTAGGATTTGCTGCTATATTTTGGGGATTCATTCCAGATCTTAAAAAATAAAATCCTGTAAGACCTGAAAGTATGATTAAAAAAATAACTGGAAAAAAACCTAAGAGATCACCAAATAAAATAAATAATAATAACTCGAGAATTGGTAAAATTAATATTATCTTAATACTCATAACTTATCCTTTTATCATCATTAAAGATAATTTTAAACTGATTTAAATATGCTAGAATACCAGAACCTTAGCCTACAAATAATTAATTTTCTCATTCCATTTCTTGTTGGAAGCCTTATATTCTTTTCTATAGTGGTAGCACCCAATGTTTTCATATCACTTGATCAGAAAAGTGCTAGAAAATTTATACGTAGCATATTTCCTAAACTATATCTCTATGCTTTTTTAATAAGTATAACAATTACCCTGTTGATCATCTTCCATGGGAAAATTTATAGCATTATATTTTTTATGGTTTCTTCTGGTTTTTTGTTTTCGAAAATTTTTTTAGTTAAGTGGATCAATGACGTTAGTGATATAAAACAAAAAACTAGCAAACAAATAAAAAAGTTCAAAATTTTGCACTCATTAAGTGTCTTAATATTTATTACTCAAATTGTCTGCATGACAATAGTTTATTTTAAAATTTAATGATTTATTATTTTATTTAGAAGATCAATATTCACTAATTTATTTCCATAAACTTTCCCTTTTATTACTTTGAATGGTTCTTCAGATTCTCCAAGACTTGAAACAACAATATTTGCTTCCTCAAAGTTTTCATTTTTGGTGTAAATAGATGGTGTTACTAAAACATTTATATTTGCATTAACTGCGGATCTGAGTCCTCTTAAAGAGTCCTCTATTGCAACGCATGACTGTGGGGCTATTCTCAATTTTTCAAGTATCCACTCATAAATTTCGGGTGAGGGTCTTTTATTTTCTGTACAACCACCATGTGCAATAAGATCAAAAGTTGAATTTGGGTCTATCTTTAATCCATTTTTAAAAAGTGTCGATAAATCGTCTTGTGTAGTAGACGAAACAATTGCAATTCTAACATTATTCTTTTTTAATTCATTTATAAGTCTTAGAACTCCAGGTCTAAATGTTATTTCAGAATCCATAATATAATCTTTAAAAATTTCGTTTTTTACTTTATGAATGGAATTGATGTATTTTGTTAAATTTTTATATTCTAACATCTCAGGCCAAGCACGTTTAATATAATATTCAATCCTTTCTTTACCATCACCTATATTTATGAGTTCTGTGTAAATAGCTTCGTCCCAAAACCAATCAAGATTAAATTCCTTAAAAGATTCATTAAAAGATCGTCTATGAAAATCTTCCGTTTCAGCAATTGTTCCGTCCACGTCAAATAATACAGCACTAAGTAACATTTTTTATTTTCCTGATAATGTTTGAAGTTGATTTTCCCTTCACACATTTGATTAATTTTATTTTTCCTCCCCAATTTTTTATCACTTTCGACCCAACAACTTCATCTATACTATAGTCATCACCTTTGAAAATGATATTTGGTCTAATTTTTTTTATTAAATTAATAGGAGTTTCTTCATTAAAAATTAATATTTTATCAATAAAATCAAAATTTGCTAAAATTTCAGTTCTTTCCATTTGATTCAAAATAGGTCTATCTTTGCCTTTAATTTTTTTTATCGAATTGTCACTATTAAGCCCTAAAATTAAAAAATCACACATTTTTCTTGCTTCTTTAAGATAAAAGATATGTCCTTGATGAATTAAATCAAAACATCCATTCGTAAAGCCAATTGTTTTATTTTTATATTTCTTTAAATCATAATTCAATTCCTTTAATTTACATAACTTGTTCTTTTGATTCGAATTTAGTAAATCCTTTTCATTTACAACCGTGGTTCCAAACTTTCCAACTGAAATTCCAGCCGCATCATTGGCTATTTCAGTTGCATTGAATAAGGATCTTCCATTAGCAACTCCTGAGGCTATATAAGCTATAACCGTATCTCCAGCGCCCGAAACATCAAAAACTTCTTGAGCTTTTGATGGTAAATGTAAAGAGGCATTCTTTTTATCTACAATTGATATTCCATCAGAACTCCTCGTTGTAACAATTGCATCAAAATTATATTTTTTTAATAATTCTTTAGACAGCCTTACTACCATATTTGGATCATCTTCATTTTTTAGGTTTTTTTTAATTTTAGATGCCTCCAAAAGCTCTTTAAAATTTGGGGTAATAATATTTGCACCTTTGTATGGAGAAAAATCAATTTTTTTAGGATCTACTATAATTAACTTATTTTTTTTTCTTGATAGTTCTATAGTAGTCTTAAGTAAATTATCAGTTAAAAGTCCTTTATTGTAATCAGAGAGCACAATAACATCGAAAAATTCAATTTTGCTTTTTATAATACTTAAAATTTTTGTCTCAAGTTTTGAGCTTATTGGCTGATTAGATTCTTTGTCTACTCTTAAAATTTGTTGATTTCCAGAACAAATCTTATTTTTTTGTTGTACATCTACTCTGATCAGTGAAAAGATTGAATGTAAGCTTTTTTGAATCCTTCAATAATTTTTTTAAAACTATCGACTCTTCATCATCTCCGCAAACCGAAATAACATGGCACTTACTTCCCGCACCACAAATATTTTTTGCTACATTACCGCATCCACCTAATACTTCATATTTATTATTATTTATTTTTAATACAGGGATTGGTGCTTCAGGTGATATTCTTTTTACATCTCCATGGGAATATGAATCTAAGATTATATCTCCAATACACAAAACATTTCCTGACATAACCTTAAATTAACTCCTTTTTAAGTAACGAATCAAAATATTTTATTGTTTTCTTAAGTCCTGTTTTTCTATCAAATTTTGGTGACCATCCCAATTTTTTATTTGCTAAAGAAATGTCAGGACATCTCATTTGAGGATCATCAATTGGTAAATCTTCATACATTATTTTTGAATTACTACCAGTTAAATCAATTATTTCGCTAGCTAGTTCCAATATCGAGATTTCACTAGGATTCCCAAGATTGATTGGTCCAGAGAAATTTTCCAACTCCATCATCATCAATATACCTGAAATCAAATCATCAATATAACAAAACGACCTCGTTTGATTTCCTTTTCCATAAACAGTAATGTCTTTATTTGCAAGTGCTTGTAAAATGAAATTTGATACAACTCTTCCGTCATTAGGTTGCATTCTTGGCCCGAATGTATTGAAAATTCTTATAACTTTAACATCAATTTGATGTTGTCTTTGATAATCCCAAAAGATAGTTTCAGCACACCTTTTTCCCTCATCATAACATGCCCTAGGACCTTCTATACTAACCGCACCTTTGTATGATTCACTCTGAGGATGAACTTCTGGATCTCCATATATCTCTGATGTAGATGCTTGCATTATTCTTGCTTTAGTTCTTTTGGCAAGACCCAACATATTAATAGCACCATGAACGCAAGTTTTAACGGTTTGCACTGGATCATTTTGGTAGTGAATCGGAGAAGCTGGACAAGCAAAGTTAAAAATCTCATCTACTTCTACATAAAGAGGGAATGTTACATCATGACGTAATAGCTCAAAATTTTTATGATTGTAAATATTTTTAAGTTCTCTTTATTTCCGGTATAAAAATTGTCACAACAAATAACATAGTGTCCTTTTTTTATTAAACTTTCACACAAAAATGAGCCTATAAAGCCTGCTCCGCCTGTAACTAAAACTCTTTTTTTCATCTCAGTTCTATCATTATTTCAACAATTGAATTTTGTCCAACAAAGATTGATGCATCTTCAAATTTAGGAGGGCCTAGAAATACTCTTGCATTATTGCTAAACCCGAATTTTTCCTTTGGTATTGAAAAAAAAGTATCAAATTTATCATTTGAATTCTTATCATGAAAAATTGCAATTGCATAATTTGACTCTTCAAGATCATCGATTAACAAACCATCCTCAATTACCTTTGAACTTCCTCAAAACCCCAAGAATTTTTCCACTCTCGTCAGGAAATAGTTTTGGATTATTATACACACCATAATGAATTGTTCCTTTTTTTTCTTCGATATTTGAAACTAGAATTCTGATCTCTCCAGCAGATAATTCAAACCAAAAAATGAAGAAAAACAAACTGATAACTAAAAATTTATTTTCATAATTTCATTTTTTTATATCTTAATATTAACAAAATTTGTATTATAAATTTCATCTATAATGAGATATTACATTTTAAAATTTATATTATTTCTTATTTTTACATTTTCATACTCAAATTTTTCATTTTCAGAAAATGACAAAAAAGTCACAGCAGTCGAGTTAATTCATTCTTCGGAAAATAGCCTTAAAAATTTAATATCAAATAGTGACTCACTCACCTTACTGAATATTTAAAAATTCTCGAGCCATTTTAATATTTCCTGAATTATATGAAGGAGGTTTATATTTGGAGCAAAGGGTGGAAATGGAATATTAATTATTAGAAGAACTAGCGAGGAATTTTCAGGTCCTTTCTTTTATTCAATTGGTGGATTAAGTTTTGGTCTTCAAATTGGAATGAAATCAGCGCAAGTTGCAATGACAATAATGACTAATAGAGGTTTAAACTCTATTTTAAAAGAAAGAGTCAAACTTGGAGTTGATGTTGATACAGCAATAATAAATTCTGGAATAGGATACTCTGCTGAAAGTACTTTAAGACTTGCAGATATTTACTCCTTTTCAGACAATTCCGGATTATTTGTTGGGGGTTCATTGGAAGGGACATATCTTCAACCAAGGAATGATTTAAACCAAATTATACATGGCAAAGAGTTTACTTCTGAAGAAATATTAAAAAATAAATCAATTTCGAAAGGCATATCTAATTTATCTAAAATTCTAAATAAAATAGATGATTATAAAAAAATTAAATAAAGAAAATGCTATAATTTTGTGTGGACATGGATCAAGAGATTCTGACTACAAAAATGAAATGCTTGGCTTAAAGATAAAATTAGAAGAAAATATTCAGTACGACGTTTTCAATTGTTTTATAGAAATAAATGAACCATCAATTGAAGACTGTTTAGATGAAATAATTCATAAATACAAAAAAATTTTATTCTTCCCACTTCTCCTTTTTGACGGAAAACACATGATCAGAGATATAAAAAAAAAAGTTAATAATTTGTCACAAAAATTTGAAAAAAAAATTCACATAGTGACTAAGGTATCACTTTTAAAAGATGTACTTCCAAATATAAAAGATATAATAACTAATTCTCAATACAAAGAATATGATACCCTAATAACATCCTGCTCATTTAGCAAAAATAAAACTGTATTTAATCAATTACGAAATTATACTAATAAGTTATCAACCAGCCTTAATATTCAAAATAAAATATTTCATTTTGTTGGTGATGAGGAAGAGGTTTTTTCCCAGTTAAAAAAACTTCGTATAAAAAATATTATTCTTCATCCTGTCTTTTTTTTTAATGGTTATTTATTCAAGAAAAATATTAGATACTTTGAAAAATATTTTAATACTATGCAAATTTTTCCAATTGCACACTATGATCCAATTATTCAAATTATTTCTGACAAACTAATTAGAAACATTTAGACTTTTAACCATCTTTTTAATCAATAAATTCCTGGAAGAGTCAGCATAATCGAATATGGTTTTACCAGAAAAATCTGTCAAATCTTTGTCAAAATTTTCTCTCACTAATAAGTTTACAGCATTCACATTTCCCTTTTCAATGCTATGCATTAAAGCTGTCATTCCTAATTTATCCTGGAAATTTAAATCAATACCAGATTTTACTAAATCTTCAATAAGTGAATATTTTTGAATATTGACATAATAAATTAATAACGAAGTCTTATTAAGAATAGTAACCTTTGTGTTAGCTCCGTTTGAAACTAAAAGATTAAACATTTTTCTGTCATCATTTAATAGCGCATATGAAAGAGCAACTAAATTTTTAGAGTCTTTGTAGTTAACCGCTGCATCTTTATCGAGCATTTCTTCAACTTTTTTGTAATTTGATTTTTTAACAGCTGTCATAAAAACTCTATCAATCAAGACATCGCTATCGTCTATTGAGATAACTGGTTTATTTAAAAAAATAATTGTTATGAAAAAAAAAAAAAAATATGGTTTTTTTTCTATAATTTTCTTATTCATAAGGTTGTATGGTATTACAAAACAAAAAAAAATTCTATCTAATTGGAACAAATGCTAGTGATATTGGGGATTGTACATTACAGGCAATTGAAAAAGTTAAGCATGCTAAAGTAGTTGTACTATCCAAAAAATTTGATTCTAAGTTCCTCGAATTATTGGAGAATAAAAAAATATACTTTCAGGAAAATCTTTCCATGAAAAATGATAGAGGTTTGTGGGAGAAAATTTATGAACTGTTCGAATCTACTGATATAATATGTCATCTCGTTGACGGTGATCCAGTTTTAGATGAAGAAGGATTACAAGAGATTAATTTCTTCAAAATAAAAGATATTAATTGTGAAATCATTTCAGGTGTCATTAAAGTTATAAATTGTTTAAATTTAAATTCTAAATTATTAACAAATAGAGAAAAAAACTTTTCATCTACTTTTTTAAAAAAATTTAATAAAAAAAAACTTACAAGAATAATTGATAATTTTTATTTTGAAAAACTTATTATTTTTTTAGAAAATAAGGATGAATTAAAACAAATGAAATCTTTTTTTGATAATTTATCTCCAACAAAAATTAAAAAATTAAGTATTAAATGTGAAAAAAATAAAAATTTAAAAAATGATATTAAAATTATTGAGGATCTAAACACTCCATCTTATATTATTATCGAAAATCATGAAAAAACATAAGATTAATTTTAAAAAAAATTCAATTATGATGCTATCTCTTGTTGTTGTGATAGCTTTGGGTATTTTTTTTATCGATATTTTAAAGGATAAAACAGAAAAGGGGGTTAAATTAGGTGGCAGATTTTTATTGATTGATCAAAATGAAATGAATTTCGACTCTAAAACTTCAAATAAAAATAAGTTGATTTACTTCGGTTATACATATTGTCCTGATGTCTGCCCATTTGATATATTAAAGTTATCAAAATTTATAGATAAAAACCCTCATTTAAAAAAAAAACTTGATTTTATTTTTATTACAGTTGATCCTGATAGAGATAAACCTGAACAATTGAAAAGCTTTTTAGGGAACTTTAATTCCTCTATCATTGGTCTAACAGGTTCAAAAAGTCAAATCCAAGAGGTAATTAAAAAATTTAGAATTTTTGTAAAAATACATAAGAATTCCTCTGATGATGAAAACTATTTAGTTGATCATAGCTCCTTATTTTTTTTAGTTGATAAAAACGATGAATATTTAACTCACTTTAGACCAAGTGATTTTGATTCAAAGATTCAATCTTTACTTTAAAAGAAGTTGTCCAATATTGATTCGAATACGTTTTTTTTTGGTTGAATCTTTGATTTCTCAATTATCTCTCTAATCTTTGACTTAGTTTGATCTAATGAATCATCTGGAATACCAAAATTTAGTGCTTGAGGTTGAATATCTATATGGGCTTTTTTCATAAACTCTCCCCAAAGGATAGCGGGAGCTGTTCCACCTGTAATCTTCTCCATAGGTGAGTCATCATCATTTCCAAACCAAACCCCAACAACAATATTTGAAGTAAAACCTACAAACCAGGCGTCTCTAAGTGATTGACTTGTACCAGTTTTTCCAGCCGCGGGTCTGTTTATTTTTGCTTTTTTACCAGTACCATTAATAATTGTCTGTTCCATCATTTCTGTCATTGTTTTCACTGTGTAAGAGTTTAAGATTTTGCCAGGCCCTTGAATCTTTCTGGTGAAAAGATTTTTTCCTTCTGTATTCTCCATTGACCTAATTCCATGAACAAAAACCCCATTTCCATTATTAGCTAAAACGTCATACGCAGCTGTTAGTTCTAAAAGATTGACCTCGGAAGTTCCCAATGCTAAAGATGGTGAATTTAAGATCGGGCTTGTTATACCCATGAGTTTGGCCATCTTGATTACTTTTTCTCTTCCAATATCTTCAGAAATTTTTACAGCAACAGTGTTAATAGAATTTGAAAAAGCGTCTTTGACACTTACCTCACCTATATACTTATCTTTATAATTTTTAGGTGACCATCCATTTATATCTATTTTTGAATCAACAACAAGATCATCAGGTGCAAAGCCATTTTCCAGGCCAGCTAGATAGACAAAAAGTTTGAATGCAGAACCTGGTTGTCTTTTTGCTTGAGTTACTCTATTAAATTGCGAGTCACCATAATCTCGTCCTCCAATCATAGATATAACACCGCCATCTAGGTTAAGACTTACTAATGCTGATTGATCGGCAGATGGAAAATTTTCTGTTACTTTATTGAGTGAATCCTCAGCAATTTTTTGTAGCTTCACATCCAAAGTCGTTCTGACTATTAAATCCTCATTTATTTCTCCAACATAAGCCTTAACTCTTGGAAGAAGCCAATCTATAAAGTATCTTGTACTTTTGGGAGGTGTAGTAAATTTAGAATATTTCTTATTATTGTACTTTGCTTCTTTGACTTTGGCTTTGCTTATCATTTGACTTTTTGCCATATTTTCCAGTACCAAAGAAGCTCTTTCCTGAGACAGTTTTTTATTAGCAATTGGGTTATACCTTGATGGAGCTTTTAGCAAACTAGCAATGACCGCACACTCGTATAAATTTAGATCTTCTACTTTTTTATTAAAATATTTTTCTGAGGCAGCTTGAACACCATAAGTTCCAGATCCTAAATAAACTCTATTCAAATAAATACTTAAAATCTGTTTCTTGGAAAATCTTAATTCAAGCCACAAACTTAGGATTAATTCATGTAGTTTTCGTGTAAAAGATCTTTCAGGAGTCAAAAAAAGATTTTTAGCCAACTGTTGTGTGATTGTACTTCCGCCTTGAACTATCCTTCTTTCTTTTAAATTTACATAGATTGCTCTAAAAACTCCTTTTATATCCACACCAAAATGATTAAAAAATCTTTTATCTTCTGTAACAATTACTGCGTTAATAAGATTTTCAGGTAAATTATTATACTTTATTGACTTTCCGTATATATCACCATAGGAAGCAATAATCCTTCCATCTTTATCAAGAAAAGTAATGCTAGGTTGTCTAGAAATTTGAATGGATTCTGTTTCAGGTAAATTTAATAAAGACCAAGTGACTGCCATGCTTGATAATAATACAAGCCAGATAAAAATAACTAGCAACCACCTCAAAGCTTTCAAATTATTTAACCCAATTTAAAATTTAATTATATCTAAACGTCTAAATTAGATACTTTTTTAGCATTTGATTGAATAAACGTTTTTCTTTTGTCAACATCCTCTCCCATCAATTCTGAAAATATTTCATCTGCACGCTGAGCGTCATCTACTTTAACTTTAAGAATTGATCTGAAGGATGGATCTAATGTAGTATCCCATAGCTGATCAGGATTCATTTCACCTAATCCTTTATATCTTTGAACAGTTATTCCCTTTTTTGACAATTCAAAGCTCAGGCTCACAAGATCTCTTGGTGTTAAAATTTCTAACTCCTCGTCTTTAAAAGAGAGTTTAGAGGGACTAAGAAAAAATTCTTGAATAATGTTACTGAAACCATTTAATCTTTCAAATAAATCTTTTTCTATATCATCTTTCTTTATCTCAAAAGTTTCTTTAACTTTATTCTCTTCTCTTATAAATTTGAAATAATCATCTGAAGAGAGATCTGCGTTCCATTGTTTATCAATAAAGTTTAATCTTTTCAAAGTATAATCAATAGTTTCCTTGGTTTTTTGGTTGGTTTGAAAGTTAGATTTATTAAAGAAGTTTGCAACTGTTGCTTGTTCAAGTAAGAGCTTATAATTTTCATTTTTTTTACTAATTTCATCAAGCAAAGATATAAAATCACTTAAATTTGAAAATAGATTTTGAAGAGGGTCACCTTTTAAAACATCGCCATTTTTAAGTTTGAGAATACTATTTTCAACCATCTCCTGAATAAAGTAATTATCAAGCTCCTTTTCATCTTTAAGATATAATTCAGATTTATTCTTTTTAATTCTAAATAGAGGTGGTTGCGCTATATAAACAAAGCCCTCCTTAATTAAATCTGTCATATGACGATAAAAAAAAGTTAATAGTAGTGTTCGTATGTGTGAACCGTCAACATCTGCATCAGTCATAATAATTATTTTATGGTACCTAAGGTCTTCTAAGTTAAAACTATCATGGTAACCCGCACCAAGTGCTTGAACTAAAGTAGCAATTTCTGAAGAGTTTAAAATCTTGTCTTTCCTTGATTTTTCGGTATTAAGAATCTTTCCCTTTAAAGGCAGAACAGCCTGATTTTTTCTGTCTCTAGCTTGCTTGGCTGATCCTCCAGCAGAATCTCCCTCAACTATAAATAACTCACTATTTTCTGGAGATTTATCTTGACAATCTGCTAATTTACCCGGAAGAGAAGACACTTCTAATGCAGAGTTTTTCCTTAAAACATCCCTAGCTTTTCTTGCCGCTTCTCTTGCTGCAGCTGCCTCGAAAATTTTTGTGATTACAAGTTTCGAGTCTTTAGGATTTTCTTCAAACCAACTTGATAGTCTCTCAGATACTATGGATTCCACAATAGGTCTGACCTCTGATGAAACTAATTTGTCTTTAGTTTGAGATGAGAATTTAGGGTCAGGAACTTTGACTGAAAGAATACAAGTTAAGCCCTCTCTAGCATCGTCTCCAGTTAAATTAATTTTTTCTTTTTTTTGTAAACCTAAATTATTTGAAGCCGTATTAATTGTTCTTGTCAAAGCAGATCTAAATCCAGCCAAATGAGTTCCGCCGTCTCTTTGTGGAATATTATTTGTAAAAACAAGGCAATTTTCGTGATAACTTTTATTCCATTGTAATGCCATCTCTACATGAATCTCGTTCGCATCTCCCTTTACGGAGATTACTTCACTAATTATGGATTCTTTTGATTTATCAAGATATTTTACGTACCCTTTGAGCCCACCTCTTGATGACAAATGGGACTCAACTGGTTCACTATTTCTCATGTCTTGAAGTTTTATATTTACACCAGAATTTAAATAAGCAAGCTCTCTGAGCCTTGACTCTAGTTTAGAAAAATCGAAGTTTGTTTTAGTAAACGTATTTTTTGATGGCATAAATGTTATTGAAGTACCACTTGAGTTTGCTAATCCAACTTTTTTTAATGGCTCAATAGGAATCCCGTCTTTAAATTTAATATAATATTCACTCTTATCCCTTTTTATTTTTAACTCAAGCCATTCAGAAAGCGCGTTTACAACTGATACGCCAACACCGTGCAACCCACCAGACACCTTATATGAATTTTGATCAAATTTACCACCTGCATGCAGTTGAGTCATTATGACCTCAGCTGCAGAGATTCCTTCCTCTTTATGAATATTTGTAGGAATGCCCCTTCCATCGTCTATTATAGTTACCGAATCATCTTGGTTGAGACTAACAGAAATCGAGCTGCAATGCCCTGCTAGTGCTTCATCTATTGAATTATCAACAACTTCGTAAACCATGTGATGAAGACCAGATCCATCATCTGTGTCTCCAATATACATTCCAGGTCTTTTTCGAACTGCATCTAGACCTTTTAAGACCTTTATTGATTCGGCATCATATGCTTGTTCATTAATCTGATTATCTTCTACTTCCAAAATTTTAACCTAAAATTATCCACTATTATAACTAATTATTAAGAACTTTAAACCTATTATCATCAATATTTATGTTATGAATTTTCGATTTAAATTTCTCTATCTGATGAATGGAATCTGATCTTACATCCGTCATCCATGTTTGGAGTTTTAATTCATTAAGTCTGTCTATTATATTTCTTATAAATCTGGTGTCTAGATATGAGAATATATCATCAAGCAAAAAAAGGACGTTTGACTTTTTGATTTTCTCTAAAGCATTAAGGAACGAAAATAGTATTGATATTATTATAATTTTTTGTTCTCCTGTAGAAAAGTTTTTCCCCTCCTTATTACTTTTTTTTTCATAGACCAGTAAATCAGTTTTGTTAACACTGAAGTTTGTTCGTCCTGAAATTGAATCTTTTAATCTGTTCTTTTTTAATTCCCTAACGATCAACTCCTCAACAAAAAGTGCAGGCTTTTCTAAAAGCATTCTATCAGCTGTTCCATTTAATTTAAGATTTAACATCGGAATTTGATCATCAATTTTAATAAAGCACTTATTTAGAGTGTCCAAAAAGATTCTTCTGGAATCGCAAATCACAACACCTACTTCGGACATTTTTTTTTCAATTACATCCAACCACTTATCATTTTTTGAAATTTCTAAATTTTTTAGAATTCTTAATCTTTCATTTTTAAGTTTCTTATAATCTAATAATTTTTTTTTATAAGAAACATCTGTAGCTGACACCATTAAATCCAAAAAACCTCTTCTATCTTCCGGTTTACCCTGAAGCAAATGAGACATTTGTGGTAAAACCCAAAAAATGTTGAAAAAGCTTCTTAAACTCGTTTTCCTTTTGTCTATAGATATAACCTTTTTAACAAGATTTAACTCACCTTTTAATCCAAATCCTACATCAAAATTTTTATTATCTGTGTAAACTTTTAAATTTACACCAAAAAGCTCCTTAGGACCAATCAAATCATATCGTATTAATTCTGATAACTTAGCGTTTCTGAAACCAGTATTTGAATCAAATAGAGAGATAGACTCTAGTACATTAGTTTTTCCAGCCCCATTCTTTCCACTAATTAAAATGATATTTTTTGTCGGATTTATTTGTAAAAATTTGTGGTTTCTATAATTACTCAGTTTAAGCTGTGTAATCCTTAAGTTATTCTCCATGAAAAATTTTCAGGCTCTCATTTGCATTATTAAGAACAGGGAATTTTTAATTGATGGAGTTTCTAAAATTGTTGGTGCAGTATCTTTAGAAAAAAAGAATTTTACTTTTCCTTCTTTTATAATATTTAAAACATCTAGAACATATCTAGAATTAAAATTAATTGAAAATGCTGGTCCACTGTATCCTACTTTGACATTTTCAGTACCTATTGACTTCTCGGTTCCAAATGAGCTTACTACACATACATTATTTGAAACATCAAATTTTACAGTTCTAAATTTCTCATTCGAAATTGTTGACACTCTATCTATACTTTCACTAAAACTTTTACAGTCAACTTCCATTATTTGATCGTTTGCAGTTGGAATGACACTTTCATAATCAGGAAATGACGAATTGATTAACTTTGTGATAATTTTAATATGTCCTAGATGAATTTTAAGTCTTGTTTTTGAAAAGTTTAAAGAAATTTTTCCTTCAAACTCCTCTAGTATCTTTGATATTTCAAGAACTGTTTTTTTTGGGATAATTATTCCATCAAAATCTCCAGAAAAATCTTTGGTAAGTGAACTTTTGGATAATCTGTGGCCATCAGTTGCAACCGTTGAAATTAAATTTTTACTTAGATGTAAATAAATTCCATTTAGATATTGCCTAGATTCGTCTAATCCCATACAAAACTTACAATTATCTATTAAATCTTTCAAGGAAACGGATTCTAATTCAATTTGTGTATCTAATTCATTAAGATCCATAACAGGAAAGTCATCAACTGGAAGGGTGGGGATTGAAAATCTAGATTCATTGAAAGCGACATAGACAAGGTCGACTTTTTCATCCTTTCTCAATTCAATATTACAGCTGTCCGGAGCTTTTCTTATTATGTCATAAAATAGTTGTGAAGGAATAGTTATACCACCAGATTTTATTATATTTGCAGAAAGCGTTTCACTTACTTCCAGTGCAAGATCAGTTGCTGTAATCTCCAAACCATTTGTTTCATCAACTATTAGTTTGATATTTGACAGAATTGGAATAGTGTTTCGTTTTTCAACAACACTTTGGAAATGGTTAAGACATTCTAAAAGATTTTTTTTGGAAATAGAAAATTCCATTTTAGGACTCTAGCATCCTTATCAGTAACTGAACGTCTTCGTCAAAGCTATCATCTTTATTTCTTAATTCTTCAACTTTTTTAACTGCATGTATTACTGTTGTATGATCTCTGTTACCAAATCTTCTCCCAATTTCAGGTAAAGATCGTGATGTCAAATTTTTAGAAAGATACATTGCTATCTGTCTAGGCCTTGCGACTGTTCTTGATCTTCTAGATGAACTCATGTCTGACATTTTTACATTAAAATGCTGAGAAACTTTCTTTTGGATTTCTTCAATATTTACTTTTCTTTGTGAAGATTTTAATAAATCTTTTAAAAGATCTTGAACCATGTCTAGATTAATTTCTCTCCCAACAAGTGACGAAAATGCTGATAACCTATTTAAAGCTCCTTCAAGCTCTCTAACATTTGAAGTTATTTTATGAGCTAAAAACTCTAAAATATTTGGAGGAATACTAGCTGTAAGCTTTTCTTCTTTTGCTTGTAAAATTCCTAACCTTAATTCATAAGTGAGTGGATGAATATCTGCAACAAGTCCCCAACCTAGTCTTGATCTCATTCTTTCTTCGATACCTTCCAAGTCTTGGGGAGACTTGTCAGCAGAAATTATTAATTGTTTGTTCTGGTCAATCAGTGCATTAAAAGTATGAAAAAATTCTTCTTGGGTTGAATCTTTACCAGATATGAATTGAACATCGTCTATCATTAAAACATCAACGTTTCTAAATTGTTCTTTAAAGGCAACAGTATTTTTAAATCTTAATGCTTTAATAAAATAATACATAAACTTCTCAGCTGACATATAAATAACTCTTCTTAGAGGTTTCCTCTCTTTTATCTCGTGTGCAATGGCATGCATAAGATGAGTTTTACCTAAACCAACACCTCCATAAAGAAACAAAGGATTAAAAGGAACATCATTTGATTCTGCCACTCTTCTGGCTGCTGCAAATGCAAGTTCGTTAGGTTTGCCGACTATAAAATTTGAAAATGTAAACCTAGTGTCTAAATCTGAACTTATAGAATTAAAAATATCATCTTGCTTATAGTCTTTATTTTTTGTTTCAGCCTTCTTAATTTCTGAAGATGATTTTGCAGATATTTTGGTTTTATTGTCTTGTGTAATGACAATCTCAATATCATTAACTTTTAGGTTTTGAACTAGCCAATAACTTTTAATAATATCTAAGTATTGTTCTATAATTCTTGTCCTAACAAAAGCACTTGGGACACTAAGTATAATTTTACCGTCAACACACTCTTTTAAAGATATGATTTTTATCCAGCTCTTAAACTGGGCATCTCCTATTTTTTGTCTTATTCGCCCTCGTACCGTTGCCCATTGCGCTTGAATTTCAGTAAAATCCTTAGAATTAATTTCAACCACTTAGTTTATCCTTGTTTCCAAGGAAGTTTTGAATTCTTCCAACCATTAACATTACCTCTATGTCCTAATTCGTCATGAGAACCTTCGAAACCCTCACAAAAATTAAAGCAATGTTTATATCCATGATTTGTTAAAAATTCTGCTGCAGACCTTGATCTAGCACCTGACCTGCAGATAAAAATTAAAGTAGAATCTTTTGATAAACCTAAATCTGATATTTCTTTAAGAAAATTATTATTTTTTTCCATTAAAGGATAGGATTGCCATTCAACAAAATGCGTATTTTTTCCTAGATTACTTAGATCAGGCACACCAACGAAATTCCATTCAGCACTGGTTCTGCAGTCGATTAGGTGTGAATCTTTGTTATTTTTTAAAAGATCCCAAGTTTTCTCAGGGTTTATGTCACCCGCATAGTCTAAATCATTCATAATAAGTAAATTATGAGATTAACTAATAAAAAACTATGAATCAATAACGTAAAAAAAAAATTAATTAATAGATTTAATTTTTTTGGCTAACCTTGAAATTAGTCTAGAAGCTGTGTTTTTTTTGTAAACACCTTTATTAACAGATTTTGCAAGCTCTGATTCAACTTTGAGGAAATTTTTACTTAGCTCAGCTTTATTATTTTTATCTAAAGTAGTTGAATCAATCTTTTTTATAGAGCTTCTAATCCTGGATTTTCTATTTTTATTAAGCTCAGAACGTTTGGCATTCTGAACAATTCTCTTCTTTGAAGATTTTATATTTGCCATATTGAGCAGTTTATACTTTTCAAATCATTTTTGGTCAAGTAGTTATTGATTTATTTCTAATGGAAAAATATTAAACTTAACATATGTTTTCTCTTTTTCTCTTTTACATATTATTTCTAATGTCTCATTATTTCTATTGAAAATTAGAGACTTTTTTTCATTCCATCCTAGATTTGGGAGAATCATTTTATAAAATTCAATAACCTCTTCCTCTTCATAATCACCATTAATTTCTACTGAGACATATCTACCATCAATCTTATCAAATAATATTAGTGAGTCCTCCACATACTCCATTTTTTTGTATAACGGGATGTCTTCAAGTCCATTTATGAACTTTAACGCATAAGAATGTATGACACCAAAAAAAACAGAAAAAATATTATTGATATTTTTATTTTTGACATTGAGAACAAAAAAAAGTTGACCTTCCGGACTGTGTTATTTTAACAATTTTATTTTTGCATTTAAAACAACCCATTCCGTCCCTTCCATAAACCATAAGTTTATTTTTAAAATATCCAATTTTCTCATCTGAAACAACAAAGTTTTTTATTGTTGTACCTCCAAGTTTTATGGAATTTAGTAATATCTTTTTTACTGAATTTACAATCTTAATAATTTCATTATCTTTAATTAAATTTATTGGTCTGATTGGTTTAATATTTGACCTAAATAGAATTTCTGAGCAATAAATATTTCCTAAGCCAGCAACAAAACTTTGGTTCATTAGAAGGTTTTTTATGTTTGTTTTCCTGTTTAAATTGCTTTTAAAGTATTTGTAACAAAATTCTGAACTAAGAGGTTCAGGACCTAAATTTTTAAGATGAGAACAATTAAAAACTTCTTTAGCATTAAAAATTTTTACAAATCCAAATTTTCTTACATCATTGAAAATAAGCTTTTTCTTTGAAAAATTAAATATCAAGTGATCGTGCTTTCTAAATTCATATTTTCTTTCAATTCTAAAAAATCCTGTCATACCTAAATGAAATAAGAGAGTGTAGTTGTTATTGTATAAAAATAATAAATACTTACCTCTTCTTAAGATCTTTGTTATAGTTGAATTGCTTAAAATTTGAGATACATTTGTTGTTATAACAAAACGCAAGTTTTCATTCTCTATTTTGACTGACTTAGTTTTCTCATTAATAACATTTTTTTCTAAGAAAACTTTTACAGTCTCAACTTCAGGAAGTTCTGGCATGAAGCAAGAATTACAAAAAAAAACAAACTCGTCAAATAAACAAAATAAACAATCAAAAGTTGAAAGAATTTTTTCAAGTGTATCCCATAAATATGATCTTATGAATGACATAATGAGTTTTGGTCTTCATAGAACATGGAAGCAGGAATTAATCAAAAAAATTAAAATTAAAGAACAAGATATCATTTTAGATTTAGCTACAGGATCAGGAGATTTGCTTGAATTAATTAAGGAAAAAAGTAATTGTATTTGTGTTGCTTATGATTCAAACATGAAAATGATGATGCAAGCCAAAAAAAAATTAAAGAAGCAAAAAATCTTTTACATTAATGGAATGGCTGAAAAAATTCCTTTTAAAACAAACACTTTTGATTTTATCACATTAAGTTTTGGTTTAAGAAACTTTACTAATGTTCAAAAATCACTAGTCGAAATTAAACGTGTTCTAAAAAAAAGAGGAAAATTTTATTGTCTTGAGTTCAGTGAGATAAACAATAAAAGTTTTAGAAAAATATTTGACCTTTACAGCAAATTAATTCCACTTTATGGAAAGTTAATTCTAAATAATGAAGAAGCATATTCATATCTTGTTCAAAGTATTAAAGAATTTCCTAATCAGATTCAGCTTACTAAAAAGTTACTTAAGGCTGGTTTCAGAAAAATTGAAGTTTTTGATGTTCTTGACGGAATTGCTTCCATCCATGTTTCTGAAATATGACAAACTTTCTAGAAAATAAAAGAATTCTTTTGATAGTTTCAGGTGGGATTGCAAGTTATAAATCACTAGACTTAATTAGGAGGCTTCAGGAAAAAAAAGTAAAAGTAGACTGTATTCTTACAGAAAGTGCTAAAAAATTTATTAATCCTATTACTTTTGAAAGTTTGTTAGGTAGTAAGGTTTATTCAAATCTTTTCTCTCTATCGCAAGAAAAAGAAATGAGTCATATAAAATTAGCATCAAATTCAGATGCAATTGTAGTAATACCGTGTACAGCTAATTTTATAGCAAAAATGGCTAATGGAATTGCTGATGATTTATCTTTAAATGTCCTTCTAGCTTCAAATAAAATTAAAATAATAGCACCTGCTATGAATACTAATATGTTTAATAACGAAGCTGTAAAATTAAATTTAAAGTAACTAAACAAAATGAACGTGAAAATACTTTCACCAAAAAAAGGCAAATTAGCATGCGGAACGGTTGGAACAGGAAAGTTAATGGAAATTGAGGAAATAGTTGAAAAAATTAATAATATCTTTAGTCCGAAAGAATTAAGCGGCCTCACAGCAGTTGTAACTGCAGGTCCATCTATAGAAATGATTGATCCAGTAAGATATTTAAGTAATTTTTCATCTGGGATACAAGGTTATGAAATAGCAAAATCTCTTCACAATCATGGAGCAAAAGTAACATTAGTAACTGGGAAAAACAAGTCTAGACGAACCAAAAGATTTTGAAATAATAAAAGTAACTGATGCTGAAGAATTTTATAAAATTTGTGTTTCTAAATTACCATATGATATATTTGTATCTACAGCTGCTATTTCTGATTGGAAAGTTAAAAAGAAATTTTCAAACAAAATAAAGAAAAATAATAATGAAATAAATCTCGTTTTAAAGGAAAACGTAGACGTTCTCAAAAATATATCAAAAAACAAAAAGAAGCCCAAATTAGTAATTGGTTTTTCAGCAGAAACAACAAACTTAATAAATTTTTCAAAAAATAAATTATTTAAAAAAGGTTGTGATTGGATAATTGCCAACAATGTAAAGACACAATTAGTTTTTGGCTCAAATTACAATCAGGTTTCTTTCATTACAAAAAATAAAGTTGAGAATTGGAGAAAAATGAAAAAATCTGAAGTTGCAAAAAAAATTACAAAAAAAATTGTTAATTTTTTTAAAAAAAATAAATTAATATTATGAACAAAATTCTCTTTAAACATTTAGAAAGTGGAAAAAATCTTTATAATTTAAAGAAAGCAACTGAAGGAAGTTCAGGCTTTGACCTTTTAGCAGCTTTAGAAGATAAAGTTGTCCTTACACCTGGGGAAACAAAACTTATTCCCTGCGGCTTCTCATTACAAATGCCTTTAGGAATCGAGGCCCAAGTCAGACCTAGATCTGGAATTGCCCTAAAAAACAGTGTAACTGTCTTAAATACTCCTGGAACGATAGATGCGGATTATAGAGGGGAAATATGTGTAATACTTATTAATCATGGAAAAAACATATTTGAAATTAACCCTGGTATGCGAATAGCACAGTTAATATTTATGAAGTTGCCAGAAATTGAACTAAACGTAACCCAAGAACTGGATGAAACTGACAGAGGTTCTGGTGGATTTGGTTCTACAGGGGTGTAAAAGGTAAAAGATTGTTTAAAGTACATAAAAAAATTATTTATGCAATTGAGGCTGTTGTTGATATAGCACTTAACTCTGGTCCTAATCCTGTTCAAAATGAGTCTATAGCAAGAAGACAAGGGATTCCAAAGAGATATCTAGAACAAACACTACAAATTCTTGTTAAAAACAAAATTCTTGTTGGATCAAGAGGGCCCAAGGGAGGGTATAGTCTAGCAAAGGAAAGAAGAAGAATTAAAATTGCTGATATAATTAAATCTGTTTCAAATGAAGATAGTTTGATTAGTACATTTAACTCAGAACTTTCAAAGAAAATTGTACTCCCTTTAATTAACGATATTTCATTCCAATGCTTAGAAAAATTTAACAATATTTCTATTGAAGAAGTATGTAGAATTGCAAAAACCAAAAAATTAAAAAAAGATATCTCAAAGAAAGTTGACTTTGTCATATAAAGCCTTTTCAAAAGTATATAACTCTATAGACGAAACCATTGGGAATACCCCAATGGTATTTTTAAAAAGACTTAAAAAGCATCTTCATTACAATGGAAATATAATAGCAAAGTTAGAATCTTTTAATCCGCTTGGTTCTGTTAAAGATAGAATTGGACTGGCGATGATTAAATCAGCTGAGGAAAAGAAAATGATAAATGCTTCCACTACAATTATTGAACCTACAAGCGGAAATACTGGGATAGCCCTAGCATTCATTTGTGCGGCTCGAGGTTACAAATTAATTCTGACAATGCCTGATAGCATGTCAATTGAGAGAAGAAAAATGCTCCAATTCTTTGGAGCAAAACTTATTTTAACTCCAAAGAAACATGGGATGACAGGTGCAATGAAAAAAGCGAAAGAAATTAAAAATCAAATAAAAAATAGCTTTATCCTAAACCAATTTGAAAACAGTGCTAACCCAGAAATTCATTATAAAACAACTGCAGAGGAAATATGGTCAAGCTGTGAAGGAAAAATTGACTGCTTTATTTCAGGCGTTGGAACAGGTGGAACAATAACTGGAGTAGGGAAATATCTTAAAGAAAGAAATAAATTAATAAAAATCATTGCGGTTGAGCCAGAAGATTCCGCAGTTATAAGTGGATCAAACCCTGGTCAGCATTTAATTCAAGGTATAGGAGCAGGTTTTTTACCCAAAAATTTAAACATGGATATTATTGATAAAGTTTTGTCTGTAAGTAATAATTCTGCATTTTACTTTGCAAGAATGTTAGCAAAAATTGAAGGAATAGCAGGCGGAATATCATCAGGTGCAGTGTTGTCTGCAGCTATAGAGTTAAATGAAGACTTAAAAATGAAAGATAAAAATACAATAATTATTCTGCCTTCATTTGCAGAGAGATATCTCTCAACTCCATTATTTTCGGATATGTCAAATGAGAAACCCTGAAGAATACTTTCTAGAAAAATATTCAAGACAAATAATAATGGAGCAAGTAGGAGTTGAAGGCCAAAAAAAAATTAATAACTCTTCAATATGTATCATCGGTTGTGGAGGACTTGGAACATCTGCTGCTCAATATTTATCTATGAGTGGAATAGGAAAGTTAGTTTTTATAGATCATGATTCAATTGTTTTAAGCAATTTAAATCGTCAAACCTTATTTACTGAAAAAGATATTGGAGAAAGTAAGTGCAAAGTTTTGACAAAAAAAATAAAGAATATTAATAAATCAATTATTGTTAATTATTATCAAAAAAAAATCAATGAAAACAACATTGATAAATATATAGAAAACTGTTCAATTGTACTTGATTGCACAGATAATTTTGAGTCTAGATTAATAATAAATAAATTTTGTCATAATAAAAAAAAAATATTAGTATCTGCTGCTCTCCAGAACTTTGATATACAGGCTTTTATATTTTCTTCTTGGAGTAGTAAAAAAAATCCATGTTATAAATGTATTTTTCCCAATTTAACTACTACTGAAAACTTAAGCTGCGACGAAATGGGTATAATTGCTTCTGTTGCAGGGCTTGGTGGAATAATACAAGCAAATCTGGCGCTTAATTATATTCTTAAACTTCATAGTAATTTTAAGGAGCTAATTTTGTTAGATAGTGTAAAGCTAGATATAAAAAAAATTAAAATCGAGAAAAATAAGAATTGTAAAGTTTGTTGTTAATAAAATCTAATCATAATACAATTTTTTTATTATATCTGGCGGAGTTTTCCCATTCGCAAAGGATATTATATTTTTTATAACTCTTTCCCCCATTGCAATTCTACTTTCAATTGTAGCAGAACTAATGTGTGGCAACAATATAACATTGTCAGATTCAAGAAGTTTCTGAGTAATTTCAGGTTCGTGTTCAAAAACATCAAGACCTGCTCCACCTATTTTCTTTTTGAACAAAAGAGAGGCAAGAGCCTGTTCATCAATTATTTCACCTCTCGATGTATTGATAACAATACAATTTCTTTTTTAATAATTTTAATCTTTTCTTTGATAATAAATGAAATGTTTCTGGGGTGTAAGGACAGTGTATACTAATGATATCGCAATGAGTAATCATTAAATCAAGATTTTCAAAATATTTCGCTTTTAGAACTTTTTCCTCATTATTTTTTAGGCGGTTTCTATTATGATAAAAAATTTTCACACCCAGAATATCAAGCCTTTTTGCAACAGCTTTTCCTATTCTTCCCATACCAATTATTCCAAAATTTTTACCTCTTATTCTCTCTCCCATTGTTTCACTTGGCCCCCATCCTGACCAACGACCACCACTTATTTTCTTTTGAGCTTCAACAACTTTTCTACTAATCATAAGAACTAAGGTCAAAACCAAATCAGCTGTATCCTCAGTTAGAACATCCGGAGTGTTGGTTACAATAACATTTTCTTCTCTTGCAGTTACAAGGTCAAGGTTATCAACACCATTTCCGAAGTTAGCTATCAGCTTCAATTTTTTAGCAGATTTAATTATTGAAGCGTCAATTGTATCACTGACACATGGAATCAAGATATCAACTTCAGAGACTTTCTTTTTAAGTTCTGTATATGAAAGTTTTTTGTCAGTTTTATTAAGGATAACATTAAAATTTTCTTTTAATTTTTTTTCTATCTTTTCTGGTAATTTTCTTGTAATCAAAATAATTATGTCTTTTCGTTTCATTGTAATTAAACTTTTAATTTTTTATTTATTTGTAAGCATATTTATACCACCAAAAGAAATCCTATCGGAAATAAAAAAAAAAATTATGACTACAAAATATAACGAAGTAAACGTCAGGAATGGTCCGGGTTTAAATCATCTGGTGATTTACAAAATTTTAATAAAAGGGTATCCGCTTAAAATTATAAGTAATTTTGAAAATTGGTCAAAAATTTCAGATGTTAATGGTATTGAGGGATGGGTTTCAAATTCTCAGTTAACTGCGAAAAAATACGTAATAATAACCTCAAACAATGAGTTTCTTTACAAATTTCCTAATATAAAATCAAAAAAGATTGCAAAAGTAATGAAAAATTTAGTTTTAGAAAATAAAAAATGTAATGCAAGCTGGTGTTTTGTTAAAGAAAAGGAGATTGAAGGTTGGGTTAGAAAAAAAGGAATATGGGGAAATTGATTTTAATCTGAAATGTTAATAATAACATCAACAGATTTTAATTTTTTTCCTCTAGGGATTTTCGGAAGTTTAGATATTTTGACTTTATTAGTTTCTACGTCGATAAGCTTGGCCGATTTGACACAAAAAAAATGATGATGCTCTTTCAAATTAGTATCAAAATATATTTTATCTGATGAGACTTTGATCGCTTTTATTATTCCAAATTCTTTAAATTGATTTAAACAATTGTATATTGTGGCTAATGAAATTTTGATTTTTTTCTTATTTACTTCTTCGTAGATATCTTCTGCTGTAAAATGAGCTGCACCATTTTTAAAAAGCAATTTAATCATCGCTATTCTCTGCCCAGTGACTTTTAAAGGTGAATTTTCAAGCATTTTTAATGCTTTATCAATATGTTCGTTTTTGTACATTTTATTTTAAAATTAAATTATAGACCCTTCATAATTCTGTCAACTAATTGATTGACTTTTGGAATAAATCCTCCTTTGTAAAATGGATCAAGCGCGAATCTATAAACTGAGTGACCAGCAAACATTAATTCATTTTCTAGATTAGAGATTCCATGACTGATTTTTTGAAGTGTCTTTTGTATACAAAATGACCTAGGGTCTGCTTTTTTTCCTGTTGTACCTTGCTCCCCTTGTGCCCAATTACTAAATAAGCACTGGGACAAACAACCCATACAATCAATTTGGTCTTTAACAATCTGACTTGCTTTCTTTATTGTAACCCAAATCAGTGTATCATTAGGAGTAGTCATTGGTTTTGAAAATCCTTTCTTTATCCATTCCATAATTTTTGATTTATCAGAATGTTTGACATAAAATGCTCTTTTTCTAGGACCTATCTCAATTTTTTCGTTGAATTCATTAGTCTGCTCTTTTAAAAAGGGTGTTTGGCGCTTTGATCTTTCTTCAAGTTCTATCAAGAAATCGTTCTTAACCGCTGAAGAATAAAAACCAGTTGGACTAAATCTATGAAGACTTACTTCTCCTTTTTTTATATTAAGCAATTTTTTTTTCCATGCATCGGGTATTGGGCTTTCTTCAGTAAGTAATGGTCTTGTTCCAAATTGAAAAGCTATCTTTCCTATTTCAGGGTTATCTATCCAATCTTCCCACTCTTCAAGATTCCAAACACCTCCTGCCATTATTATAGGAGTGTTACTAAGATTAAATTCGTTCATTAGTTTTCTCAATTCTCTTACTCTTGGATACGGGGGTTGAGGTTTAAGAGGATTTTCGCTATTTGATAAACCATTATGACCACCAGCTAGCCAAGGATCTTCATACACAACTCCACCTAAATAATCTGCGGTTTTTCTATATGATCTTTTCCATAATGCGTTAAAAGCTCTTGCAGACGAAACTATTGGATAATAATAAATACCAAATCTAGCTGCAATTTCTGATAGCTTGTATGGCATACCAGCGCCACATGTAACTCCATCAATTATGTTACTTGCTTTCTCAAGAGTTCGCGTAAGTATTTCTTCGGCCGCAGCCATTTCCCACAAAATATTAATATGAATTGGAGCCTTGGTACCGGCAATATCCCTTGCAATCTTTGCTTGCTCAATTGCGCCTGAAACCGAGAAATCGATCAGCTCTTTGTGCCTACCAGATCTTGTTTTTTCCTTATAAATTTGAGGAATCAAATTGCCTTCTTCATCGTAAGAGTCAGCATTAACCCCAGAGAATGTTCCAACACCTCCAGCCTTGGCCCATGCTCCAGAACTTTCACCACTGCTTACGGCTATTCCTTTTCCCCCTTCTATAATTGGGAGCGATTCTTTTCCAGACAAAATTAATGATTCAATTTTTTTCATATTTGGGCGTCTTTTAAACTTAACTTAACCTTACCTCTATCGTCAACTCCAATAACTTTAACTTTTACTTGATCACCCTCTTTTACAACATCGGTTGTTTTCTCAACCCTTTCTTCTTTTAGTTGACTAATATGAACCAAACCGTCTCTACTACCCATAAAGTTTACGAATGCACCAAAGTCAGTGGTTTTCACAACCTTTCCTTCATAAATTTTACCAACTTCAGGTTCCGCAACAATGTCGTTAATCATATCCATTGCAATTTTAGCTTCAGTTGCTTTTGAAGCAAAGATTGTAATTATACCATTGTCATCAATTTCAACCTTGGCTCCAGACTTCTCACAAATATCCTTGATAACTTTTCCTCCTGAACCAATGACTTCTCTTATTTTTGACTTATCAATTTTTAATTTCTCGATTTGCGGAGCATTTGATTTTGTGACTTCTCTTGATTTGTTCAAGGTCTTATTCATTTCTTTTAATATATGTATTCTCGCTGAGTTAGCCTTTGATAAAGACTCTTCCATTATGTCCTCGGTTATCCCGTTAACTTTTATATCCATTTGCAATGATGTTATGCCAGATTCCGTTCCTGCAACTTTAAAATCCATGTCCCCTAAATGATCTTCATCTCCAAGAATATCGGTTAGAACAACAAATTTTTTTTCTTCTTTAATTAAACCCATTGCTATCCCAGCAACAGGTTTGTCAAGTGGTACTCCAGCATCCATTAGAGCAAGAGAGGTTCCACACACAGTAGCCATAGACGAGGAACCATTTGATTCTGTTATTTCAGAAACTACTCTTATAGTATATGGAAAGTCGTTAGAACGTTTTAGAATCGGATTTATTGCTCTCCAAGCAAGCTTTCCATGACCTATTTCTCTTCTTCCTGTTGCCCCAATGCGCCCAACTTCATTTACTGAAAACGGAGGAAAATTGTAATGTAACATAAACTTTTCTCTTGAATCTCCGTCTAAACCATCAATCATCTGCTCATCTGACGTAGTTCCCAACGTAGTAGTAACTAATGCTTGAGTCTCGCCCCTAGTAAACAAGGCACTTCCATGAACATTGTCCAATAAATCGACTCTACAGTCTATATCTCTAACATCGTCAAGACCTCTCCCATCAATTCTTTTCTTTGTATCTAAAACAGATGATCTTACTATCTCTTTCTCAATTTTTTTTATTTCTTCCTTAAGAGTATTTTCGTCTTCAACCTCATCATTTAATTGTTCAATTATTTTTTTTCTTACCTCAACTAGAGATTCATTCCTTTTCTTTTTTTCTTTTATCTTATAAATAGGAGTTAATTCTTTCTGCGAAAGGTTTCTTAATTTATCAGTATATTCAGGGACCTCCCTTTTTATGAGTTCCCATGAATCTTTTGCTGACTTTTCTGCTAGCTCTATGATTGAATCAATGACACACTGAAATTCTTTAAATCCAAATTGAACTGCTCCAAGCATTATCTTTTCGTCTAATTCATTGGCTTCCGATTCCACCATGAGAACACCATCTCTTGTTCCAGCAACAACTAAATCAAGCTCACTTTCATTTAATTCTTCTTTTGTTGGGTTAAGAATATATTCACCATCCATGTAACCAACTCTTGAACAAGCTAAAGGACCAAGAAACGGAAGTCCTGAAATAGTTATTGCAGCTGAAGCACCAATCATTGCGCAAATTGACGGATCATTTTCTCCGTCGTAATTTATAACTGTACAAACCACTTGAGTTTCATTTTTAAAATCTTGATGAAAAAGAGGTCTTATTGGTCTATCTATAAGTCTTGACGTTAAAATCTCATTTTCTGCTGGTCGTCCTTCTCTTTTAAAAAATCCCCCTGGTATTTTCCCTGCTGAGTATGATTTTTCAATATAGTGTACTGAAAGAGGGAAAAAGTCATTAGAGACATCAACGTCTCTTGAGGCCGATACTGTACATAAAACAACCGTTCCACCCAGTGAGCATTTTACTGCACCATCCGCTTGTCTCGCAATCATGCCCGTTTCTAATTTTAAAGTTAGACCTTTCCAGTCTAACTCCACTGATGCTATATTAAACATTTTTTATCTCCTTAGTTTGTCTAACGCCTTAGACCCAGAGACTTTATAATTGACTCGTATCTTTCATTGCTTTTGCTTTTAACATAGCTTAAAAGTTTCTTTCTTTTTCCTACAAGTTTCATCAAACCTCTTCTAGTGTTATGATCTTTTTTGTTAGATTTCAAATGTTCCGTTAAATTTTTTATTCGTTTTGAGAAAATTGAGATTTGACTTTCACTACTCCCAACATTTTCGTCACTTCCTTTACTTTCTTTTTTTTTATTTAAAGTTTTTTCCATCCTAAATTCCTAAATTTATATTTTATTTCTTAATATATCATATTGATTTAATTAAGAAATTAACAGCTTTTTGGGATGAAAAGTACAATCTTTAATTAAACCCAAAGCTATATAGTTGTCTTCATGTTTAGCTAAAACAACATTGTTTTTATTTGTTATAACTGATTGTTTATCCATTTGAACAAAACTTCCGCTTAAAACTCTTTTAACTTGATTATAATCCAATTGAATTTTTAAAACATTATTCATAACGGCATCGATTGGATGAACAAGCCTTTTAAGTTCATCACTATGCACCAAACTTAATAAATAATCCAGTGAAATAAGTTTTTTGTTAAAATTATTAAATCCTATGCGTCTCAATTCCACAACAGTAGCAAGTGTGCCAAGTGATTCTCCAAGACTTTCTGCAAGACTTCTAACGTATGTTCCAGCACTGCAGTCTACAAAAAATGAAGCAAGTTTCTCAGAGATATTATTTATTAACGTAAAATTATTGACTTTAATTTGTCTTTTTTTGAGTTGAAATTTCATATTTTTTCTTGCCAATTTGTGTGCTCTTTGTCCATTTATTTTTACAGATGAATATTTATGAGGAAATTGTTCTATATTACCGCAAAACTCGCTTAAAGCATTTACAATATCAACTTTCTTTGGATATTTTCCGCACTCCTTTATTATTTTTCCCTCTGAATCACCAGTCTCAGTTTTAATTCCCCACTTGACTGTAAATATATACTCTTTTGTCGCATTTTTCGATAAAGGGAATAATTTTTGTTGCTTTTCCCAGAGCAACTGGCAAGAAACCTGAAGCTAAGGGGTCAAGTGTACCAACGAAACCTGCTTTAGAATTATTGAAAATTCTTCTTATTTTCTGTAATGCAAAATTAGATGTCATACCTATTGGTTTATCCAAAAAAAACCAACCACTCGAATTGTTGCTATTCATTTATTTATTATTAATAAGTTCAAATTTTAACTTTGGTGTGTATCTTAGATCAATTTTGGATGAAAATTCTTTTTTTATTCTTGACGAATTATTAGCAATTATTTCAACAACTTTTTCATGATCAAAACTGAAGTTTTTAAGTGTTTCTAGAAAAACTTTAGCACTTTTTCCATCAGAAGATAATTCGACATGAGACACCATAATAAAAACATTCTTTCCATTACTATAATTTAAGTCAACAGTTAAAAAAACTTCAGAAATTGTTTTTTTTATTAAGGTAGAAATTTTATCGATTCTTGATTTTTTTCGTTCATCTTTGATTATTTCTAAACTAAGATTTTTTTTCACTTTTTTCTCTCACAAAAAACTCTAATCTGTCGTTTTGTACAACTTCATTGAATTTGGAAAGAACAATTCCGCACTCCAAACCGCTCATGACTTCTTTTACTTGGTTTTTTTCTCTTCTAAGACTCTGAATTTCACATTCATGAAATATTTTTTCGTTTCTGAAAATCTCGAACAAATGCTTTAGACGTCACTTTCCCCTCTTCAATAACGCATCCAGCAACCTTACTGGAATCTGAAAGTTCAAAGACTTGTTTTACAATGGCTTTTCCTATTTGAGTTTCAGTTTCTTCTGCGTTATCAAGGCCGTCAATTATTTTTTGAGCCTCGTCGATAACCTCATATATTATTGAGAAATTACTAATTTTTATTGCTTCTCTTTTAGACAATGTTTTTGCTTGGGTATTGGCTTTGACGTTAAAGCCGAAAATTCTAGCTTTTGATGCAATTGCAAGAGTTACGTCAGATTCATTAATTTCTCCAACTGCACTGTGTATTATTTTAATTGATATCTTTTCAGAGTTCATTTTGTTGAGGCTTTGTTCAATTGCTTCTTTCGAACCATGGACATCAGCTTTAACAATTATAGAAATTACTTTTTTCTCGTCCTGAGATGCGCTTTCTATCATCTGATCAATTGAAACCCTTTTGACTGACGAATTCTCTTCAATTCTTTTCATTCTAGATCTATATTGCGTAACTTCTCTTGCTCTTGCCTCGTTATCTACAACAACCAATTTATCTCCAGAATCTGGAGTTCCAGATAATCCTAGAAGTTCAATAGGAAAGCTAGGTAATGCTTCATTTATCTTTTCAGACGAGTCATTATACATTGCTCTTACTTTACCCCATTCCTTTCCCACAACAGCAATATCGCCAACTTTTAAAGTTCCATTTTGTATAAGAATAGATACGACAGTTCCCTTTCCCTTTTCTATCTTTGATTCAATAACGGTCCCATCTGCATTTCTATTCGGATTAGCTTTTAACTCTAAAATTTCAGATTGAAGTATAATTGAGTCTAAAAGATCATCTATTCCTGTTTTTGTTTTAGCTGAAACCTTAACGAAAACATTTTGTCCTCCCATTTTTTCACTAATTATTTCGTGCTTCATTAGGTCAGATTCAACTTTTTCAGCGTTGGCTGTTGGAAGATCTATTTTATTGACTGCAACTACAATTGGACATCCAGAAGCTTTAGCATGGCTAATAGCCTCTATTGTTTGTTCGTTGACACTGTCGTCAGCAGCAACAACAAGAACTATTACATCTGTAATATTAGACCCTCTTGCCCTCATTTGACTAAAAGCAGCGTGTCCGGGTGTGTCGATAAACGTTATAAATTGACCTTTTTTAGCCTCAACTATATAAGATCCTATATGTTGAGTTATTCCACCTGCTTCAGTCGAAGCAACTTTTTTTTCTCTAATTACATCAAGTAGAGATGTTTTTCCATGATCAACATGACCCATTACAGTAACTACAGGTGGTCTTGGGAGAAGATCCTGCTCTGTGTCAGAAGGTCCAGTCAAACCAACTTCAACATCAGATTCACTTACTCGTTTTGGTACATGACCAAATTCAATTACTAACAATTCAGCTGTATCGCTGTCAATTGTTTGATTAATGGTAGCCATTACCCCAAGTTTCATTAGTGATTTGATCAAATTTGATGACTTTTCAGCTAGACGTGACGCAAGTTCATTAACAGTTATTACATCTGGAATTATAACTTCTTTTTTTTTTCTCTCTTTATTTTCCTGATTTTCTTTATTTTCTGATTTTGTTACGTTTCTAAGCTTTGCTTTCTCTCTTGCTCTTTTTATTGCAGCAAGTGATCTTACCTTCTCATTATCGTCATCAAGAGCTTGTGAGATGGTAAGTTTTCCTTGTCTTCTATTTTCAAAGCTCTTGGGTGTTTTTACAAATTTTGGTTGTTTAGGTTTCTCAACAACTTCATTATTTGATTCTTCACTTGTTTTATTGTCTAAGAAATTTCTTGCGTTTGTTTTCTTTAAATTCTTTTTGTCATTTTTTTCAATTTGTGTTTTATTTTTATCTTCTGTTACAGTTATTTTAGGGCTTTCTTCTCTCTTAATTTTTTCTGGGTGAGTTAAGGAAGTATCAGTTGATTTTGGTTGTTCAGCTGTTTCATTTTTTGAAAAACCGCTGATAGACCTTTTTTTCTTAACCTCAACTGAGACTGATCTACTTCTACCATGAGAAAAACTTTGTTTTATTTGACCAGCGTTTATTGTCTTCTTAAGTTGCAATTTACCGGTTAATTTATTCTTATTGTCATTATCTGTCATCTAAGTTTAACTTTTATACCAATGTTTTCTTGAATCCATAATTATTTCATCAGCTTTATCTTGATCCATGTCTCTAAAAATCTCAATTAATTCTGAATTTGATAAGTCTGCAAGCTGGTCTCTGGTTTTAATATTATTTTCGTTAAGTTTTAAAAGTTGATCTGTATCTAAAAGTTTTGTAGTCAACAAATAATCATCAAATCCAGATTCTTTTAACTTTGATAAATTTTCAACCCTAATTTTCTCAACACAAATTTTAGCCCTTTGTATCAGTTCTTTTGATAAATTTTCATCAAAGCCTTCTATAGAGGTTAACTCCTCAAGAGAAACCATTGCAATTTCATCAAGTGATGTAAAACCCTCTGTTACAAGCAAATGAGCTATTACTTCGTCAACATCTAACAAACTAATAAATTTTTGAGATAAATTTTTAAATTCTTCGTTTCTTCTGTCAGACTCCTGAGATGTTGTTAATATATCAATACTCCAGCCAGTCAATGCACTAGCCAATCTCACATTTTGACCCTTTCTTCCAATTGCTAGGCTAAGTTGTTCGTCAGGAACTATTACATCAATCTTCTTCAGCTCCTCTTCTATAATTACTTTATCAACTTCTGCTGGGCCTAAGCCGTTAACTACAAATGTTGCAATATCTTCAGACCAAAGCACAATGTCAATTTTCTCTCCTTGCAATTCATTAACCACTGCCTGAACCCTACTGCCTCTCATTCCAACGCAAGCCCCAACTGGATCAATGCTCTTCTCTTTGGTATAAACTGCAATTTTAGCTCTACTTCCAGGATCACGAGCAACAGACTTTACTTCTATTATTCCATCGTAAATCTCTGGAACTTCTTGAAAAAACAATTTTACTAAGAAATTGTTATGTGCTCTTGATAAAAAAATCTGCGGTCCTTTTAAGTCGTGTTTAACCTCATTAATATAGGCTCTTATTCTGTCTGATCTTCTAAACACTTCTCTATTTAAAAGTTCTTCCCTTCGCAAAATTGCTTCACCTTTTCCTAAATCCACAATCAGGTTTCCATATTCAACTCTTTTAACGATCCCATTAACTATCTCACCAACCTTGTCTTTAAATTCATTAAATTGCATAATTTTTTCAGCCTCTTTTACTTTTTGAAAGATGACTTGTTTAGCTGTTTGTACTGCAATTCTTCCAAAATCAAGGGGAGGTAATTCTTCCCTTAAAAATTCTCCTATTTTTAAAGATTTATTTTTTAAATCTGAAATGTTAATTTTATTTATTCTCTCTTCAGAAGGTAATATCTCTATGTCCTCAACAACTTCTTGATATCTATACAAACCTATTTTACCTGTTTCTTTATCTACATGCGCTCTGATATCTAATTCGAATCCATATTTTGTTCGTCCGGCTTTAGCAATTGCCATTTCCATAGCTTCTATTACTTCCATTTCGTCTATACCTTTTTCTTTAGCAATATTCTTAGCGACATCGATTATGTCAAAAGATAAGGAATCTTTAATTTCGTTCTTTTCCAATTTATTACCTCTCTATTTTTTCCCTTACAAATTATATATCTGTTTTGAAATTTGAAAAGTTTAAGATATTCATACCAAGACTTTAAGGAAACTTAAATAATTTAATATTTTTTTTTAATCTTTATTTTTGATAAATAAATAAATTAATTCTTCTATTTTCTCTTTTTGCCTTTCTAAAATATGTAGTTGGATAGATCTTATAATCATTGAAAATTTGATTATCCGAAGTTTTTAAGAGAAGTTTGAAGAAATTTTGCTTTGAAAATGATTTTAAAATTTGATTTGAGTAATCTTCATCATCAGTAGCAATTAATATTTCAGAATGTTTGAGAGTTATTTTGTCAAGATTTTTTACGAATTCTTCATTGATTAATCTTCTTTTTTTATGTTTTTTTTTTGGCCAGGGGTCAGGAAACAAAATAAAAATTTTTTTAAAATTTACATCACCTACAATTTCGAAAAATTGAGAGAAAGTTAAATTTGAAAAAAAAATATTTGAAATTTTTAATATTTCAATGTTTTTTTTTAATTTTAATCCACCTGAAATAAAGGGATCAATTGCAAGAAAAATATCTTTTTTTTTTATTTGCGACTGAAAAATTAAATTTTCACCTTTACCAAAACCAATCTCAAGATTAACATTTTGAAAACTTTTAACTAATTTTTTTTTGGTATCATTAAAATTTATTTCGTTAAAAAAAAATTCGTAATTTTCTAGGTCAAATGAATTGAATCTTTTTGTTTTTCTTGAGAGTCTCCTGCCATAAAAAGGGAGCATAATTAATATTCATTTAGAATTTTTTCAGCTAAATCAGTTTTTTCCCATGAAAATGATCCTGTTTTAGGTATATATTCTCTTCCAAAATGACCGTATGACGAAGTAGCTTCATAAATAGGTTGGTCCAATTTAAGATGTGTTTTTATTCCGTTAGGAGATAAATCAACATGATTTTTTATGATGTTAATGATTTTATTGGTGTTTAAATCTGAACCACTATCAGTTTTCAAATAAATTGAAATTGGCTTTGCAACTCCAATAGCATAAGAAAGTTGTAATAAACATTTTTTAGCGAGTTTTGTAGCGACTACATTTTTAGCTATGTATCTAGCAATATATGCAGCTGATCTATCAACCTTGGTGTAATCTTTTCCTGAAAAAGCTCCACCTCCATGCGGAGCAGACCCACCGTAAGTATCAACAATAATCTTTCTTCCTGTTAAGCCAGTGTCACCATCAGGACCACCAATTACAAACCTTCCGGTTGGATTAATTAAAATATTTTCAGATTTAGGAAGGATTTCAACAGGAATGGAATCTTCAATTATTTGTATTACTTTTTTTCTTATTTCTTCATTTTTTACATCTTCAAAATGTTGTGTTGAAACCACGATTGAGGTGATATTTTTCGGTTCGTTGCCCTCATATTGCATAGATACCTGGCTCTTTGAATCAGGGCCAAAAAAAAGAATCATTGTTTTCTATAATTTGATAGATTCTGAGAATCTTGTGGGAGTAATGAATTGGTGCAGGCATCAAATAATCAGTTTCAGAACAAGCATAGCCGAACATTATTCCCTGATCGCCTGCACCTAAAGTTTCTGAAGAGTCAACTCCTTGAGAAATGTCTTGAGATTGGTTATGTAAATAATTCTCTATCTCTATATTTTCCCAATGAAAACCATCCTGCTCATAACCAATATCTTTAATTTTTTCTCTTATTTTTTGGTCTATAATTTCATTGTTAACCTCTTGGTGGTTTTGATTTATTTTTACCTCTCCTGACAAGATAACTCTATTTGTAGTAGCCAAGGTCTCGCATGCTACTCTCGAGTTTTTATCTGCCTTCATATAAAGATCAACAACTAAATCGAGATTTGATCACATATTTTGTCAGGATGTCCTTCTGAAACTGATTCACTAGTGAAAATAAAATTTGCTGAATTTTTTGACATAAACCTAACTACTATTTCATAATTAGTAAATTTTCAAATCTTTTCTTTTTTTTATTAAACAGTCAGTAAGTATGCAGATGAATAAAATTATTAAAATTAAATATACCAAAACTATGTTTTTATGTTTCATAAAGAAAGTTTCGTTTTTTTTCAAATTCAAGTCATGCTCGATAAAACCACTTTTATTTAAACCTATTTTCTTGAGGATTTTTCCATTTTCATCAGTTACGACAGAAATTCCAGAATTGGCAGAGCGAATAAGTGGAATACCTTTTTCAACTGATCGAAAAATTGATGCAGTCAAATGTTGTTTTGGGCCAATAAAGTTTCCAAACCAAGCATCATTTGTAATGTTTATTAAGAGTTCAATTTTTTTATTGTTAAATGTTTGGAATATTGCTTCATAACAAATTGAGGGTTCAAGATATATTTTTTCTTGTCCTAATTCCAAAAATAGAACTTCATCCTTATCTCCCTTACTAAAATCTGTTTTTCCTGGTGTCAGTTTCAGAATGTTAAACAAAGATCTCAATGGTATAAATTCACCAAAAGGTACCAATTTTTTTTTATCGTAAAAACTTATATCATTTTTATTTATGATGTAAAAAGAATTGAAAACTTTAAAATTACTTCCATAAAATTCTCTTCTCAATCCTCCTGTAATAATGACTGTATTTTCATCAATTTTTTGTTTAATGTAAGCAATTAGATCTTCGTTCTCGTTTAAAAAACCTGTTATTGCTGCCTCTGGCCAGATTACTAAAAGCTCTTCTTTTTTACTCTTATTTGATAAAATTAACAGTTTATCTAAATGTTCTTGAAACAAAGTTCGATCCCACTTTTTATTTTGAGGAATATTTGGCTGTACAACTCTTATTGAGATAGTTTTAGATTCAAGTTGTTCTTCTTTAAGTGGGAATATTGAAAAAGATATCAAAAATAAAGGAAATAATGTCAAGGGAAAAATAAAACTACTAGCTTTATTTATTAAGCAAAGAACTATTGTAATTATCCATAAGATTGTCAAAAAAGATAAACCAAACACTCCAATAAAAGATGAAATTTTAATAAAATTCTCATTAAAAATCCAAAGATGTCCGTAAAGATTAAACGGTAGCCCACCAAAAATATTTGATCTTAAAAATTCAGATATAAAAATAAAAAAAGAAATTAATAAAATTTTTGTAAAGAAAAAATCATATATTTTTTGAAAATTTATAAATTTTTTAATTAATACACATGGAATAGAGAAAAATAATCCCATTAAAGATGGAAAAATAATCAAAACCAATGGGGCTAAGATTTTATGTTCTTCATAAATTAAAAAAGGATTCACAATCCAATGCATGGAAGTGAGAAAAAAACCTACCCCAAACAACCAACCAGAAAGCATAGGTTTGAAGTTACGATCTTTGCAAAATAATCCTTTTATTAATAAATAGTGTCCAAGGATCGAGAAAGGAATTAAGATTGAAGAAAAGAAAGAAAGACCATTTAATAAACCACCAATGAAAAATGTGAAATAGTTAGGAAGTTTATTTAACATTTACAAGGATTCGTTTAATTTTTCTGGTATCTGCGTCCCTTATTGTAAATTCCAAACCACTTTTATGGTTAATAACTTCTCCTCTGCTTGGAATCTTGCCTAATAAATTAAAAACCAAACCTCCTACTGCATCAATATCTTCTTTTTCTTCATCAGTAAAATAACCACCAATCTTTTTCTCTAAGTCTTCAACGGGTAATCGTGCTGAAACATCGTATGTTTTTTTAGAAATTTTCTTTATCTCTTCAATTTCTTCAAAATCATGTTCATCTTTTATTTCACCAACTATTTCCTCAACCAGGTCCTCAATTGTAACAAGTCCATTAGTACCACCAAATTCGTCAACGACTATAGACATGTGAATTTGCTCTGATCTCATTTTTAGTAAAAGATCAAGAATCTTCATTGAAGGAGATGAAAATAGAATCTTCCTAGTAATTGTTTTCGAAAGACTTAAATTTTCTTTCTTTTTTTTGTTATTAACTTTTTCAAATAAATCCCTAATGTGAATCATTCCAATTATCTTATCCAAATTATCTTGAAAAACAGGTATTCTAGAATGTTTGGTTTTATTAATAAAAGTTATAAGTTTATCAATTTTAATATCCGAAGAAACTGCATCTATATCAGCTCTTGGAATCATTACGTCTTCTATACATTTATCACTAAGGTTAATTACATTTTTAAAAATATTTTTGGTTCCGTCATCAATTTTTTCAGTACTACTTTTATTTTCATCAATCAAGTCCACGATTACGTTTTTAAGCTCCTCTTTCTGATTTGATCGAAATAATGAAATGATGCTACCGTAAATTTTCTTTATCATGACTCGTAAAGTATTTTTTTCATAATATCTTTTTCTTTAGCTTCCATTTCGATTGACTCTTTCGTATTTGAATGATCGAATCCGTATAGATGCAAAGTACTGTGAACAATCATATGAAGAAGGTGATCAAAAAAATTTTTTTTTTGATCTTTTGCCTCTGAAAGAATCTTTTCAAGTGAGATAACGATATCACCTAAAACTAAATAATTTTCTAAGTTACTGATCATTCTTTTTTCATTTTGAGGAAACGATAAAACGTTCGTAGGTTTATTAATTTTCCTATATTTTGAATTAATTTTTTTTATCTCTTCATTATTTGTTAAGAAAATTGATACATACGTCTTTCTTTTTTTATATTCAAGTATTTCAAGAGTTTGATCAACAGATTTTTTAACAAAATTTTTAATTTTTTTTGTTTTAAAACTCCTTTCACAATCAAACTGAATTTCAATAATTTTTTGTTTACTTTTTTTTATATTTCTCTCCAACTCTTTGGATTTTTTCAAATTCATTATATTTAGATACAATTTTTGAAACTAATGGATTTCTTACTACATCGCTCTCTTCAAACTCTATAAACCCTATATCCTTTATATCTTTTAGTATATTGATTGACTCACGTAGGCCGGATTTAGTTCCTGATGGCAGATCAACTTGAGACAAATCACCATTAACAATCATTCTAGAATTTTCACCTAGCCTTGTTAAAAACATTTTCATTTGTATTGCAGTTGTATTTTGGGATTCATCCAGAATGATAAAAGAGTTTGACAAAGTTCTACCTCTCATAAAAGCCAAAGGTGCGATCTCAATCATTCCATTTTCTATTTTTTTTAAAACCTCTGAAAAAGATAACATATCATTTAAAGCATCATAAAGTGGTCTTAAATATGGATCAATTTTTTCTTTCAAGTCCCCAGGGAGGAATCCAAGTCTTTCTCCAGCCTCAACAGCAGGTCTAGATAAAATTATTTTCTCAATTTGTCCAGATTTTAACATTGAGACTGCTAAAGCAACAGCTAAATATGTTTTACCAGTTCCAGCTGGTCCGCAACAAAAAACTAAGTCTTTCTTTCTTACTAAATTAAAATATTCAATTTGTCTTTTTGATCTTGGCTTTATTAATTTTTTTCCAGCTGTAAAATTTAATGACTCTATATTTTCCTTACCATCTAGTGATCCAATTTTAGTATCCTGGAATAAATTTATCATTCCATGGACCTCGCCTTCATCCAAAAAATGGTTCTTCTTAACATTTTCAAATAATGTTTGAAGTAAACTACATGTTATTTTTACTTTGTTTACCTCACCACTCACTTTTAGAAAATTTCCTCTAGGAAAAATTGATACGAGCAATTTATTCTCAATGATTTTCAGGAATTTATCATGTTCACCAAATACAATAGGTAAAATAGAATTATCGCTGAAAGATATTGTCTTAGAAAAAATATTTAGGTTTTTATTTAATTCTTTTGTCAATTGTTTCTCTATGCAGATAACCTTCCGTGAAACGAGTAAGAAGTAAGATCTTCAAGTTTCACGCTCAAGAGTTTCCCTACTAGATTCTTAGAGGAAAGAACGTGAACAGGCTGTAAATGAGGCGTTCTGCCTACATATTGATTAGGTTTTTTTCCTTTACCAGAAAAAAGAACATCAACTGTTTTATCTATAAAAGATAAGTTAAATTCGGTTTGATGTTTATTTAAAATACTTTGCATTTCTTTAAGTCTCATATCAACCACATCACAATCAATTGAACTATCTTTTAAAGAAGAGGGTGTTCCTGGTCTTGGGGAATATTTAAATGAATATGAACTTGCAAATCTCACCTTTTCGATTACTTCCAGGGATTCTTGAAAGTCTTTATCTGTTTCCCCAGGATAACCAACGATAAAATCAGAGGAAAACGCCATATTTTCTTTAACCTTTTTTATTTTTTCAATCAAACTCAGATAAAAAGTTTTACTGTGCTTTCTATTCATTTTTTTTAAAATTCTATCAGAACCAGACTGAATTGGTAAATGTAAGAAAGGCATTAATTTTGTGTTGTTTTTGTGTTGATCTAAAAGATTATCGTCAATATCAATGGGGTGAGACGTAAGATATCTAATCCTTTCTAAGCCATCGATATCAGACAAAATTTGACATAAATCACCAAGTTTAATTTTTTTTCTTATTCCATCTTTTATTACATTAGACTCGTATGAACTTACGTTTTGCCCAAGAAGTGTTAGCTCCTTTGCACCATTTTGTACCAAAGCCATTGTCTCCGCATATATGTTTTCAACTGACCTCGAAAACTCTGCTCCTCTAGTGTAAGGAACTACACAAAATGAACAAAATTTGTCACATCCCTCTTGAATTGTAATGAGTTTGCTGACTTCTTTACTTTTTGACGGAATTAGTGAAGAGAATTTATTCTCACATAAAAAATCATTGTAAACTTTATCACTATTTGATTTTTTGAGGATCTTTGGAAGCTTGTGAAAACTTTGAGGACCAAAGATGTAGTCCACGCTTTTGTTTCTTTTTAGAATTTCCTCACCTTCAGCCTGAGCTACGCAACCAGTAACAATAATTTGCATTCTTTTTCCAAGCTTCTTTTTATTTTCTTTAAATTTAGAAAGCCTCCCCAAATCTGAATACAACTTCTCTGACGCTTTTTTTCTAATATGACAAGTATTAAGAATTGCAATATCAGACTCTTCAAAATTTTTTGATGCTTTATACCCATTGTACTCTAGTAGATCATTGAGTTTTTCGGAGTCATATTCATTCATCTGACATCCATAAGTTTTAATAAAGAACGATTGATTCATGTATATAATTAATTAAATAATTTTTAGTCTTTTACAAGAATTTAAATTCATTTAATTTTATTTGATTGTCAACTTCTAATAGCTGGTAGTCATTTTTAACTTGTTTTGATATCCTTTCAAAACAATACTTGCAAGCTTCTTTTCTATTTAAAAAAACAAAGAAAATTTTTCTGATTTGTGAAAATTTATATTGACCTCGCTGGTTCCAAGTCCAAGAAACTGCCAGACGTGTGGTGCTAGATTCATTGCACCAAACCAAGCTAAAAAAGGTCTATGAGTTTTAACCAAAGGAAGGCCGTCAAGTTTGTTGTAAGAAATTGAAATTGGTTGTAATTTATAATTACTTAATTCTTTATGATCAACTACTTCAAAAAGAGAACTTTTAAAATTCAACACTTTCGAACCGTCACTAGAGGTACCTTCAGGAAATAAAATTACATTGAGACCATTCTCCATATTTTCTTTTATTAAAACAGCTTGTTTCTTTACAGATCTTCTATTTTCTCTTTCAATAAAGATTGTTTTGCCCAGCATACAAAGTTTATTGATAATCGGCCAATTTCTTATTTCTGACTTAGCTACGAAGACCGCATTGACTAAAGAACCTAAAATAATAATATCCAAATAAGAAATGTGATTTGAAATAAACATTACTCTTTTTGTCTCTTGTTCCCTGATACCTTTAATTTTATTCCAAATATTTTTCTTATACCAAAAAATAAAAATTTATAAAAAACGAAAAAAAACGCTTAGGAAGCAAAATACAATGAATTGGACAAAATGATATTGTTATTATCCATGGAACTAAGATAATAAGTTTTAAAAATGAAAGTATTGGTGAATACAACATTAATGAATTTTCTCAAAAGAAAGTTGAGCATATTTTTCAATATTTTTTGAATTCAATACGATAGAACGTCAGTTGTATCAAATTTTGAATCAACTATAGCTCCAGGACCTATCCATGCTCCAACTCTAATGTAAGCTTTTATAAGGGGTGGAAAATTTCTAAATTTTTTCTCAATATCAATTTTATTTTTTTTCTTTATTTTAAAAAAGTTCCTTTGAGTTTTTAAGGGTTGTTTTTAAAGTTTTTTGGTGTTTTGGGGTAATGATAAAAAAAGAAAGCTTTTTTTATAAAAAATTTATAATTAAAAGGAGGGAAAAACGGGCAAAACCAAAAAATTTGGGCCCACTCTTATTAAAAATTATTTTGAAAAGCCCCTCCAAAAAAACCAATTTTTCCCTTCCATCTCTAAAATGTTCTGAACAATGATTTTTCCCCCCCAATAAGGTAAATTTTGTTACCCCCAATAAGTTTGAAATTTTAAATTCTACCCAATTTAAAATCTTTTTTTTTAAAAGAAGAATTTTTTGGGTTTTTAAAAGTAAAAGTCTATAATTTCCAACAACAAAACCCCGTCGCACAGATTTTCAATGCCCAACTAAAGGGCCCAAAAATTTTAAATCATTTTCCCATCAGAATCGATTGTTTTTTTTTAAAATTTTTAAAAAAATTTTTTGTTTTAATTTTTTTTAATTTGGGTTAAATTTAAAATGGTGGGAATCATTAATAATTTTTAATTTAAAATTTGGCCCTAAATTAATGCCTAGAAACCGGGGTTTTGGAAAATACTTTTGAAGTATTAATGAATTTTTGGGTTTCAAATTTTTGTTTTGACCATTTTTTAAAAAAATTTTTTTTTACAAACCCTTGACTTTAAAAAAAAATTTTTTAAATTTTTTCAATTTTTAAAAAAAATTTTTTGGTTTTTTGTTTTTTTTTTTGTTTTATTTTTAAAACAGGAACAGCATATAACTCTAACCTATAATCTATTAACTTATAACCCATCTCTTTTGCAACTTGCTTCTGCATAGCATCAACTAACGTATTTCTAAATTCCTTTACTTTTCCACTTTTAATATCAATTAAATGATGATGGTTCTCTCTTACAGTTTCATACCTTGAGCTATATCCCTTAAACTCGTGCTTTTCAAGCAAATTATTATCTTCAAATAGCTTAATAGTCCTATAAACCGTAGCAATACCAATTTTTTTATCAATTTTTACCGCTCGTTTGTGCACAGACTCAACATCTGGATGGTCTGAAGAATCAGATAAAACTTTAACGATAATTTTCCTTTGCTCAGTTAACTTAAGACCGAGTTTTTTGCATTTATCTAACAATGTTTCCAATTTTTCAACCTATTGTTGCAGTTTTATTAAATTTTATTTATTTTACATAAATTGTTAGTAATTAATCATTCTCACAGTGAATATAACATATTAAGAGGTTAAATGAAAAAAAAAGTTTTGGATGTTACTAATTTTAAATGTCCTATGACATTTTTAAAAACAAAAGAATTTATAAAACTTAATATTAATAATAAAAAAATTATTATCCTAAAAGGCAAAAGAGACTTAGAACTCTTGTCCAATAGTTTAAAGAAAAATTTTGAACTGAAAGTTGTTGAAAAAAATGATGAGATCTTTGAGATAGAATTAATATAAAATTAAATAATTCTAAGCATTGTAAAAGAATCATTGAAAGATTCTTCATTTCTGTAATAGTTTTTTCTTCTCCCACTAAAAATGAAATTATGTTTTTTATAAAATTTTATTGCGTTTAAATTTGTCTCATTAACATCTAAAATAATTTTTTTTAATTTATTTTTTTTGCAATATTTTAAACAACAATCTAGAAAATTTTTTGCTACACCTTTATTTCTATATTCAGGAACAACGAAAATAGAGTAAATCTCAATAAAATCGTCTATTTTTTTAAAAAAACAAAACCCATTTATTTTTTTATTTGAAGAAAATATATATCCCTCGAAAACACTATTTTTTATTGAATTTTCTAAGTTCTTCTGTTCTCCAAATATTTGTTCCGAAATCTCTTAAATTTTTTTCTTGTAACATAAAAATCTCTTTTGAATGATTTTCATTCAAAGGTAAAATATAAAAATTATTCATAATATGTATGGTGATAAATCAAATTTTGTTATTTTGACCATAACCAGAAAAAACAGCATTTGCAATTCTTTTAGCGCAAGGTTTAAAAACTTTTTTTTTATTTTCAGTTATCCCAATTTAAACTTGAAAAAAATTTATTTGAATTAGAAACTAAAATAAAATCTTTGTTCTTTTTACTTTCTTCATTTATAAATTTTTTTAATTTTTCTAAATCTCCTACAAAAAAATTAGAATCTGGGATAAATACTTTATTTTTATGTTTAAATAATTGATAAAAAAAATTATTGTTGAAATTTTCATAGAAAACTAAAATATTATTTTCGTTGTTTTCAAAACAAGACAAATAAATTTCAAATTCAGTTACATTAATTATTTTAGCTTTATGTGAAAATGCAATTGCCTGAGCAATAGCTTTGAGAGCTCGAAGAGCAGTGAAACTTCCTGGTCCAACTGAAAAAAAAATATTACTTATATTCATTTTTTTATTTAAAACTTTATTAATTAGTAAAAAAATAGAATCATTCTGTTTACCGTTAATTATTTTTTCAAAAAACTTTTTTAGTAATTTTCCTTCATAAAGTGCTACAGAAATTCTTTGACTTGAACTAAAAATTGATAATGATAACATATTTCTTTATCTAAAAATGAATCAAAATCTAGTCAAAGTAAACAAAAAAAAATTAGAAGTTTTAATTGATTTGAGATACTCAACTTCAAAAAACTTTACAAAAGAAAAAGTGTTTTTATCAAATGAATGCTATATTCATAAAGTTGCTTATGAGCATTTAGATTTAGCAGTTCAGATAGCAAAAAAACAAAACCTTAAAATCAAAATATTTGATGCATACAGACCTGTTTATGTCCAAAAAAAGTTATGGGAATGTTTGCCTGATCCAAATTTTATTGCACCTCCTGATAAAGGTTCTCCCCATTCAAGAGGTGTCGCAATTGACATAACACTCGTAAATTCTAATAATATGGAACTTGATATGGGTACTGGGTTTGACGAATTTTCAAGACTTTCATATCATGGTTGTTTAGATATTACTAAAGAGGCCTATCAAAATAGATTGATGCTCTTAGGTATTATGACTGATGCTGGTTGGGATTTCTTTAGAAATGAATGGTGGCATTATCAACTTTATAACTCAAAAAACTTCCCTATTGTTAATGACATTTGAGTTACTTATTAAAAAAGCTTTTTTAATTTTCCTTTTCATTATAACAATAAAGGCTAATGCAGAAGAATCAAATATTACAGTACTGATGTATCATAGAATAGGTGATGATAAATATCCAAGTACTAATATTTCTAAGGAACTTTTTGAAGAGCATATTAAATATTTAGTTGAAGAAAACATTAATGTTCTTCCAATTACAGAGCTTTCAAAGTATCTAAAAAAAGAAATCAATCTTCCTAATAAAACTGTATTCATTACTTTTGATGATGCTTATAAGTCATTTTTTCAAAATGGTTTTCCTATTCTTAAAAAAAACAAACTTCCGTTTAGCATTTTTGTTTCTTCACATTATGTATCAAATGCAGAGGAGTCAGATTTTATGAGTTGGTCAATGCTAAAAGAGGTTTCTGAGAGCAACGGTCTTATTCTCAATCATTCCAAGAGTCATGAAAGTCTTGTAGGAATGGATATCCAAACACTAAAAAAAGAAATAGAACAAAATCAAATTGAAATTGAAAAAAACATTGGCGAACAACCAAAAATTTTCTCTTATCCTTACGGAGAAAGCAGCAAAAATATCGAAGAAGTTTTAAAATTATTAAATTATGAGATTGCTTTTTCTCAACATTCAGCTCCTATTCACTTCAATCAAAACATATATAGACTTCCAAGGTATGCTTTAAATGATGAATTTGGTAGCTTAAAAAGATTTAAGATGATTCTTAAAACGAAGCCTTTGGAAATCTTTCAAAGTTCTTTTGATGACTCAATTATTAATACAGATAAATTTCATTTTAGTTTTCTTTCAAAAATCCCTTCAAAATTTATTAATTGTTTTATTAATAACTCGGCGTCTATGATAAAAAAAGATAGAGGAGAAAAAGTTAACTTGTATCTTTCAAAATTGAAAAATGGAGTAAGGTATAGGATAAACTGCACTTATATAAATCAAAAGGGGGAAATTTTTTGGTATGGAAAAATGATTAAAAGAGTAAATTAATTTAAAAGTCCATTAGTTTTATCAAACTTCATAAAATTATTTGTTTCAATAAGAAGCTTTAAATCATCAACGTAAGCTTGGCTTCTCTCTGAATAATTTTTTAAAAAATTTGCCAGTACATTTCCTGATAAGCTCTCTCCATTCATCCTTAATTTTCGTCTTTCTTGTCTAAAATCCTCATATGCTAGATGAGTATTGATATTTTTTAAATATGATCTTACTGATTCTGAAAGTGTAGAAAATCTTTTAACAAAAAATTTCTTTCCATCTTCTCTTTCTCTTGGGTTTAATTCCGTTTTTACTATCAAATGTATATTGCCCAAAAATTGCATTTCCCTCATTCAAATAACGCGAACTTCCCCATCCACTTTCAATAGCAGCTTGAGATAGAGCCAAAGAAAGAGGAACTATATCAACCCTTATCAATAATCTTCCAATACTAGATTCTGTGTAGTTATATTTTTCACTTAGTTCAAAAAGCCAATTGGGCCAAAATTCTCGTGACACGACTTCACCTCCTGATTGATTCCACCAATCAAGAATTCTTTTTCTTTCTTCGAGTATTTTTCTATTTTCTACAAAAATAATTGGTAATAATGTATTTATAAATAATTTCTTTCTTTTATTGACTGACTTTATATTTAGAAAATCATTAGGCCAGCTAGAAAAAATAATTAAATTTGATGATTGGTCATTTAGGAAAGACTCAACAGAAAAATTATATTTCTCAAAAATATCGATCATTTCATTTGCTTCACCTATAAAATCAACTTTTGATTCTTTATTCATGTAGTCTAACATCGATTTGTCTTGAACTGTAAAGCTGATTGAAGTGTTTCCGATATTTTTTATATTTGAAAAACTTTTATAAAATCCAACAGCCAAATTTATAAAGATAAATGAAACCAAGAAGAACCACTAGGTTTCTGTTAATTGCCTTACTTTTTTCCATTATTGGTTATAGCTTCAACTGATTGAATCTCGGGAATATAATATTTGAGCATATTTTCGATTCCAGATTTTAATGTTATTGTTGAGCTAGGACATCCAGAGCAAGCACCTCTAAGTTCAAGAAAAACAATTCCTTTTTGAAGTTTAACAAAATTTATATCACCTCCGTCTTGAGCAACAGCAGGTTTAATTCTTTCTTCAAGTAATTCGTTTATTTTATTAACAATTTCTTGATCTTTTTTTGTATATTTTATTTTTTCTTCTTTCGGTTTAGTTTCCGATTCATAATTTTCAATTTCCCCACCAGAAGAAAAATAGTCTAAAATTGATGACAATAAAGTAGGTTTTAAAATTTCCCATTCTACTGATTCAGATTTGGTCACAGTCAAAAATCTTTTCCAATAAAAACACCTTTAACGTTTCATCAGTAAATAACCTGCTGGCAAGAGAGTTATTTGTGGCCTCTTCTGGAGATTTAAACTCTAGAGTTCCTTTTTCAAGTAATGTCTTACCAGGAAGAAATTTTAAAGTGCTGGGTTTGGAGTTTCTTCAGTCTGTATAAACATATCAATAAAATAATGAAATCATGATAACTTGTCAATTTCTTCTTCCGTTAAAAGTGGAGGAATAATTGTTATAGGAACTTTTATTTTATCACTTTGTTTAAGGGTAAAAGCACTTATCAAAGGGTCTCCACTTGATCTATTGGTTGAAGCTGCCAAAACAAAATTTGAAATAAATTTATTTGCACTGAGAAACTCTATTATACATTCTAGTCTGTCACCCTTCATTATGAATTTTTTTGGTTTTTTATTAGAAAAAGTTAGAACATAATTTTCATATTCTTTAATTTTGGATTCAGCTTCTTCTCTTGACTCTCTTTCAGCAATGTCTTCAACCGCCTTCCAATGACTAAACTCAAGTGTTTCAAAAGTGTATAAAAGTGCTACTCTGCCATTTGTCCTGGCTGATCTTTGAGCTGCATACCTTAGCGCGTTGAATATTTCCTTTGAATCATCAAGGACGACAAGAAATGTTAGTTCTTTTTCTGTCATAAGTATTTTCTAAATATTAAACCTGCTGATAGACCTAAACTAATTGCAATTATAGCAGAAAAGAGTCCGTACATAAATGAGAAATTGTGAGCAAATTTAAAAATAAATGAACTTAAACCCGGTTTGTAGACTTGTATTTTTACTTTTTTACTCTCAAAATTATTTATACTATCAATTATATTTAATGATACTGTGTAATCACCCTCTGGAGCATTTTTTGGAAGTTTAACTGGTATTTTAAAAAAGTTAGGTAATTTTTTATTAACCACCTCAAATGAATTATTTTTAATTAAAAATAAACCCAGTGACATTTTTTTTTTAATTAGATCTCTTTTTAGATTATCGTTGTCTTCTCCAACAAGTTTAACATTATCAAATAAATCTTTTTTTACTTCAAAATCGATTTCATCATCATTTTTATTTGTATAGTAATGAAATAGACCAGGGTAAACAAATTCTCCAGTTTTATTCCATGACCACATTCCAAAAATCTTTTTCTTATTTTGTAAAATAACTTTCTGGTTTGGTCCTTTAATCTTTAGAACTAAAGAACTTTCAGAATCTGTAAATCCAAAAATTGTGAAGTCAGGCTTAACTTTATCTTTTGAAATTTCAATAAATCTATCTGATAAATCAAAGATTAATGACTCAGAACTAGATTCTTTGAAAAACGAAATCGCAAAAAATAAAAATATGATTTTATAAATACTCTTCTAAACATTTTGTAATATGATCCTTGAATTTGCAGTTGGTTCACTTACTAACTCTATACCCATCATAATACAAACAATTAATACTATTAAGGCAAGTAAGATTCTTATTTGTTCTCCTTTAAATCTAGATGTAAATTTTGATCCATATTGAGCACCAATCACACCCCCAATAAGTAAAAAAATTGCTAATATTAAGTCTACAGAATAGTTAAAAGTAGCATGAAGAATTGAAACATTAAGTGTAACAAAAACAATTTGAAATAATGAAGTGCCAATTGCCACAACAGTTCCCATTCCAAAGAGATATATCATTGCAGGAACCATTACAAATCCACCTCCGACTCCCATGAATGCTGATAATAGTCCAACAAATATTCCAACAAAAATTGGGAGCAAGATTGAGATAAAAATTTTAGATTGTCTAAACTTCAATTTAAGTGGCAGATAGTCCAAGAAACTTCTTTTTTTCTTTTTATAAGAAGAGTCAATTTTTTTTTCACTAACAAGAGATATTGTGCTCTCAACTAACATTAAAGTTCCAATAATCGCTAAAAAAAGAATATACAAAAACTTTATTATTAAATCGATATTTCCAGACTCTTTCAAAAAATTGAATAACATAACACCAACAGTTGACCCAAAAATCCCGCCTATAAGTAAGAAAATTCCTATTTCATAATCTATGTTTTTTTTTATACCGTGGGCCATAGCGCCTGATACAGACGAACCAAGTATTTGAACAGACTCTGTTCCCACGGCGGTAGCAGGTGGGATTCCCATAAAAATTAGTAATGGTGTCATTAAGAATCCTCCACCAACTCCAAACAAACCGGACATGAATCCTACTAAAAAACCAAAAAAAAGAATTAACAATAAATTTATTTGAATTTCAGCAATCGGTAGATAAAAACTCATGATTTAAAAAGTCCGATTATGTTTTTTAATTTTGTTAAGTTCTTATTTGCCATTTCATTTGCTCTAAGATTTCCATCCTTTAGAATCGAATCAAGATAATCTTCATTTTTTAAAAGCTTCTTCATCTCAGAGGAAATTAAAGAAATTTTTTCCACAAGAAGATCGCTTAAATCTTTTTTAAAAATTTTAAAATCTTTGTCGACATAATTAGATATTATTTTATCTACTGATTCATTATTTAATGCAGAAAATATATTTATTAAATTTTTGATTTCGGGCCGGCCATCTAAATCTTAAAATTTTCTGGGAACGGATGAGAATCTGTTTTGGCTTTCTGAATTTTTTTTTCTATTTCTAAAGAATTGTCCGAAAGATTAATTCTAGACTGATCTGATGGATCTGATTTACTCATCTTCTTCAAGCCATCTCTTAGGCTCATCACCCTTGTAGCATTTCCAGTAATGATTGGTTCAGGAATTGGGAAAAAATCATTTTGATAATATCTATTAAATGCTTGTGCAATATCTCTTGATAATTCCAAGTGTTGTTTTTGATCATCTCCAACAGGCACATGTGTTGATTTATAAAGAAGAATATCAGCGGCCATTAATACTGGATATGAATATAAACCAAGCGGCGCTCTCTCTTTATTTTTTCCTGCTTTATCTTTAAATTGAGTCATTCTATTAAGCCAGCCAATTGGTGTATGGCAACTCAATATCCACGCGAGCTCACTGTGTCCTGTAACATTTGATTGAACAAAGATTATTGTTTTTTTAGGATTTATTCCTGAAGCAATATATGCAGCTGCGACTTCTCTTGTATTTTGAAGTATTTGCGTGCGACTATCTGAAGTAGTAAGAGCATGCAAGTCTACAATACAAAAAATACAATTGTTGTTAGATTGAAGTTCAATCCAATTTTTTATTGCCCCGAGATAATTGCCTAGATGAAGATTGCCTGTTGGCTGCACCCCTGAAAAAACCAAATTATTTACTTTTTCTGAATTTTCCATTTATTTATCTCTAATTCTTTAATTCCTAATAAATACATCAGGGCAGAATAAATAATTATTCCAAAAATAATACATAAAATAAGAATAAAATTTGTATTATTTAAAGTATACATTTCAAAATTATTTATCATAAACTCATAGGTTTTTAAAACAATATAAGACATAGTTAAGTGATGCTAATGAGACTTTTAAAAACACTTTAAAAATTGAAATATCAAAAGAGTAGTTAAGATTTTTGTTTAATATATAAAAAAGTAAAATAAAATTTATCCAAGCAGATACAGAAGTTGAAATTGCTAAGCCAACATGAAGAAACTCTCTTATTAAGATAAGATTTAGTATTAAATTAATTGACATACAAAATAAAGAAATTTTTATAGGAGTTTTTGTATCTTCATTTGCGAAAAATGGAATAACTAAAATTTTTATCATAATGAAAGCTGGCAAACCACAGCACAACGCTATAAGTGCTGAGCTAGTTGCTTGAACATCTTTATATTCAAATGCTCCTCTGAAAAAAAGAAATGAGATAATGTTTTCTGAAAAAATCAACAATCCAAAAAAAGCAGGAATTGAAAATAAAATTCCAAATTTTATTGCTTTTGAAATACTTTTTTCAGCTTCTTTCTTTTGGTTTTTTTTAACCTGAGACGATAAAACTGGTAACAATGCAGTGCCAATTGCAATTCCAAGTACACCTAAAGGAAGTTGATTTACTCTATCTGCATAGTATAAGAAAGAAATGGAACCGTCTGGAAGTGTTGATGCAAGAATCATATCAATCAACAAATTAATTTGATAAGCACCATTTCCTAAAATTGCTGGCAACAATAACTTAAAAAATTTGGTTATTTCTTTATCACTTTTGAATGTCTTTAAAAAAGAAAAATTTATAGAAAGCTTAGATTTATTTCTTCGAATATTATAGTACATCCATATGACTTGAATTATTCCTGCAATTGAGACAACAAAACTTAATGTAGAAGAAATTAAAAATAAATTTTCAGATTTAAAATAGATAAGAAGTGTAAAAATTAGAGATAAATTTAAAATTATCGGAGTTACAGCCATTGAAGCAAATTTTCCAAGTGTGTTTAAATAAGCTCCCATCAAAGACGTTAAACAAATAAAAAGAACAAATGGAAATGTAAGTCTTGTCAAATTAATCGAGTGATTAAATTTTTCAGGGTTATCTGAAAAACCAGGTGCAATAAGAGTAATTATTAATGGCATGAAAATTTCTAAGATGAGAACAAATGCCAAAAGTGCGACTAAAAGGAATGAAAAAAATATTTGAAAAAAAAGCGTCAGCACTTTTTTTACCTGATTTAGTCCTTACTCCTGAAACCACAGGTATGAACGCAGCATTCATTGCACCTTCTCCTAAAATTCTTCTGAACAAATTGGGTAATTTAAAAGCTACAAAAAAACAGTCAGAAATCAAACCGGCCCCAATTACTCTTGCAATAAGTAAATCTCTGAAATAACCAAGTATCCTACTTAGGAATGTTAAAGATCCGACTATAGAGATTATTTTAAATAGCATTACTTAAATTTTGATTGAGTTTATTTTGGATTTCAGTCTTTAATTTGTTATCATTGTTTTGTTTTGAATCTTTGAGCCGTATTCACTTCTTAAATGAAAACTATCCTCCACAAAGTCACCATTAGTTGAAATTTTAGCCATTGATATAATAATCTTATTTTTTAAAAGGATTTTTGAAATATCATACAAAAGCTTAGGTCTGTTATTTGTCTTTACAATCAAAATACTATAAGTTGCAGAAGAAATGTTATCAATTTCAACATCAGCTATATTTTCAAGAAACTTGATTTTTGATTTTATTTCATCTTTTAATTTAAATTCTACTCCTTTCCCCAAATCCCTAATTTTTTGATTTAAAGATTTTAAAGAATTTTTGGCATCATATTTACTATATTTTCTATTTTGATTAAAAGATAATTTAAATGTATCTATAACTGTCCCATTGTCTAATGTAAAAATTCTAGATTCATAGATTGATAAATCTTCTGACACAAAAATCGATATTAGATTCAAGAATAGACCTGGCCTGTCCTTTGTTACAATAATAATATCAAAAAATGAAGTATTACTAAATTTTCGAATCACATAATCAAAATTTATATTCTCATTTAGAAGAAATGTTTCTATCTGGTAAGCTATCATTTTCTCAGATTGTAGTAGCCAATAATTAGGGTAGGAGATTTTGGAAATTTCAGACATCTTGGACTTTGTGATCTTTCTAGAACTTTTCACAATATTTTGTTGAATTTTTGATATTTTATTGTTCAAACTTGTAACTTTTGTGGGCTTTCTAATTTGTTTTTCTATCTTTAAAAAAAGCTTGCTAAGTAATGTCGCCTTCCAATTGTTCCATAAACCCTGATCTACTGCTGAAATGTCAGTTACTGTAAGAATAAATAAAGATCTTAAAAAAGGAATGTTTTTAATTTGCTGTGTAACATGTCTTATAACCGAATGATCTTCAAAGTCTTTTTTAAAAGCAACATCACTCAGTAATGAATGATGATATACAAGTTTTGAAGTTTGTTTAGCCACAGTTATATTTTCCCCTAATCTTAAAACAATTTTTTTTGAAATTTCTTTACCTTTTTTGTTATGCTCTCCACCTTTCCCTTTTCCAATATCATGTAAAAGAGCTGCATAAAAAAGGGACTTTCTATTTAAATTTTTTTTAATTTCATTAAAAGAAAAAGAATAATTTTTATTTACCATTTCACCTTTTTCTAAATCTTTCAAAATGTTTAACGCTTTTATAGTATGTTGACCAACTGACAAAGAATGAAATCTATCAAATTGCGGAAGATTAGATATTTTAGAAAATTCAGGTATTAACTTTGAAACTATTCCTATTTCATATAAATTGACAAATTTTTTTTTATCTAATGAAAAAAATATTTTTCTAAATAGTTTTATATTTTTTTCAGTAAAAATTTCTTTTCTTGCGAGCTTGTTTATGTTCTCAAATGCAAGCCTTCTATCGTTTCCATTATCAACTCCTTTATCTACCTTTTTTAGATAAGCTTCAAGTTTGAATTCATGTTTTACTTTTAAGGAGTTCAATTCAAGGTGTTTGCTCTTATTTTTAAGTAATTTTTCAATTATTTGTGTAAAAATTTCTGTCAAATTTTTAGTGTCTCTAATACTTCTAAAATAATTTTTAATCATTTTCTCCACATAAAAATTTTGATTTTTAACAGCAATTTTTTTTGGAATTTTATAAATTAATCTGGAAATACTGATTTGAAAATCAAAGGATAGCTTATCATTTGCTCTTTCACTTAAATAGTGGAGATGGCATCTTAATAACAACAAAAATTCTAATGAAGATCTCAATGTTTTTTTTTCTTTGATTGATAACACATCAGATGATGTTTTAAAGTCATTAGCATTGAGCATTTTAAAAATATTTATACCCCAAAAAATTAAATTGATATCTCTTAGCGAACCTTCACTTTCTTTTAAATTTGGTTCATTTTTGAAATAGTCATAACCAACTTCGATTATCCGTTTGTTTCTCTCATCTAGCTTATTTCTTAATAGTTTGTCTCCATATTTCACGATGTCTGCTTTAAAGTTTTTCTGTAATTCATTAAATAAAATCTTCGATCCGCAAATGTTCCTTGCGTCTAACATTGAAGTTTGTATCACATGATCCTTTCTTGATAATCTTATTGATTCCTCAACATTTCTTACCGCATAACCTATATTTAAACCTAAATCCCATAAAGGAAATAGAAAAAGCTCTACAAGTTTTTTCTTGCTTTCTTCACTTACATTGTTTTGAAATAAAAAAAGTAGGTCTAAATCTGAGTGGGGGGCTAATAATTCTCTTCCGTATCCTCCAACAGCACAAATACAAAAAATGACATTTGATTCTATTTGATGTTTTGTTTTGGATTTATAAATTTCGACAATAAGTTCATCAATCAATTTTGAGTTAGCTTTACAGCAATTAATCGCTTTGTTTTGTTTTAAAAAGTCAATTTTTATCTTTTCTCTTTTGGCAAGAAAACTTTTTTTAAGCTTTTGAAATTCTTTATGAATTATTTTTTGCTTTACTTCCATTATCTTAGAAGTTTTTTTTCATAGCATAAAGAATATCTAGTGCATCTTTAGGACTAACCTCATCAAGATTGACTCTGTCTAACATGTTTTGAAGATCATTGAATTTATTTTCGTTAGTATTATCATTTGCATCAAAGTCATCATTTTTTTTTGAAGTTGCTTTATAATCTTTTTCTGGATCAAATGAATCTAGGATTTCTTTAGATCTAATTACAATTGGTTTTTTTAATCCAGCCATGTTAGCAACATGCAAACCAAATGAGCCCTCTGATATCCCATCAATTACTTTATAAAGAAAAATAATATCATCATTCCATTTTTTAATTTGAAGTGTTTTTAGTTCAAGACATTTATAGTCACTTGATAGAGAGCAAAGCTGTTTATAATGCGTTGCGAAGAGTGTTAAACAATTTATTTCTTTTAATATAAACTCCAACACTGCTTGTGCTATAGCAAGTCCGTCTTCGGTGGATGTGCCTCTTCCAAGCTCATCCAAAATTACGAGTGAGTTTTTAGTTGCTTCATTGATTATTCTCGAAGTCTCTATCATTTCTGTCATAAAAGTTGACATACCCTTGGACAAGTTGTCTGAAGCTCCATTCTAGTAAATACTTTATCAAAAACACCAAGGTTAGCTGACTTTGCTGGCACAAATGAACCAATTTGATTTAAAATAATTATGATTGCAGTCTGCCTTAAAAAAGTACTTTTACCTGCCATATTTGGACCAGTCATAAGCCAAGCGAAATTGTTTTTACTCATAACACAATCATTGGGGGTAAATTCCTGCGCATTTTTAAATAAACTTTCTTCTACTACAGGGTGTCGACCATCAATTATTTCAATTTTATTTTCACTAACAATATTTGGTCTACAGTAATTCTTATCTAATGCTAGACTTGCAAAACTTGAAATTACATCTACGAACGAAATTTTTTTGGAGATGTGATAAATTTCCTTATTTGCGTTGTTTATTTTCTGACAGATCTCACTATAAAGATCTTTTTCAAGTATAATTGATTCCTCTTGAGCATTAAGTATTTCATCAGAAACTTTCCTAAGTTCTTCTGTTTGAAACCTTGAATTATTTACAGTATTTTGAATTAGATTAAATTTAAAGTTCTCATTATTTATTACTTTTTTCGCATTTTTATTTGTTACCTCAACAAAATATCCATGAATATTATTGAACTTTATTTTTAAATTTGTGATTTCTGTAAGTCGGCCATATTCTTCCTGCATGTCGAGGATTTCTTTTTGTTTTATATTTTTAATATCTCTAAGAGAATCAAGTTTACTATTAACACCTTTTTTAAATACTCCTCCATCATGCAAATTAATTGGTGGATTTTCTGTTATATTATTTGAAATGACTTTTTCTAGAATCATTGCTTTTTCTAATGAAAGATTGTTGGGTAAAAGAAGATCCATTTCTGAACTTTTAAAACCTCGTACCTCTTCAAATATTTCATGCGCATTTGTCACGAAGTTTTTTCAATATTAAAAGATCTCTAGGGTTATTTATATTAGCACTTATTCTTGATAAAGCTCTTTCAACATCAGAAAGTTGCGACAAAAAATTAATAATTCGTTCCGTTGCAAGTGAGTGTCTTATCAAGTTGTCAACTAATTGGTGTCTTCTTTTTATTTCATTTTTATCTATAAGAGGAGCCTTCAAAAAATCTTTGATTAATCTGCTGCCTGAAGCAGTTTTAGTTTTGTCTATAACACTAAGAAGAGAACCATCTTTTTGACCATCATTTTTTTCTAATAATTCCAGACTTTTAATTGAAAAATGATCAATTTGCATGTAATTCTTTTTATCAACCAACTCAAAATTATTTATTAAAGGAATATTTTGTTTTTGTGTAAGTTCCAAATAATGTATTAAAGCCCCTAAGGCGCTCATATCTGAATCACTCAAATCGCCCAGCGTCTCAATAAACGATCGTTTAAAAACTCTTTTATTTTAGATTTATTACTTTCAAAATCAAAAAAATTGCTAGGAACTTTTGAAATTTTCTTCTCCAGATAATTAAATTTTGAGTCGAGCAATTTTATTTTATCTATTTTATCTGAAATAATTATTTCCTCAGGAGCAATTTTATTTATCAATTCATAAAGCTCATTAATTGAATTCTTGCCTTTAACTCTTTGAAGCTTTATCACACCCGTTGACATATCAGACCAGGATATTGATATATCTCCTTTTATGATCGAGATACTTAAAAGATGATTGTTTATTTTTGAATCAAGAAGAGAATCATCTAATATTGTCCCAGGTGTAATAATTCTTACGACATCTCTTGTAAAAATTTTTTTATTTTTTGATGAAGTAATTTGGTCATCTTTTGTTTCCAGCTGTTCCGCGACTGCAACTTTATAACCTTGTTTTATTAATCTTGATAAATAGTTTTGGGATGCATGTGCTGGAACGCCGCACATTGGAATATCCTTATCATTTAATTTTCCTCTCTTTGTGAGAGCAATACCTAATGCGGAAGAAGCTTCAATGGCGTCCTCAAAAAAAAGCTCGTAAAAGTCTCCCATTCTATAAAACAACAAGTATTCTTTATGTCTTGATTTTACCTCCAAATATTGTTGCATCATTGGAGTAGGTTTAGACTTTTCATTAATTGTGTCTAATGGATTGAAACCTTTTATATCAGGTTGTTTTAATTTCATATTAATTTAAGTTAGTATACAAAATATTAAATCATTTTCATGTTCGTTCATAAAGACATAATTATTGTATTTCTTTTTTTGTTTGTTGTATCCTTAATCTTGCTAATAATTTTCATAAAAGATTTGAAGATTATTAGTAAATCGCTTCAAAATTTTAAAGGGAGTGCAGTTAGATCGGATAAGGTTTTTTTCTTTAATCTTTTTCAACCGCTAATTTTTAATCTTAATTTAATAATAAAAAATCTTAATGAAAAGTCGAAGTTCTCAAGGTTGAGAATTTTTTTCTATGACTATTTTTTTCAATTTTTTCCTGATCCCCTTCTTATAATTGACCAAAACAACATAATTATTGAAATGAATGAACAAGCAATTAATTTTTTTGGAGAAGATTCAAAGCAAAAAAATATTTTCTCAGCTATTAGAATACCAGAACTAAGTTCGCTTATCGATGAATCTGTTAAACAAAAGAGACCTGTTGAGAAAGAGTTGAATTTAATTTATCCAAAGGAAAAAATCTTTAATATTTGGGTTTCTGGCAGAAGAGATTTGGGGAAAAATAAATTAAATTTCATCAGACTATTTGATACAACATCTCAACACAATATTCAGAATATTCAGAGAGATTTTATAGCAAATGCTAGTCATGAATTAAAAACTCCAATTGCCTCAATCATGGGATATTGTGAAACCTTATTAAATGAACCTCCCAAAATAAAATCAAAAAAAGAGGATTTTCTTAAAACTATGTTCAATGAAGCTACAAGAATGTCCTCTTTGGTTAAAGACTTATTGTCACTTTCAAGAATTGAAAGGATAGAGTATATCCCCCCAGAAGAAAAAGTTAACCTAATTGAAATTCTAGAAAACGTTAAGAAGACATGTCAGGAAAGAAAGTTTTTGAGCAAAACTAAATATAAATTTTCGATTCCTAAAAGCAATATTGAAATTATTGGAGATAAAACAGAATTACAGCAAGTTTTTTTTAATATTATTGAGAATGCAATAACACACAGCCAATCTAAAAGACCCGTACAGATTAAATTAATGAAGAAACAGAAGAAGGTAATGTTTATTGTTCAAGATTTTGGAATTGGAATTTCTAATCAAAATATTCCAATGCTTACCAAAAGATTCTACAGAATAGATTCAGTACGGCCGCGGGATACAGGTCACACAGGTCTTGGTCTATCGATTGTTAAACACATTCTTAATAGGCATAATGCTGAATTGAAAATTCACTCTGAAATTGACAAGGGCTCTTTATTTTCGATTAGCTTTGATAAATTATAGCCTTTTAAAAAACTTTTATATTCATCTTATCATCAAATTGCCTTTAAACAGTCACTTAACTGTAACAATTGTTAATTAACTTAATTAATAAATATTGATTAAGGAGAATGTATGAAAAAATTTTATTGTGGATTGGCTGCATCAGCGATTAGTTTATTATATTCAAACGCACACAGTCAAGATTACGGTGCTCAAATTGACGCATTACAAAATGAATTACTAAAAATGAAACAAGAAATGAATAAAGGAACTAACAATAAGGCTTTCTTTAAGAAAGGAAAAGGACTTAGTATTGAAAGCTCTGATGGAAAGTATTCTTTCCAGATTAAAGGTAGAGCTATGTATGATATTTCTCATATAGATGGTATGACTAATGATAGTTCAGTGGGTCATGCAAATAAATTCGATAGTTTTGGTGCCGAATTTAGAAGACTTAGATTTTCTATTAAAGTAGGTTTAGGCGATGGCTGGAGTTTGGCCTTTCAACCTGACTTTGCCGAAACAATTTCTGATGATTCTAATACAAACGGGAAGGGTGTCGATGTTAAAGATGCTTTGATCAAAAAGAAAATCAAAGGAATTGGTTCTTTCATGTTTGGTAACGCTAAATCAGCTGGAGGATATTGGGAGAACACAAGTTCAAATAGTATTTTGATGATGGAACGCCCAATGTATAATGAGTTTGCAAATCTAGCGCATAGAGCTGGCCTTCATTATGATAATGGTGGGGCACTTTTTCCGAAGGGATTTCATGTAAGAGCGTTACTTATTGGCTATGGTAATGAGGGTGCATGGAGACTTGAGCAAGAAGATGGTGATGGTGGTGAAGTTACTTGGAACCACTCAATTGCAGCTCACTATACTGGTAAAGGTCTTTTTGATCAATTCATAGGAGGAAAAGATACATGGTTACTGGGAGCCTCTTGGCAAGTGGAAAGACCACTAAATGATCACACACGAAGCGTTTCCTTCCGACAAAATGGAGTGCATACACTAGGAGAAAAAATTGTCGATACCACTATTTCTAACATATCTAGCTATCATTACGGAGGGCCTCAATTCCAATATTCTAATGGAAGATACTATTTAGCTACAGAATATTATTGGATTACAGGCGAGCGCAGAGACGGTTACACCGTTTATGATGATTACAGTGCAGAGGGAGGATCTATTTATGGTCAATATTTCTTCAATAGTGATGCAACGGTCAAAATAAGTTCAAAAAAAGGTAAAATTGGTGGCGTAAAATGTAAAGCTAAATTCGGATGTACTGCAGCCAAATTTATGCTTGAATCGATCGATACCAGAGACGGTGAATTAAATGGTTTAAATGGTACACATGGTAAGGCGATTCATATTGGGCTAAATCACTATTTCAACAGTAATGTTAGATTAATGGTCGATGCTACTAGAGGTGTATATTTAGGTGGGCACAATGACTTTTATAGCGATGGCAATAGAGCGGACAGAAGACACACCATGACGTCCATCCAGGCTAGACTGCATGCTAAATTTTAAACATTAAAGTTAATTTTAAATTTATTTAAAGGTGAGGCTTGCTCACCTTTTTCCTATTTCTTGAAGATTGTACAAACATTGTTATTCAACTTATAAGAGTGAAAATGAAAAATGTTTTATTTAAGTGTATATACACAAAATTTTTTAAAAGCCCTATGCTTTTTGATTACCACAGAATGTTGGGGCTAAAGGGTGTGTATGCACTTATTCGCCTTTTAAGGCTTTTTCAAAATATTTGTGTATGATTTTATCCTGATTTTCTAAGAGCCAATCAATTGATGGCTCATCATTCATTGCCTTTTGAATTGCATTTGTTGTGGCTTTTCTATGAATATCAAAAAGTATTTGGTGGTCTAAATTCTTATCATCGCTTACGCTTGGATTTAACCAAACTGAGACTATAATACCAACTTCATTTACAATATCTTTCGGAATATAACCTTCGCGAACAGAATCTAAAACCCCATTTGCTATTGCTCCTTGGACAGTGCCCATCAGAATATTTGTATATCTATCATCTTTGACTGTAACTTTGCTTACCATTAAAGTAGGGGGTCTAACCATAACGTCTGTATTCATTATAGCGAGAACTTTCGTATGACCTTTTATTTGATTTCCTATTAAATTTGCGAATGCGGTGCCAAATGGACCATCCAGCTTCCCTATTACAACCTCAGGTTCTGCCGCAGTTCCTGGTGGTCCGCCAGCAACTAGTGATTCTCCTACCTTCATAACAAAGTCTTGTTTTTTCATTAATCTCTCCTTAAAATTCGTTTACTTTCATTTTATAGCTCTAGATCTTATTAGCTAACTTACTTCTATTTGTTAATTTTACAACGTAAAGACTAATTTTTATCTTTTAATTTTAAAAAAAAATCTGCATTGTCATATTAATGTAACAATTCTGTAATAATTTCTCATTTTTCAAGAAGTATTTATTAGCTTTAACCATTTATAACAAGAGAGGACTAAATGAAAAAAAAAATTATAACCTTTACTGCTCTTGCTTTAATGTTAAGCAATCAATCTGAAGCTCGTGATCAAATTAAAATTGTTGGTTCTTCAACCGTTTATCCATTTGCAACCGTTGTTGCAGAGAGATTTGGTAAAACGAGTGGCTTCAAAACACCAGTTATAGAATCAACCGGCTCTGGTGGGGGGCTGAAGCTTTTTTGTAAGGGATTAGGAACTCAACACCCAGACATAACCAATGCTTCAAGAAGAATAAAAATGAAAGAAGTAAAAAACTGCGAGAAAAATGGTGTTAAAGATATTACGGAAATAAAAATCGGATATGATGGAATTGCAATCGCTAATGCTAAATCTGGTCCAACCTTTGATTTGACATTAAGAGATCTTTATCTTGCTCTCGCCAAAGAAATACCAGCTGATGCTGAGGGGGACGAAGTTAAAGCAAATCCCTTCAAAATGTGGAATGAAATTAATCCAAAACTCCCAGCGAAACCAATTGTAGTAATTGGTCCTCCGCCTACTTCTGGGACTAGGGACGCTTTTAATGAACTTGCTATTGAAAAAGGATGCAAAACTTTTCCAGGTAGGAATGCTCTTAAAAAAAAGGACAAACAATTATATAAATCTCAGTGTAGAGCAATAAGAGAAGATGGATTATATGTTGAAGCAGGTGAAAATGATAATCTAATTATAGAAAAATTGGTAGCTAACCCTGACGCTTTAGGTGTATTTGGATATTCTTTTCTCGATCAGAATAAAGACAAAGTCAAAGCTTCAAAAGTTGACAATGTTTTTCCTGAATTTGAAGCTATTTCATCAGGAGAATACCCAGTTTCTAGATCATTGTTCTTCTATGTGAAAAATGCTCATGCATCTGTTATACCTGGAGTCAAACAATATGTAAGAGAGTTTACATCATCAAAGTCTATTGGGAATGAGGGATATCTTATTTCAAAAGGGTTAATTCCACTTCCAAAAAGTGAAAGAGCAAAGTTTGAGAAAGATGGTAAAACCCTTGCGAAATTTGATGAAAATTTGTTGAAAAAATAAACACAGTAATTTATGGGGTTTTGGTCTTTCTTTTTTATTATAGTATTCCTGGGTTTAACAACTCAATGGTACGGAACTAATAAAGCTCTTAAATTAAACTCTAATATTAAAGAGGGACCAAAACTTCCATCATTACCTTCATATTATGGTGCCAACGCATTTTTGTGGTTGGTAATCTCAGTGTTACTTTTTTTGATTGTCTGGGTGTTCTCAAAGCCTCACATCCTAGACTATATTTTAATTCAAAACATTCCAAAAGCTCTAATAGATGAGTTCGGTGGAACACCTAATATGCTAATTGATATTATTAAGGCCACTGACATATCTAATATTTTTCCAGGAACAAACCCTATTATCATCGAGAATGCTTTATATTATAATAAAATCGACAAACTGAGTGATTCGATTGCGTATTCAATAATTCTTTTCGTTGGTTTAACTGTAAGTATTTTTTCAATAAATAGAATCTCATTTTTATTCAAGGCAAGGCAGGCAGTTGAAAAAACAAATATTAATTTGTTAATTTTGTGTTCTACAATTGCGATAATCGCAACAATAGGGATTATTCTTTCGCTAATTTTTGAAGCATTGAGATTTTTTGAAAAGGTAAATTTTTTTGATTTTCTTTTTGGATTTAACTGGAGTCCACAAACTGCTATTAGAGAGGGGCAAGTAGCCAGCGATGGGGCTTTTGGTGCAATTCCAATTTTTTCTGGGACACTTTTAATAACATTTGTTGCAATGTTTGTTGCTATTCCAATTGGTCTCTTTTCGGCTATTTATTTAGCCGAATACGCTAAACCTTCTGTACGGTCAACGTTTAAACCAATCCTTGAAATTTTAGCAGGTGTACCAACTGTAGTTTACGGATTTTTTGCAGCAATAACTGTTGGCCCCTTTTTAAAGAATTTTGTTGGAGAATTTGGATTTACTATTGCTTCAGAAAGTGCTATTGCAGCTGGCGGTGTCATGGGAATTATGATTATCCCTTTCATATCATCACTTTCAGATGATGTGATAAGAGCTGTACCTCAAAATCTTAGAGATGGGTCTTATGCCATGGGTGCAACAAAATCTGAAACTGTAAAAAAAATTATTCTTCCAGCTGCACTTCCTGGAATAATGGGTGCAGTTTTATTGGCAATATCAAGGGCTATAGGTGAAACAATGATTGTTGTAATGGCTGCTGGAATTGCTGCAAATCTAACACTTAATCCTTTTGAATCTGTAACGACAGTTACTGTGCAGATTGTAACATTGTTAGTTGGTGATCAAGAATTTGATAGTGCAAAAACTCTAGCAGCATTTGCTTTAGGAATAACACTTTTTTTTGCTACATTATTTTTAAATATTATCGCATTAAGGATTGTTCAAAAATATAGGGAAAAGTATGACTAATAATTTAGATAGAGTCGAGTTATCACTTGTTGGAAGGAAAAGGAGTGAGCGATTGTTTAAGTTTTACGGCTTTCTTGGAATTTTGATAGCTTTTCTTTTCTTAATAACAATTCTATATTCGGTAATATCTCAAGGTCAAAAAGCTTTTTTCACAACATTTATAAAAGTAAATATTTTTTTCGATTCTGAGATTATTGATCCACAAAATCAGAGAAATGATGAAGATATCAGATATGCAAATTTTAATAAGATTATAACAGAATCACTAAAGAAGAAATTTCCTGAAAATTTAAATAAAAATGATTCAAAAGAATTATCAAGCTTCATATCAAGCTCTGAGGCTGATTATTTAAGTGAGTTTGTAGTCAAAAACAAAGATTATATTGGAAAATATAAAAATATGTGGCTTCTTGCATCATCAAATATTGACGTAATTGTTAAAAATCCTGAGATGGAAGATTTAGACGAAGAAGACAGATTAATCTCTGATAAGCAATTAGGATGGTTAAATCAAATAAGATTAAATAAAGAACTTAAAAAAGAACTTAATAAAAATTTTTTTACTAAAGCTGATTCTACTGAACCTGAACAAGCTGGAATTTGGGGGTCGCTAGTTGGATCTTTTTTAACACTTTTGATCACATTGATATTATCGTTTCCTGTTGCTGTAGCCGCTGGTGTTTTTCTTGAAGAACTTGCACCTAAAAATAAATTTACAGAATTTTTAGAAGTAAATATTAATAATCTCGCTGCTGTTCCTTCGATAATATTTGGACTTCTCGGTTTAGCTATTTTTCTAAATATTATGCATTTGCCGCGTTCAGCCCCTATTGTAGGAGGGATGGTTTTGGCATTAATGACTTTACCAACCATAATAATTGCAACACGCTCATCGTTAAAAAGCGTTCCGCCTTCTATTAGAGAAGCAGCTATTGGGTTGGGAGCTACGCGATTTCAAAGTGTTGTTGATCATGTTTTACCCCTTGCTATTCCTGGGATAATGACAGGTACAATAATTGGAATGTCAAGAGCTTTAGGTGAGTCTGCTCCTCTATTAATGATTGGAATGGTAGCTTTCATTGTGGATGTTCCAACTACGTTCCTTGATTCCTCAACGGCTCTTCCAGTTCAAATCTATCTTTGGAAAAGCACTGCGGCAAGAGGTTTTGTGGAGTTAACGGCAGCAGGTGTAATTGTTTTATTAGTTTTTTTAATTCTCATGAACGGACTTGCTGTTTTTATTCGACAAAAATTTGAAAAAAAATGGTAATATAAATCTGTGGCAGAAAAGATAAAAATATCAACAAAAAAGGTAAATGTTTTTTATGGCGATAAAAAAGCTTTGGAAAACATAAACTTAGAAATACCAGAGAAAAAAGTTACTTCTCTGATTGGTCCAAGTGGTTGCGGAAAATCAACTTTCATAAGATGCTTGAATAGAATGAACGACACAATAGATATTTGTAGAATTGAGGGAAAGATCATAATTGATAATGAAGACATCTATTCGAAAGAAATTGACCCTGTCCTTCTGAGAGCAAAAGTTGGTATGGTTTTTCAAAAACCCAATCCATTTCCAAAATCAATTTTTGAAAATGTTGCCTACGGTCCAAGAATTCATGGGCTTGCTAAGAGTGATGATGAGCTCGATGAACTAGTAACTCAGAGTCTTGTCAAAGCAGGATTATTCCAAGAAATAAAAGACAGAATTCATGAACCCGGAACCTCTTTATCAGGAGGGCAGCAACAAAGACTTTGTATTGCAAGGACAATAGCAATAAGCCCCCAGATTATTTTAATGGATGAACCATGCTCAGCCTTGGATCCAATTGCAACCGCCGTTATTGAGGAGCTAATCGACGAGTTAGCTAAAAACTTTACTATCGTAATAGTAACGCACTCTATGCAACAAGCTGCGAGAGTTTCGCAGCAGACTGCTTTTTTTCATATGGGTAATTTGATCGAGGTAGGGCGCACAGATCAAATTTTTTCAACACCGAGCCAGAAAAAAACTCAAGATTATATCACAGGAAAAATAGGGTAAAAAATGAAAGAACATATTGTAACAACCTACGATGAAGATTTAAATTCTTTAAAAAGCAACCTTACTAAAATGGGTTTGAATGTTGAGAAACAAATCTACAATGCTGTTGATTTAACTAAAATAATTAACATTTCAAAAGCTAAAGAAGTTGTGGAAAATGATAAAGACATTGATGCTTTAGAAAAAAAAATAAGAGGATTTGCAACCATTACGTTGTCCAAAAGACAGCCTCTTGCAGATGATCTTAGGCAGATTATTATTTCTCTTAAAATATCAAGTATACTAGAACGCATTGGTGATCATGCATCAAACGTAGCTGGAAGGATATTATCAGTAAAAAAAGCTCCTGATAGCTATAGCACTGATTCAGTTCACCAACTGGGCCTTTTAGTTTTAAAAAACTTTTCCACGGCTCTAAGTGCTTATGATCAAGGGTCAAAAAAAATTGCACAATCTGTTCCTACTGAAGACATTACAATTAACTCTGTATATGAAACTTGTTTCAGAGAACACTTACATTTAATGATGGAAGATAGAGATATTATTGGGTTTTGTACACAAATGTTATTTATCGCTAAAGAATTAGAAAGAATTGGAGATCTATCGAAAGTAATATCAAAAGAAGTTATTTATAATCTTCAAGGCACTCTGAAATAAATGGTAACAAAAAAAACAATTCTTGTGGTGGAGGATGATAAATCATTACTACCAATGATTACCTACAATATTGAAAAAAACGGATTTCTCGTTAAATCAGCCACTAACGGTGAAGATGCACTATTGTTAATTAAAGAAGAAATTCCATCATTGGCTATATTTGATTGGATGATTCCTGAACCAAATGGATTAGAGCTTTGTAAAATTCTGCGAAGAAAACAAGAAACCAGTAATTTACCGATTATAATGTTGACTGCCAGAGAGGAAGAGGAGGACAGAATAAGGGGTTTGGAATATGGGGCGGATGATTACATATCAAAACCTTTTAGTCCCGCTGAACTAATTGCTAGAATTAAAGCTCTAATAAGAAGATCAACCTCTTCTCAAAACAACATATTAGAGTTTGAAGACATTAAAATTTTCGATAATGAACATAAAGTATTCAGAGGAAAGACAAGAGTTCATCTTGGACCCAAGGAATATAATCTTTTAAAGCATCTTATGGAAAACCCTTGCAGAGTATTTTCAAGAGAACAACTTCTAGATTCTGTTTGGGGACACGGAATTTATGTTGAACGAAGAACTGTTGACACTCACATAAGGAGGCTTAGAAAATCATTAAATATCGAAGGGAAAAAAAACTTTATAAGGACTATTAGATCCTCTGGCTACTCTATTGATAAAGATTAGACTTGTGATAATATTTAAAAATGAGGAGAAGAAAGATTAAGGGAATCTTTAGTGCAAAGAGTAAAATATAAAGACGGCATATCAATAATTGTCACGTTATATAATAAAGAAGAATATATTCTACAAACTTTAAACTCCGCTACAAATCAATTTGAAGAATCTGAAAAATATCAAGTCATCGTTGTAGATGACGGTTCCAAAGATCGTTCATTTAAAATTGCAAAAGATTTCCTCAGGAAAAAAAAAGTTGATTACAAAATTTTTACTCAAAAAAATACCGGACCAAGTATCGCGACAAATAATGCTCTTAAGTTTGTAAAGTATTCCTATATCAAACTTTTAGATGGCGACGATATACTCGCTCCAGATAGTTTGAAATATATGAAATCACAAATGCAAAAAAAAGATATCGATCTTTTGTATGGTGATTGGGATTGGAGTCCAGATCCTAGCAAATATAATTTCATAAATAATAAGCCTGAATCTTCAGAAATTCAAAATACATTTGAAAAGTTTCTTGTAAATGGTTGGGGTGGGTCGAGCAATCTCATGATTAGAACCGAAACTATTTTAGAGGTAAAGGGCTGCGATGAAACTGTTTTTGTTCAAGATTATTCACTTCCGCTTCGTGTCGCTGGGAATCAATATATTTCAAAAACCTCCAGAAAGTTCAATGTTTTTTCTACTGAGAAAATTATATGTGTTGGACCTTCTTTCATAAAAGAAAGGATAATGAGTAATAATGCTCAAACACTTTATGACCTCTCAATAGCAACTCTTAATTTTTTAGAAAAGGCAACATTTGTGAATAAAGCATTGAAAAGGAAAGCGCTAAGAAAGATAGTTGCACGGTGTTTATCTTGGAGAAGAAGAGTAAATAAAGAAAAACTTTTTAATAAATTTCTTCTCACATATTGTTTCAGCAAAGTTAACCCAATGATTGATCCTAAAGTTGTTCGTTATCAGGTATTCAGAACTTGGGTTTCCAATGAAGAAATAAGAAAAATCCAAAAAAAGGATAAATCGAAAGTAAAAATTTTAGTTTATGTTGGATTAGACTTACTAGGAGATGCTTTGTTAAAACTACCTCTTCTTAAATGTCTTAGACAAATATTTCCTAATGCACAAATAACGTGGTTAGCAGGAAAAGGAAATTCAATTTTTAGAACCGAGCTAAGTTCTATTGCTTCAGGCCTCATAGATAATATTTATGAAGAAGATTTTGGTTCAAATATTCTTGATTTATTTAAAAAAAATAAATTTGGAACTTATGATATCGTTATAGATACACAAAAAAGATTTTTAACCACCCTTATCTTACAAAAAATTAAAACTAAAATTTTTGTTTCTTCATGTGCAAATTACTTGTTTTCTGATTTAATTCCAGAAAATCCTGACGAAAAAAATATTAGTCAACACTTAGTAAATCTCTCTGAAGTTCTCAGTCCCACAAAAGTCAAATTTTCAAATCTTAACAATAAGGTTAATAACAATAAAATTGCTATTTGTCCTGGTGCTTCGGTTATTTGGAAACGATGGGCCTTTGAGAATTTCATTGATATTGCAGAACATTTAATAAGAAGGAATCTTCTTCCAATCTTCATTTTAGGCCCGAAAGAAACTGATCTAGAAAGAAATTTAATTAGAGAGTTTGGGGGGAAAGATAAAAATTTTCAAAAGCAATAACCCAATGGAAACAATTAAAATTGTAAAAAATTGCAAAGCAGGGATAAGTAACGACACAGGATGTGGTCATTTAATTTCCTCGACTGGGACTCCAACCTTAACTCTTTTTGGACCGACTGATTCTGAAAAGTTTTCTCCAATTGGTAATCCTCTTCATGTTTCAATATCTTCTCAAAAGACCTTTAAATCTAAAAATATTAATGCTATTCCTGTTAACTTGGTACTAAGAAAGTTAAAAACAATAATCGATTATTAAAGAGGCCAAAACCATAATATAATCATATCTTATGAAATTATCTTGCTGATGAATAAAATTGCAGAAGTAAATAAGTGGATAGGTACCATCCTTGTCTTAAGTGGCATACTTTTGACAAACCTTAATTACTATCCTTTAAATATTTTTTTACATGGCTCAGGTGTTATATTCTGGAGTGTTAGCGGCTACCTATTAAGAGATAAAGCGATTCTCACAAATTTTGGTTTTCAAATACCAATTTTTGCATTTGGAATAATTAACTTTTTTTTAACTAGTTAGCTAAATTGCTCAAAGTCTCTTCTGTTAGTCTTGCTCCGTATTGCTGAATTATCAATGACGCAACTTTGCAACCAAATAAAGCAGATTTTTTTGGAGACTCACCTTTTAATAACTTGTATAAAAATCCCGCAGCAAACATATCTCCAGCTCCTGTGGTATCTAATACCGATTCAACTTGGAATGAAGGTATTATTTCAGATCCATGAGAATCAACAACTTCAACACCCTTATCACCCATTGTTTTAAGTAAAATTTCAACTGTCTGTGTTTTTAAAAAATTTAATAAATTGTCATTACCTAATAATTCTTTAAATTCATGTTCGTTACCTATTAAAATATTTATCTCAGACTTTAACAGTTTTAGAAAATCATCTCTGTACATCTTCACTAAGTTTGGATCAGATAGTGAAAAAACTATTTTAATTTTTTTAATCTTCGCAATTTCGATAGCCTTATAGATTGCCTCTCTTGCACTTTCTGAACTCCATAAGTAACCTTCAATTAATAAATAATCTATATCATTAAAAAAATCAGATTTTATATCCTCTTTCCCAAGAGTTGTACTCGCTCCTAAGAAAGTTTGCATTGAGCGTTCACCGTCTGGTGAAACAAAAACTATACATCTTGCAGTCGGCAAACCTTGAGTGGATTGTTTGCAAAGAAATTTAGTTTTAGTTTTTTCCATATCTGAAATAAATTCGTCGCCAAGCTCATCGTCTCTGACTTTTCCACAGAAAAATGAATTTAATCCTAGAAGTGAGATTCCCACCATTGTATTTGCTACTGACCCGCCAGAATCTTTTTTTATTGGGTTAATTTCTTTTAAAATCTTATCAGATACATTCTGGTCTACCAATGTCATAGCCCCTTTTGTTAAATTTGCACTTGCCAGAAAATCGTCTGAAACAGAGGACACAATATCTAAAACAGCATTTCCCATTCCTAAAATTTTTTTATTCATAAAATTTTTTCCTTTATAATTTAAATTTAGATAGTATAGAATTTCAAACATATTTCACAGAAATTTAACTTTAAAAAATAAAAAAAATTATTTATATATTACTACTATGGAAAAAACTTTTCTGGACATAACTGTACTTCCTTACAGAAGCTTATCCAAAAAAGGATTCAGAAACTTAATGTTTATTGTCTCATTAATTTTTTTTCTCGTTGGGGTTTTCTTCTGGTATATAGGAGCATGGCCAGTTTTCGGTTTTTTAGGGTTAGACGTATTACTTCTTTACTATGCCTTTAAAATAAACTACAAATCTGGCGAAATTTTTGAAACTGTCAAAATTATTCAACAGAACTTACTCATTACGCGAAATTTTCCATCTGGAAAAAAACAAACCTGGAACCTTGAGCCTTATTGGACGAAAGTTGAGATATCTAATCCCGCAAGACATCAACATAATTTAATAGTCAAGTCTAAAGACAAGGTTGTTCTTCTAGGTTCATTTCTAAATTATAACGATAAAAGGAAACTGCTCACACAAATTGAATCGGCATTACAACTTTTAAATAACAAAATGAGTAAGATCTGAAACATTTTAATTTAACCTTTCAGAGCTACATATCATTAATTTTACTGTCAGCAATTTGGGGAAGTTCATTCCTATTCATTAAAATAAGTATTGTAAGTATTCCTCCTAGTCTTTTGACTTTTTATAGACTTTTTGTTGCTTCACTGTTTCTCATTTGTTTTTGTAAAAAAGGATTTCTTAAAGGTATTTTCGCCAATAATAAAAAACTACTATTTGGCGTTGCGATTTTTGGGAATGTTCTTCCCTTTAATTTAATAAGTTTAAGCGAAATTTACGTGGAAAGTATCGTTGCTGCTTCTCTTATAGGCACAATGCCACTTTTTACATATATAATTGCTTATTTTGTATCAAAAAATAAAAGTTTAGATTTTGTAAGTATTATAGGTTTATTATTCGGTTTTATTGGTATGTTAATTTTTATAAATCCGTTTGGAATCTCACTTGAATCAGTAGCGTTTAATTTTTCTTTATTAATAATTTTGTCAGCTTTTTTTTATGGACTATCAGCAAATTTTGTAAAGAAAATACAAGACAACTCTCCAATTGAAATTGCTGCCTTTACAACTATTTTAGCAATGTTATTAGCTTTTCCTATTTTTATTCTTAATTTTATTTCTTTAAACAATTTTGAAAAACAATTATTACTTAATATTTCATTCGAGAGTTTTCTCTCAGCTACAGTATTGGGAATTGTATGTACAGGATTTGCAATTTTGATTTTCTTTAATCTTATTAAGATCAAATCAGCTGTTTTTGCGAGTCAAAGTAATTTTCTTATTCCATGCTTTGGGTCTTTGTGGGGATATATTTTTTTGGATGAGAACTTAACTGAAAATATGATTTATGGTCTTCTTTTAATTGTTATTGGAGGATGGGTGACAAATCGTTCAATGTTTGTAAAGAGTAATTAACCTACTTATTCTGATTTAGTTTCTTAAACTCGTCTGGAATATCACCTACATCATATTCTTCATATTCCGTGACGGGTCTTATCTCATTTTCATCTGTTACTTGGTATACGAATTTAACAGCATTTTGAAAATTAAATCTAGCTACATCTAGATTTCGCTCTGCAAAAGAAACTGAGCCCCCAAGCCAAGCATTATCTTCAAGAGCGTTAGTTGCGGCTATTAATAGTTCAGACACTTCAATTAAAGAATTATGAACTTCATTTAATTTAGCTGAATTAGGAATATCGAGCTTTCTTAAATCGTCTGGTCTACCAAAAGACTTTAGATGCCCTTGTATTAATTCTTCGGCCTCCTTGAAATGATCTTCATCTGCTCTGTCATTTCTTAGGTTAAAAGCATCCAACAATCTACCTTGAAGGATAATTGCATTTCCTAAATGACCAAGCCTAATATCCATAATTTCTTTGTATTCTTTTAGGTCAGTTTCAGAAACTTTATTTTCGCATGAAACTATTAAAAAAAATAAAATTAGAAAAATATTTAATTTTTTATGAAAAAACATGACTACTCTTTTAGCATATCTGAAATTGTATACAAGCCTGCCTTTTTTTGGTGCAACCAACTTGCAGCCTTTAAAGCTCCAACTGAAAAAATTTTTCTACTTGATGCCATGTGTTTTAATTCAATTCTTTCTCCATTTAAAAAAAAATAAACTGTGTGTTCTCCTATTACGTCTCCACCTCGGATCGAAGCAAAACCAATCTCGTTCTTTCCTCTCGCTTTATTTTTATTTTCTTCTCTATATGAAAACTTAGCAATCCCTTTAAAACCCTCTTGAACTGATTTAGCCAGAGAAATAGCTGTTCCAGACGGTATATCTTTTTTTTTGTTGTGATGGATTTCAACTATCTCAATATCAGACTGAGAAGAAATATTTTTAGAAGCAGCTTTGATTAAATTTTTCATTAAATTTATTCCAATGCTCATATTAAATGATCGTAAAACTTTTCTGCCATTAACTAATCCCTGAAATTTCTTCTCTTCTGTTTTAGTGTATCCAGTAGTTCCAGTCACTAAAGCTGTTTTTGTTTTTAAATCGTGCATCACCTTTAATAAATTGATGGTAGCTGCGGGAATGGTAAAATCAATAATAACATCACTGCATTTGATTAAATTATTTATATCATCTCCAATCACGATACCTGAAACTGTTTTTCCAACATCTTTATGCTTTTCCTTTTCGCATAAAACAGAGAGTTCTAATGAGTTGAAATTTTCAATTTGTTCTAGAAGATCGCTCCCCATTCTTCCTCCGGGACCAAAAATTCCAATTTTAATTTTTTTCATTTTACAACTTTAGGTTAAACCATCCCAAAAGTCTTTTACTTTTGAGAAAAAACCTGACTTTTCTGGACTATTATTTTGATTGAGCTCTTCATTAAATTCATTAAGTAATCTTTTCTGATTTTCTGATAAATTTTTTGGAATTTCAACTATCAATGAAATGATCATGTCACCAAATGATGTTGACCTAATTGTTGGCATCCCTTTTCCATTCAACCTAAATTGATCACCATGCTGAGAACCAGCTGGAACTTTTACTTTAACTTTTCCACCTGAAACTGTTGGAACTTCAACTGAACCTCCAAGCGATGCGTCGACAATAGAAATTGGAACGTTGCAAAATATCTCAGTACCATTTCTTCCAAAAATTGAATGTTCAGGCATACTTACAAACAAATAGAGATCTCCTGGTGATGAGCCATTCTGACCTACAGCACCCTCTCCAGAAAGTCTAATTCTGCTTCCATCCTCAACTCCAGCAGGAATATTCACTTCAAGTTTTCTATTTTTTCTTCTTCTTCCCTCTCCACTACACGTATTACAGGGGTCCGTAATTACCTGCCCTGCGCCACCACAAGAGGAGCATGTTCGTTCAACGGTGAAAAAACCCTGAGAAGCCCTTGTTCTTCCTGACCCTCCACAAACATCGCAGTCTCTCAGTCCGTTTCCTTTTTCAGAACCTGAACCATTGCAGTCGCTGCATCTTATAAGGGTATCAAAAGAAATTTCTTTTTTTGTTCCAGTGTAAGCTTCCCTCAAATCAACATCAATTTCGTATTTTAAATCTTGCCCTCTTTGTTCCCTTCTTTTTGAAGACCTTCCCCCTAAATCTCCAAAGAAGTCTTCAAATATGTCGGAAAAATTTCCAAAGCCACCACCAAAACCTTCGGAGAACCCTCCACCAGTTTGTGAAAAGGCATCATGTCCGTAAGTATCATAAGCTTCTTTTTTTTCTGGGTTAGATAGGACCTCATAAGCCTCTGAGATTTCTTTGAACTTAGTCTCAGCCTCTTGATCACCCTGATTTTTGTCAGGGTGATATTTCATAGCTAACTTGCGGTATGAACTCTTGATGGTTGCAGAATCGGAATCCTTAGAAACACCAAGGACATCATAATAATCATTTTTTGGCATATTACTAAAGAGTTATGCTGATTTTTCCTTTTTATCACCGTCATCCTTTTTTGATTTCTTTTCGGTGACATCCTCAAAGTCAGCATCCATTACTTCGGGATCTTTTTTACCTTGCTTCTTTTTATCTTTTCCTTTGGCGGATTGATTTTTTTCTCCTGTTTCTTTAGTTTCTTTTGCTGCTTTTTCCTGAGCCTCCTTGTACATTATTTCACCTAATTTCATTGAATCTTGAATTAGTGAGTCGGTTTTTTCTTTCAAAACTTTAGTGTCAACTTTTTCATCTTTTAAAGTTTCTTTAAGAATTTCCAATGATTTTTCGATTTTTTCTTTATCTTCTTTTGGAATTTTAGAACCATGTTCTTTTAAACTCTTCTCAGTACTATGTATGATTGAATCAGCATTATTTCTGGCTTCAATAGTTTCTAGCTTTTTTTTGTCAGCGTCTGCATTGGCTTCAGCATCTTTTACCATCTTATCAATTTCTTCATCAGACAAACCACCAGAAGCTTTAATCTGAATTTGGTGTTCTTTGCCTGTTGCTTTGTCTTTTGCTGACACCTTAACGATTCCATTGGCGTCAATGTCGAATGTAACTTCAATTTGAGGTGACCCTTTTGGCGCAGGGGGGATTCCAACAAGATCGAACTGACCAAGTAATTTGTTGTCAGCTGCTATTTGTCTTTCGCCTTGAAAAACTCTAATTGTTACAGCGGATTGATTATCATCAGCAGTTGAGAAAATTTGACTCTTATTTGTTGGAATTGTGGTATTTTTTTCAATTAATTTTGTAAACACACCTCCAAGAGTTTCAATGCCCAAAGATAATGGAGTTACGTCAAGCAATAAAACATCTTTTACATCACCTGACAAAACACCTCCCTGAACAGCAGCTCCTAGTGCCACAACTTCATCTGGGTTCACACTTCTATTAGGTTCTTTTCCGAAAAAATTTTTTACTGCTTCAATAACTTTTGGCATCCTAGTCATGCCTCCAACTAAAATAACATCGTTAATTTCTCCAGCGCTTAAACCTGCATCTTTGAGAGCTTTTTGCATGGCTCAATTGACCTATCAATTAGATCAGATACCAAAGTTTCAAATTTAGATCTTGATAGCTTTATATTTAAGTGCTTTGGTCCTGATGCATCTGCTGTAATGAAGGGAAGATTAACCTCGGTTTGAGGGGTAGTAGACAATTCAATTTTTGCCTTTTCAGCTGCCTCTTTTAGCCTTTGAAGTGCAAGTTTGTCGGTCTTCAAATCAATAGATTGTTCTTTTTTAAATTCTGATGCAAAATAGTCTATCAATACATTGTCGAAATCTTCGCCACCTAATTTAGTGTCTCCGTTAGTTGCTTTAACTTCGAAAACCCCATCGCCAATTTCCAATATTGAGACATCAAATGTTCCTCCTCCGAGATCATAAACCGCTACGGTTCCAGTTTTCTTTTTATCCAAACCGTATGCAAGTGCTGCAGCTGTAGGTTCATTTATAATTCTTTTAACATCCAATCCTGCAATTTTTCCAGCATCCTTGGTAGCTTGTCTTTGTGCATCATTGAAATATGCGGGAACAGTTATTACTGCTTCCTTGACTGGTTTTCCAGAAACTTTTCAGCAGTTTCTTTCATTTTTTGCAAAATCATAGCACTTATCTGACTGGGGGAATATTTCTTGTCGTCAATTAAAACCCAAGCATCATCATTCTCACCTGCAACAATTTTGTAAGGCAAAACATCAGAGTCTTTTTTAACTGAGGGATCATCCATTCTTCTACCAACTAATCTTTTGATGGCAAACAATGTTTTTTCCGGGTTCGTTACGGCTTGTCTTTTCGCAGATTGACCTACCAGTTGCTCATTATTTTCCGCAAATGCAACCATGAAGGGTTGTTCGCGAGCCTTCCACATTTTCTATAACTTTTGGTTCTTTGCCATCCATGATGGCGACGCATGAATTTGTTGTACCGAGGTCTATGCCTATAACTGTCATATTGTGCTCCTTTTCTTCCTAGTTCTTATGGACAGAATTAACATTTAACCCTAAAAGGCATTAAACATTAATTGTTAATAAAGCTATACTTTTTATATTATAAGTAGCTACTTCAAATCAAGAAAAAAAACCAAAAAGTGAGAAAAAATATTATAGATGCTTGTAATTTTGATTGTTTCCTGAGAGATTGCAAAATTAAAATCGTGCTTCGAAAATTTGATGTTTAAAAATTTATTTCTCTTCTTGGTTTTTTCCTGAAGAAACAACAACCATTGCTGGTCTTAAGAGTCGTTCTCCTATCATAAAACCTTTTGCTAACTCTTCAATTATTGTTCCCTCCGGTTTATCACTATTCTTTTTGGAAACTGCTTGGTGAATTTCTGGGTTAAACTTCTTCTCCAGAGATTCAAAACGAACAACACCATTTCTTTCAAAAATCTCATAGATTTCTTTTTCAACTGCTTCAAGGCCTATAACAAGATTTTTTAACATTACGTTTTCCCCTAAATTTTCTCTCGGTATTGAACTAAGGGCCCTTTGAAAGTTGTCAGTCACACTTAATAATTCCGTAGAAAAATTTCTTATTGCATACTTTAAATTTTCTTGAGACTCCTTTTCATGCCTTTTTCGCAAATTTTCATTTTCAGCCAACTCTCTAAGAAGCTTGTCTTCAGCTTCTTTTAGTTTAATTTTCAAATCTGCAATAATTTTTTGATTGTTAGTTTCAGAGCCTTGTTGATTTTTAGATATTTTTGCTTCTTTTTTTAACTCTTTTTTGTCAAATGTTTTGTCCATTTTTTTTTCATTTTCTGTAGTGGATTTTTTCATCTTGTCTCCTTTAATTTGTATTATTTAATCTCAAATTTTTCACCGATTAATTTTGCAGTATAATCAACTACAGGAATAATTTTAGCATAATTTATTCTCATGGGACCTATTACTCCTATGGCTCCAATTATTTCTTTTTTTTTATTTTTAAAGGGGCTTATAATTGTTGAACAGCCAGTTAGACCAAACAAATTGTTTTCGGAGCCAATAAAGATTTGTAGTCCCTCTGCTTGAAGTGTTTCATCTATGACACCAACAAGATTTTTTTATTCTCTAACTTTTCAATTAATAATCTAACATCTTCAAGCTGCTCCATTACTTTTACATCATCTAATAGTTTGATGTACCTGTACAATTAATTTATTTTTTTGCTTGCATCGTCCCAGCATGCAAATCCTTGATCAATAAGATTTTTAGTCACTTTGTCTATAGTTCTTCTGTCATTTTTAATTTGGAGCTTATAATTTCTCTGCTTTCCTCAAGGTTTTCCCTTTATTATTGAATTTAAATAATTTGTTGTCTCTATTAACAATGAAGGAGGCAATCCTTTAGGACTTCAATAATTCTATTTTCAATTATTCCAGAGTCTGTTACTAAAATAACAAGAGCTTTTTCGTTGCTTACTGGAACAAACTCAATATGTTTTATATAACCCTCTAACTTTGGAGCTAAAACTATTCCTGCACAGTCTAACAAGCCTGACAATAAAAAACTCGTTTCACTAAACATTTCCTCTACGTTCTGAGTTTGTTTGTTAATTACCTTTTGTATTTCTGTACATTGATTTTTTGGTTATTCTCCCAACCTGTAACAAACCATCAACAAAGAATCTCAAACCTAAATCTGTTGGACTCCTTCCTGAGATGTATGTTGGATCTTAAAAGTCCACCCTTTGTAAATCAAACATTACATTCTGACTGATGCCGCTGAAAGCTTCTCCCATTTTTATTGATAATTTTCTTGAACCAACAGGTTTTCCTCCTTAGAAAATCATTCACAATCAACTTAAATATTGCTTTGATCTTGATCTAAATCAAAAATATATGACTTTAAATCAATGCTTTTTTTAATAATTTGGGATTGTTTTTTTTGTCATACTTATTAAAAATACAAAACCCTTAAACTAAGTATATTTTGACGTGAGAAAATTCAATAGGAAAAATATGAACCGAAAAAGATCTCCTAGGGTTGACTAAATAAAAAGCAGACGGTTCATGTATTATTAATTATGCATGACAAAAGTGATATGCAACGCGAGCATCGATGAAGACATCCCAAAATGGTTGAAGAGAAAAAAACTGGATGGATTACAGCAGAGTACGGAATGCTTCCAGGATCAACTAATTCGAGAAACAAGAGAGAATCAAAAGTTGGCAAACAGTCTGGAAGAACTGTAGAAATACAAAGATTAATAGGAAGGTCCTTAAGATCAGTTGTTGACCTGGAAAAACTAACGGGATACCAAATTATTATTGATTGTGACGTTCTTCAAGCAGATGGCGGTACCAGAACTGCAAGCATAACTGGCGGTTATGTGGCTTTATGTTTAGCTATAAAAAAGTTTGTGCAAAAGGGTTTAATAAAGAAAAATCCAATAAAGGATTTTGTTGCAGCTATTTCATGTGGAATAGTAAACGAAAAAATTTTAATTGACCTTGATTATGATGAAGATTCAGCGGCTCAAGTCGATGCAAATTTTGTTTTATCCAAAAAATCGGGGTTTTCAGAGATTCAAATATCAGGCGAAGAAAATACATTTAATTTAAATTCTGTAACGGAGATGATTGCCAAGACCGAAAGATCTATGAAAAATATTTTTAAAATTCAAAAAGATGCAATTAAGTAATAAATTTTGTAGAGGTGACAAAATTGTAATAGCAAGCCACAATGAAGGAAAAATTAATGAATTTAAAACACTTCTTGCAGATTACAACTTGAAGATTATAACCTCAAATGATATCGGAATTAAAGATGTTAAAGAGACAGGAAAGTCTTTCCAAGAAAATTCGTTAATTAAGGTTAAAAGTATTCCTGACAAGTATATTGCGATATCTGATGATTCTGGGTTGAGTGTAAGTAGTCTGGGAGGGAAGCCAGGAATATACTCATCAAGATTTCAAAAAAATTGTGGTGGATGGTTCGAAGCAATGGAGAAGATATATTCAGATGTTAAAAAAAAAAAAAATAAAGATTTTTCAGCAAAATTTACTTGTTGTCTTTCTATAAAATTTTCTAAGAATTTAATTTATTCATATCTTGGTGAAGTTAAAGGAAAAATAGTCTGGCCACCTAAAGGAAAAAATGGCTTCGGTTATGACCCATTTTTTATTCCTGAAGGTTACGAAAAAACTTTTGCTGAAATGGAACATTCTGACAAAATATTTATTGATCATAGAAGTATTGCTCTTAAAAAACTAATTAAATTACATTTAAGCGACAGTTAAATACCTCTTCAGTATTTTTATTCTTTTTAATTCTTTTAAGATAGATTTCTCTTTGCAAAAAACCTGATTTTATTTTACTTTTTGTAAATTCGCCACTAAAAACCGAGTTTTTTTTGTCTTTTTCACTCATTATCTTATAGCTTTCAACTAAATCTAAAAGATCATGCATATGATAATTAAATGACATTGGGTCTTTAGAAAAAACGTTTTTGAAGTTTTGAATAAATTCGTCATCCTTATATTTTAAACTTGAGGCATAATATGTCCCTTTGAATAAATTGTCCTTTTTATTTGTATCCTCCCATAAACTTGTACCATAAATATTAGAATTTTCAGAGTTAATGTCATAAAAAGCTAAATGTGACAAAATCTCTAGTAGTCTGTCTCCCTCTGACGCAATAATTATTGAATCAAAAGGAGATCCGAGTGTTAACATCCTTTCTAAAGATTTAATTTCACTATTTTTAAATTCTTCATCCAAGTCTTTGTTATTTTTAATTTTCATTATTTCATTTTCTAATTGCAGTTTCCTCTCATTAAATCGACTTATTTTTTTTATCTTATCATTTAAATTAGTATTTGCTTCTACCTCAAAAAAATCAATATTAACCCCCATCATTCCAAAATCATTTACGTAGTTTAAGAAACTGTTTCTGATTACATACCCATATTTATCGGCATGATGAATCAGTAATACATCTTTACTATCGTTTCTAGCTATATGTTTTGTTATACAAGATATTTGATCATTAGGATTTTGTCCTGAAACAATAATATTTTCAGAGACATTATTTAAATCAGGAGAGAGACTAAAAAAAGTTAATTTCTTTTTATTTTTGAAATGTTCTTTTACCTCTCTTGTTTCATCAGAAAAAATGGGACCTATAAAAGTTTTTACATTATTTGTTATCCCTTGTTCTGCTGCACTAACTGCCCCTCTTGGTGTGCCTTTAGTATCGAAAATTTTAAAGTTTAATTGATTAGGTCGAAGCAGCATACTGTATCTTAAAGAATTAATAACTAAATTACCTGCTGCACTTTTTTCGCCAGTTAATGGAAGTAGCAAGCCTACTAGATTATCTTTTTCTATTTTTTTTTCTTTAAATTCTGGTTTCTTAAGATTTAAAAAAGCATAACCAGAAGATTTTTTTTCTGATTCGTTTACTTCATCATCATCTCTATTATCCGAATAACTTTCATCTTCAATTTCTTCGGCTGAACTCTCTGAATCTTTTAAATCTTTGTTTATGTAAGCGTTTGAAAACGAATCGCTTTCAAAGGACTCTAGAATTTTTTATATCTTCTGAGTTATCTTTGTTGAGTTGAGAGAGATTTGTTTTCATCAGCTTTAGTGGTATTTTAATTTGCTTTCGTTTCGATATTTTGAATAGTCGAACTATTTGAGAGATTTCTTATCCACCAGAATCGTCTGAATCATCATCATCAAAAAATTTAGTAAAAAATGAAACTATCTTACTTTCCGTTTCTCTAGTTTGTCCCATTTCTTTAATACGCAAAACTCCAGTCTCTTCTTGATTTTTTTTTATCTAAAGTTTCTTCTTTCTTTATTTTGTCATCCTTTAATTCAAATGACATTTGATCTTTCTGAACTTCTTTGTTATTTTGATTCTAACTTTTCTTTTATTGAAGATTCTTTGACCTCTTTTTTTTAATATCTAAAGATTTAGAAATCTTCTTTCTTCTTCTTCTTTCTACTTCATCAGTTTCCGAAAAAGTTTCTCTTTAAGAATGCTTACAGGGTTGATTGATTTGACAGCTCGACACGAAAAAGAGCACTAAAATAAAAATAATCTTAAATTACACAGATTAGATATCTTCGTATATGATGCTTTCATGTTCAAAAAAATAACTCTAATAATTCTTATATATATATTTATACATAACAAAGCTTTTAGCAATATAAATAGAGATAGAATTCTAAATTATCTAGAGAGTTTTTCTTCCATGAGCTCAAAATTTATTCAAATCAATAATAATGGAGACATATTATCCGGCAAAATCTTTGTGTCTCGTCCAGGTAAGTTTAGAATCGAGTATGAACAAATTCCTCTTCTTTAATTTCGGACTCCAAACGTCTAGCTTCTGTAAATAAGATCTCAAAAGCATAAACTTTCACAGTACAAATGAAAATCCACTTAGTATTCTTCTTTTTAAGAAACTTGATATGAAAAAAGTTAAGATATTAAAATTAGTTGAAAATGAAAATACATTGTTAGTTGAGATTTCAAGTACTAATTTTGAAGATAAAGGTGTTATTGAAATTTTATTTGAGATAAACCTTTAGAATGAAGAAATGGACTGTGTTTAAAATGATCAAACAAAAACAGAAGTATTTTTTGACAACCTCCATCTAAATAAAAACTTGCCTTCAAAACTATTCAACATGAATTAGAAGATCCAAGAAAGATTCCGTTTCAAATATTACTAACTCACGGTTTAGATAATACTTTTTATTAATCTGAATTAACGTTCTTGGTTGATTGGGATCATCTTCAATTTTTTTTCTTAGCCTGTATATTAAAGATTCCATTGTGTGTGTTTCTAGTTTTGCATTATGTTCCCAAACATTCTTAAGAATTTCATTTTTAGTACAACCATCGTTTTTATTTAAAATAAAGTTTATAAGTTTGTTTTCAAGATCAGTAAGTTTTATAAAGTCTCCATTTGTGTCATTTATTAATTTAGAGTTAAGACGATCATATAACTTATTTCCAAATCTTACATTCAACTTTTCCTTACTAAAGGTCGTTTCTAAAGTTTTAATGTATCTTAGTAAATCATTAAACATTATAGGTTGATTCAAAGTCTTGAAATTAAAATTTTCTGTTGGAGGTTTGATTTTTTTATTCATAATAAATATAAAATTTGAACTATTTTTATTTTTTTTTAAAAGAGAAAGAATATTTTGTAATTCATTTTCTGAAGTAATTTCAAATATTAATATTGAATTTTGAAAATTTGACTTTTTTAGAGATTTGAAATCTTTTTTTAAATTAATTTTAAAACCTTCTTTTTTAAAAGTTTTTGAAGTTCAAAAAAGAGCAAATTTCTTTTAAAAATAGCTATAAGATTCTTAACTTTTGTCATATTCTTTTTATAGTGGCAAATCTAAAAGTTTTTAAAACAAAAAAAATAAATATTGGTTTATTAGTTCATAATAATATTCAATACAAATGCTTTGTGGGGTCAAGTGGTATTGGTAAAAAAACACGTGAGGGAGATAAAGTTACCCCAATAGGAACTTTTGAGTTTTCTGAAGTTTACTACCGTCCAGATAAGGTGAAATATTTAAAAACTTGCCTACCATTAAAAAAGATTAATAAAAGCTCATTTTGGTGCGTTGATCCAAAAAGTAAATTTTATAATAGTTTTCAGACAAAAAAAAATTACGTATGCGAAGACCTTTACAGAGACGATGACCTTTATGACATATTCATTACATTTAATTACAATTTAGGTAACATAAAAAAATTTAAGGGTAGTGCAATTTTTTTGCACTGCAGCGATATCTCCAAAGACCATACCGATGGTTGCATTGCACTAGAAAAGGAAATACTTTTGAAACTTCTTAATTCAATTAAAACTTATTCAAAATTAATAATTCTTTAATTTCTCTTACCAAATATTCCAGTTCCAACTCTTATGAAAGTGGCTCCATGTTTAATTGCAGATTCAAAATCATTGGACATTCCCATGCTAGCATGCTTAAGATTTAGTTGATCGCATAAATTTCTAAGCCTTTTAAAAAAGGGTTCAGGTGGTTCTCCAAATGGAGGAATACACATCAATCCCATGATGTTGAGTTTAAGATCATTTGAACACCATTTAAAAAACTGTTGAGCTAAATTTTGTTCTATTCCACTTTTTTGTTTTTCATCTCCAATGTTAACTTGAATAAAAAATTTTTTTTTTTTTGTATCAGACTTTCTCCTCTAAATATTTATTCAATTTCAAAGCTATTTTCTCTCTATCAACAGTCTGAATTACATCAAAGATATCTAAAGCTAGATTAGCTTTGTTTGATTGAAGAGGGCCTATAAGATGTAACTCAATTTTTTTTTCAGGATTTTCTCTCTTAATATCAATCCATTTTGATTGAGCTTCTTGAACTTTATTTTCTCCAAAAATTTTGTGACCTTTATTAACTAAAATTTGAATTGTCTCTTTTGGAAATTGCTTAGACACAGCAATTAACTTGGTTTCACAATATTTTCCATCTAGATTTCTTTGGCAAAAACGTATTTGTTTTAAAATTTCATTATAATTTGATAATATTTTATTCATGAGTATGTATTACCAAAATAAAAAAAATTCCACAATTCCTAAAGAATGGTTTTTTTTCAACCCCGAAAATTTATCAGATAGTAAAAAACTTAATTCATTTATCAAAAAACGTAGGTGTAATATTCTTTAATAAAAATTTAAACGTTTACAATTTTCTAAAAAAAATTGAACCATGTATAAAGTTTTGTAGAAAAAAAAAAATTAAATTCGTTATTCCTTTCTCGAAATTTTGGTGTAGTAAGTATCACGCATTCGGAATGATGATTGAAATAAGTAAAAAATCAAAAAAATTTCATTCAACAAAAAACAAACACAAAAATTATTTTACTGTAGCAAAGGTACATAATGTTAAAGAAGCTTTTTTGGCGAAAGGTTTCATTGATTTAATATTTCTCTCACCAGTGCTAAAAACTGATTCATATCCTGAGAAAAAGCCGTTGAGCAACTATATTTTTATTTCTCTTTGTTTTTTTTTTAAAGAAGAGGTAATTTTTGCACTAGGAGGGGTAAATTACAAAAACATTAAGTCTATGAAGAATAAAAATTTATACGGTTTTGGGGCAATAAGTTGTTTTGACAATAATGAAAAAATATAATCCAGAAATCATTGAAAAAAAGTGGCAAAAACTATTGGGCGGAAAAACGGATATATAAATCCAAGGCAGATAAAACTAAAAAAAAATTTTATGTGCTGGAAATGTTTCCTTATCCTTCTGGAAAAATTCACATGGGACATTTAAGAAATTATACAATAGGTGACGTTACTGCAAGATTCTACAAACTTAATGGTTTTAATGTTTTGCATCCTATGGGTTGGGATAGTTTTGGTATGCCAGCGGAAAATGCTGCCATAGAGAATAGTGTTAATCCCAAAGATTGGACTGAAAACAACATTAAGAGCATGAAATCACAATTAATGAAGATTGGACTATCCATTGATTGGGAACGTGAAATATCAACATGTGACGCAAGTTATTACAAACATCAACAAAAGATTTTTATAGAATTTTTCAAAAATGGACTTGTTTATAAAAAGGACAGTTTTGTTAATTGGGATCCGGTCGATAAAACTGTATTAGCAAATGAACAAGTTATTGATGGCAAAGGTTGGCGATCTGGAGCGATCGTTGAGAAAAAGAAACTGTCTCAATGGTTTCTAAATATTTCTAGATTTTCAGAGGAACTTTTAGGTGATTTAAATCAATTAGAAAATTGGCCAGAAAAAGTCAAATTAATGCAAAAAAATTGGATCGGAATGTCTGAAGGAGCTGAAATAAAATTCAAAATATCCCAATCAAAATTATCGATTGATATTTTTACAACAAGACCTGAAACAATCTTTGGAGCAAGTTTTATTGCATTATCAGTTGAGCATCCGCTTTCGTCACAATTTTTAGATGATGAAAAATTTTTAGAATTTAGAAACAAGTGTTTAAAAATGCAGGAAACAAAGGATTCTGTCCAAGAAAAAATTGGATTTCACACATCTCTTTTTGCTGAACATCCTTTTATTAAAAACGAAAAAATTCCAATATTTTTTTCTAATTATGTATTGATTAATTACGGAAATGGTGCAATTTTTGGCTGTCCAGCTCATGACGAAAGAGATTATCATTTTGCAAAAGAATATAACATTCCTGTAAAATGCATAATAAAAGGCAAAGAAAAAGAACTTCCTTATTGTGAAAAAAATGAGACAGATATATTAATAAATTCTGAATTCCTTAATGAAAAAAATATAAAAAACGCGAAAGAAACGATTGTTGAAAAAATTGAGAAATTAAAAATTGGAAGAAAATGTGTAAAGTTCAGATTAAAAGATTGGGGTGTATCACGACAGAGATATTGGGGATGTCCTATTCCTATAATTTACAGAAAAGATGGAGAAATCCTGGCTGTAGAGGACAGTGAATTACCAATTAGGCTGCCAAATGATATTAAATTAACGTCAACAGGAAACCCTCTTGAAAATCACCCATACTGGAAACAAACTAAATGTTCAAAAACTGGAATGGATGCAATTAGAGAAACAGATACTCTCGATACATTTTTTGATTCGTCATGGTATTTTTTAAGATTCTGTTCGCCAATATCATCAAGTGAACCTTTTAAGGATGAAGACATTTCTTATTGGATGCCAGTTGATCATTATATCGGTGGAGTGGAACATGCAATTTTGCATTTACTTTATTCTAGATTTTTTGTTAGAGCGTTTAAAGTCTGTGGAAAGCAACTTCCTAAAGAGCCTTTCAAAAAACTTATAACACAAGGCATGGTCTGTCATGAAACTTTCAGAACAAAAGATAACAAATGGATAGAACCCAAAAACGTTATAAAAGAAAAAGGAACATATTGGACTAATCAAGGCAGTAAAACAATAGAAGTTATAAAGGGAAGATCAGAAAAAATGAGCAAATCTAAAAAGAACATTGTAGATCCTGATTCAATTGTGTTTACATATGGTGCAGATACTGCACGTCTTTTTATGATATCAGACTCTCCTCCAGAAAGAGACTTAGAGTGGTCTATAGACGGTATCAAAGCAATGAATAAATACCTAGAAAAAATTTATGATCTACTATCGTCAAAATTTAACTTTACAGTTACCTTTCCTAAAGACAAAGATATGTTAGATGAAGAAAAAAGAGCATATGAATTTACTAATAAAACAATTTATACTTTTTCAGAGGATGTAAAAAACTACAGATTCAATACAGCCGTCGCAAAATTACGTGAATTATCAAATCTTCTTATTAAAGAAAAATTGGAAGGGGAAATATTTAATTATTGTTGGTCGATTTATTTAAGATTAATCTATATCATAACACCACACTTTTCTCAGGAGTTGGTTTATAAATCTGGATCAGATCAGATAATTGAAAATATAGAGTGGCCTCAAGCGGATTTAAGTAAATCTTCAAATAACAAGGTAATAATAGTTGTCCAAATAAACGGGAAAAAAAAGGGTATTATAAAAGTCCATGAAAATATAAAAAAAGATAGATTAATTGAAACAATAGTTGGAAGCCAAAGTAATTACAGTATAAATATTAAGAAGGCAAAGAAAATAATATTTGTGCCTAATAAAATAATTAATTTTGTTATATGAAAATTAAAATACTTTTTACAATTTTTGTTGTTTATTTTTTAAGTTCTTGTGCATATAAGCCTTTGTACAAAAGGACAAATTTATATTATCCCCACAAGGTCAAAATAGTAATTAAATCAAAAGAAAAATATGAGAACAATGCATCCACAATGAAATTACTTCTAGATGAAAAGCTTAATTCAAAGAGTTCTAAAGTCTCTAATTTAAAGTTAGTTGTTTCAATTGACCGGGTTGTCTCTGGTATGGGGATAAATAAAGATTTAACTTCTGATGCACTTATGCTTGTAATTGAGGCTAAATATGTTTTTTTTGATAAAAAAGGAGAATTGACCTCAGGGAGTTTAAGAAATACGGGAAGTTTTAACTATACAAATAACAATTATGCAAATATAGTTTCTATTGAGGATACTTCAAAAAAATTAGTAAGATCCTTATCTACTGATCTTGCTGATTTAATTCTCGCTTTGTCCACTAAGAGAAAAATTAGTCCATGATTGTAAAGTTTGAAGATTTTGAAAAAAAACCAGAAAACTATCGTTCATTTCGGTTTTTTCTATTTTATGGCCCAAATTACGGAAAAGTTTGTGATTGTGCCAATCTAACTAAAAGTTTTAAAAATGTTAAGCAAGACTATGAAGTGATAAACTTCTTCTCAGATGAAATTAAAAAAGAAGATCTATCGAGAATCTTTGTTGAAAGCTCAACACCAAATATTTTTGGTTCAAAAACTTTTTTGTGCTTTCATCTTAACAGTGAGAAAATTAGTAAAGAAATAATCTCAATTATTTCAAAAGAAACGAATAAGGATTTAATTGTTGTCTTAAAATGTCATCAACTGAGCCCCCGGTCTCCGTTAAGGTCTTTTTTTGAAAAAAACAATTATTCTATTTCAGTTGCTTGTTACGAAGAGAGTGAAAGTGAAAAAAAAACATATATTAATAATGTTTTGCAAAATGAAGGGTTAAAAGTTTCAGAGTCTCTAATAAATTTATTAACAAACAATCTATCAAATCAAAGGCTGGAAATTAAAAGTGAGCTTGAGAAAATAATTATACTGCACAAGACTGAACCAGAAAAAAAATTCATGCACAACACTTTTTCTTTTATATCAGATTCACTTAACAACGACGATACAAGGTTTATTTTTTCAATTGCATCTAAGGAGAAAAAGGAATTTGTAAAGAATTTTAATAAATTTACAGACTATGGCTCTGATAATATGAGATTAATAACTTACCTTCTTGAGCATTTTTTTAGGTTGCTTGTCATCAAGATTAAAATTTGCGAAGGTATTGACGTTAGCAGTGCTATAAAACAACTAAGACCTCCTATTTTCTTTAAAAATTTACCAGAGTTTAAACAGCAGCTTAAGATGTTTTCAATAAGTGAATTAAAGTTTGTCATAAAAAAACTATTGATTTCAAAGCAAGAATTTATCAGTGGGAAGTGGTCGTCTTCATCCACATTTATGTTAAATCTAATTCTTTTTTTAAGTTCAAAATTTTCTCCAAGAAATTCTTAACTTTTTTTTTTACTATTTTAATATCTTCTTCCGTATTGATATCCAAAGAGATACATTTTTCCTCATCACCTGAATAATCGATTTGTGTTTTTCTTATGTGATTAAACTTTGCATTAGTCATATTTTTTCTTTTTAATACTCTTTTCTTTTGAACCTCCTCTGAGACACGGGTTCGTATAATAAAGTCAAATTTACTTTGTAGTTTTTTTTCAAATAACAGAGGAATATCTAAAAAGACAGCTGGCTCATTACAGTTTTTCTCAAAAAACTTTTCTTTGCTTTCCCAAACTTTTGGGTGCACTATTTGCTCTAATTTTTTTAATTCATCTGGGTTAGAAAATACAAATTCTCCAAGTTTAGCTTTGTCAATTGTATTTCTTTTAATAAGACCTGGAATTTTTGATTTGAACTCTTTACTTATTTGATTAATTAAATCCTTTTTCGTCATCGCCTTTTTGACCTCTTTATCTGAATCAAAAACTTTAAATCCTAGTTCTCTAATAATTTTCGTAATTGTTGATTTGCCACTTCCGATATTTCCAGTAATTGCAATTTTAATCATTTTTTAGTATTTTAATAATTTCATTGATGTGTGAATCTTCTGGCATTATTCCAAACCACCTATAAAATGATTCTGCAGCTTGCCGAGCAAGCATGTAAAATCCATTTGTATTTTTTAGTTTATTATCCACTGCCAATTTCATAAGAGGAGTAAGGGCAGGTTCATAAACTATGTCATAAACTAATGATTTTTTATTCATTGAAGAAAGCTCGATAGCAAGTGGGTTCTTTCCATTCATCCCGCATGATGTACAATTTACAAGTAAATCGACGTCATTAATGAGGCTTGGAATCAAGAAAGTGTGGTTTCGAAAATTTTTTTTGATTGAGTAAATTTTTCAAAGTGTTTAATTAACTTTATGCCTGAAGATTTTGTCCTATTAATAATTCTTATAGTATTTGGACTTAAGTCTATTAAACTTGAAACAATTCCGTAGGCAGCTCCTCCGGCTCCTATACACATTACATTGGTATTTGAATTAATATTAAAACTTAAATCTTTCTTTAGAGATGATATGAATCCAATCCCATCTGTATTTGCTCCAATTATCTTGTCTTTAACCATGTAAATTGTGTTTATTGCATTGCTTCGTAAGGCAGATTCTTCGACTTCATCTACAAAATCTGTCATTATTTTTTTATATGGGATTGTGACATTAAAACCTTGAATTTTACCATCTCTTACCTGTTGTATTAAATCCTTTATTTCTGTCTTATCTACTTCTAGCTTGTTGTAACTTGCATTTAGCGAATATTTTTCAATCCAAAAATTGTGTATTGTTGGTGATCTTGAATGTTTAATCGGTTTGCCTATAACAAATAATTTACTTTTCATGTTTGATCTTTTTTATTAAATCTTTTATTGGGAACCCTAAGATCGTTTCTAGATCTCCATCAATTATACTTAAAAACTTATACTTTGAATTCTCTTCAATTTTATATGATCCAACTGTTGTGAGGACAGTTTTCTTGTTATTTTTTACATATAATTCTATATCATTTTGAGAAATATTTGCAAAAAATAATGATGCCTCTTTAACCTGTTGAAAATAAAATTTTCCTTTTTGAATTACATATATAGAACTATACAATTTATGAGTTTTATTTCTTAAAAATAATAATTTTTTCGTTGCCTCTTCAAGACTTTTTGGCTTACTAAGCACTTTGTTTTCACATACCAAAATTTGGTCTGAAGCAATAATAATTTCATTGGGATAGTTTTCTAAAACGGACAAAGCCTTTTCTTTTGCTATTCTAAGAACTATTTCTTCTGGGTTTTTTTTCTGTTTTTTGTATTTTTCCTCATCTGCTTTATGTGGAACATTAATAACTGTAGAAAAGTATTTATTCAACATTTTTTTTCTAACTTCACTTGAAGATGCGAGGATAACTTTTGAAAGTTTTGTGTATTTCTCCTGTTTTTTCTTGTCCAACCACTTCTTTTTTCTATTTTGTCCTTTTTTTTCCACAAGTTAACAATGTGTATTTCTTTCTTAACATTATAATAAACACTATTATGTTTTTTTTTTCCACTTTCTTTGCTTATGTGTCTTCTTAGCTTCAAACGTTTTTATCACATGTTTTCCACAAACTTATTACTTCATTTCCTGTTAGTAATCTGTTAATAAAGTTTATCAACTTAATTATATGTACAACAACAACAACAACCTTATAATTAATAAAACTTAAGTAGTAGATGAAATTTGTTAATAAAATCCCGATTTGGTTTATGCGACAAGCAGGCAGATATCTCCCCGAATATATGGAAATTAGGTCTAAGAATTCCGATTTTCTGAAACTTTGTTTTGATCCTGACCTTGCATCAGAAATATCACTTCAACCGATAAAGCGATTTGACCTTGATTTTATTATTCTCTTTTCAGATATTCTTGTAATTCCTCATGCTCTTGGACAAGAGGTAAAATTTTTAAAAAATCATGGTCCTTTTTTGAAATGTATAACTTCAAAAAAGGATCTTAATTACAAGAACATTAAATAAGTGTTTAGACAAGATCTCTAATATTTTCGAAACCATTAAAATACTAAACTCAAAAAGAGGAAAAAAGAATTTAATAGGTTTTTGTGGAGGACCATTTACTGTTTTAAATTACATGATAGAGGGAGGAACTTCGCAAACTCATAGTAAAATTAAAAAATTTATAAAAAGGACAACAGGAACGAAGCAGAATGAAATAATAAAGATTATAACAGAACTTTCAATTGAATATTTGAAAAAACAAATAGAAAATGGAGCAAATTATGTTCAGATTTTTGAATCATGGGCAGGGCTTTTAGAAGGAAGAAGAATATATAAATTTTATTATTAAACCAAATAAACAAATAAGTGAAGAAATAAAAAGTTTTCAAAACATACAAAATAATTCATTTTCCAAGAGGTTCACGAAAAATTATAAGATCTTTGCGGAAGAAGTTCAATGTGATGTATTGTCTCTAGATCAAACCTATCCAAAAGAATTGCCAAGTTTTCTAAAAAAAAAGGAATAACGGTTCGGGGAAATTTAGATCCCAAGAATACTAAAAGGGAAAAGGGGTGAAAAAAAAGAAAGAAGTTTTAGACAAATTAAAAAAAATAACCATATTTTTAATTTATCCATGGATTTTACCGAAACAAAAAAACAATATTGAAATAAAAAAGTGTAGAATTATGAACCTTCCAAATAAACACCCCGATTCAAAAGAAAGGCAGGAGTGCTCCCGATAAATTAGGAAACCGATTTAACAAAGTGGTGGGGTATAAGAAAATACTAAAATTTTTTCCGATAAAGAGTAAGAAGTGAACCCAATTTTTGGCAGTAATTTAAACCCCTTATTTTAACATTTAGGCCCAAAAACAGCAAAACTATCAGAAGATTTGGATGAAGAAGAAAACATGTCCCCCTTAAAAATATTTGAAAAGCAAACAACAACCCTTTCAAAAAAGAATGAAGAATAAGTCTATAGAAATGATTATGCAATGCGATAGGAAATCCGGGGATAGCCAAAAAATTATCTGAATTAAAAAAAAAAGGCTGTCAAAAATGGTAATATTACCTTATACCCAATATGCAGCAGCAAAACGCAACCGTGTGTGAGAAGTTTTAGAACACTGATGAAAATGCGATGGCCCAGTCTTCAAGTAATTCCCATTACGAATCGAACCTTTTTATATAAAAACATTAAGTATAAAGAAAACACTGAAGGGAAAATTTATTGGGCCCCGGATTTTATTGTAGCTTTTACATGGGGTAAAAAAAAATTTTTACAAAGGGACCTATCATTTTTTTGCCAGAAAACAACACGTTTTTTGTTAACATGAAAATAAGATCCAATAGTTACGATTTCAATCCAGATTTGGGAAAAGAATGGTTAAAAACCTATACAGAGGGAAAAAATTGATAATTTGCCCAAGAAGGAAAAAAGAAATTCTTGTAATATGCCAGGTTTGCCTCAGATGGTTGAAACACTGGAAGAAATATCCATAGAAGCAAAAGGGGAAATTTTTTTTGGGAAAAAG